>NZ_JBICMK010000047.1:0-167028 GCF_043106315.1 Pseudomonas sp. FYR_5 | reverse complement strand
TCATTTTGGACGGCGATGGCCATGTTCAGAACGCACAAGCAGGCTGAGATAAGCGGATTTGACGTCGCTACGCTCTCTGGGGAGGGGGTCCAGGTATGGCGCTACATTGAGCAGGCTCTTCATTGTCCGTGGCTATATGTATCCTGCCTTGAGCCAGATGCTGAGCTGCCAATGCGTAGAATGCTACTAATTGCGGACATCCATCTGTTTGAGGAATTCCTGA
Organism: Pseudomonas sp. FYR_5; assembly: GCF_043106315.1. Taxonomy (NCBI): domain Bacteria; kingdom Pseudomonadati; phylum Pseudomonadota; class Gammaproteobacteria; order Pseudomonadales; family Pseudomonadaceae; genus Pseudomonas; species Pseudomonas sp. FYR_5. Next base: position 166,805 of record NZ_JBICMK010000047.1, on the reverse strand, counting down.
GACAAGATATTGGTGTCCGAACAGTGATCTATAGCGTCCAGCTAGTAAGCCCTGGTTGGTTAAATCTAAGTTCGAACTGGAAAATGGAAGATCTAATTAGTCTGAGCGAGGCGCAGGATCATCACGACAAGCATCTAGCGTACGTATATGGACTGGCTAATGGTCATAAGTACTGCGAAGGCCAAATCCAAAAGAAAAGGCGCATAAAATTTAGAGACATATACAAAAAGGCCTAAGCCAAACATTGGAGGAATTATGGGGGTAGGGTGCAAAACAGATGGGGAATTTCTCTCCCTTTTCAGAGAATTTTATAGGAGCCCTCTAAGCAACGCTTCTGTTGAGCTTTTGAAACAACTCGCGCTGGAGCTTTGGTATGGGGACCTTGACACTGAAAAACTAGTTGGCAACGAATTATCGAGTGAGTCTTTAAGTCCTTTGCAAGCGAGGAGAGCCATATATCTTGTGGATAGGTTGATCAGCTTTCCGTGTTTGAGTCGCAGTAAGGCAAAAGCACTAAGGAGCGTAGTTAAGGTCCAGGAGGCTCAACTAAAAATCCATTCACCCTCAAAAAGAGCTGAGCGGCTATTTAAAGAGCATAAGCTAGATAAAAAAGCTTTTGAGTGGGGGCTTCAGGAAGACATAACTATACAGATGAAAAGCCTACTCGGATATCAGACCCGGCATTTTGCAGCAGCTACAGGCCAGAAAAATGGTTACTCTGAATAGCGCGGCCAAATACACAAAATCGCTTACAGTATCGCTCAGTAATTCGTAGCTTTTAGAGAGTGCTTGTCGAGTTCCTTGCGCAGTGGAATGAGAACCTCCTCTAGATCTAATCCTTTCGCCAAGCAAATATTTGAAATAACAAATAGTGCCTCAAAGAGTTTGTCGCGCTGCTTGACCAATTCAGCATTTTCGGCCTGCAGATGCTTTATTCGCTCTTCAAATCCCAAACTGATCATCTCGGAGAGGAGGGCATCAATAGCCTCATATAGAATAGCTCCTCTCAACAATTTCTTCTTTACCATATGCTTTACTCCTCTGAAACTGAGCTTCGCCGATGGGTATCCTTGGAAGCGGTGATAGGTCGACCTGAAGGAAAAACCTGGCGTACCCCCTTCCCAAGATCAGTTGCAAGTGCTTTCTGCAAATTTTTAAGCTTGTGCTCCTGATCCTCTAGCCAGACGTCACTGCCAGCTTCACCACTACCAGCTTCGCGCATGATGATGATGGATTCCGCTAGCCGATCCGCTTGCTGTTGAAGATTATTCTTCTCTGATGGTGTTCCTAGCAGGTGGAGATGTGAACAGTCATTCCAGCATTGCAGGTGCTTAGGGCAGGGAGCCTGTGAGAAGTCGTGGACACAACCACCAAATGGAGTCACATGCAATGCCGTGGCGTGGATAGTCAAAAAAGCTTCAGCGGTAGTTATACCCTTGCTCTGTAAGAGTGCGTGATAGCTATCGGTCAGAGCCCCTTGCATCGTCCCCCTTCTAATTTCTGTATGAAGAAAGTCAATGCGGTCACGATAACTATTAAACGTTAAGAATTCCTGATGCTCAGCGACATCCTCTTCAATAGTCGTATGCTGATAATACTTATTTTGCTTTAAATTCTTCCTGCCCAGCGCCAGAGCTTGCTGGACGTCGCTCATCCCTGTTAGCTGATAGATGGTATTGCGCCAGTGGCGTGGTTGGTGGCTGGTCAAACGAATTGGCGATCCATCTGCTTCGAGTAATGAGCGACGCGTAAATATCGACGGATACCTAGGTTCAGCTCCCAAGGCTCGATTGATATCAATAAGCGTAACACGCCGCGGAATCGCTCGAAACACATTCTCATCGCGCCCCCCGAAACGAAACTGACCATCAAAAGCGATAGCGAGTGTTTCGCTGGTCTTGAGTAAAATAGTATATTTGCCTGCATTGTACTCCGTAAGTGCCACGTGCTCCTTGAGTTTTGGAGCTATAAGGCGCTCAATGTCACCTGCTAAATATCTGTGCCGTTTTATCTTTCCCGCCTTCGACGAGGTTGCGCCATCTTGGGGGAAAATCCCATTTCGGGTCAGATACAGATAGAGATTTCTTCCGTACTCTTGTTCGTTACTGAATCCCAGCCACTCCATGACCTGATCGTCCGTCAAAATCTCGTCTTGCGAATATCTCCATATACGCCCTGGGTTGTTTTCTTGCCTCGCCGCAATCTCCCTCTGTTCAGAAGTCAGTGCTTTTAATCGCTCAATGGCACGCTTAGCTAGGGGAATATCGCTCTCTGCTAGCCAATGCACTCGAGATTGGAATTGCTTTTCTGCAAAATATCTTATTCCGCACTCAATAATAGGTTTGCCGTGGGCATCAACTACAATATTGCCATCAGTATCTTTTATATTCCTTTCAATCCAGCAATCAAAAGGTATCACCGCAACCTCATTACCCCGTTGTCCTGTTGCGATCAATAAATCGATCACACGCAGCAAGATTTCCTCGCCCTCACTGAAGGGGTTATTCGAGCACAGGGCATACGCTTCCATCGCCTCGCGAGAAGGCAGCCGGTCATTAGACTTCCGCTGCTTTGTCGCACGATCGGGATCATGCAATGAAATATAATTGTGGCGGCGCTTCTCTGGTCTCGCATCATGCTCAAAATGGATAGCTATCTCGGTTAACTGCAGACTATCAATCGTATCGGCGATTACTTGTAGATGTGAAATTGCGTCATAAAAATTTTTGTAGCCACTCTCACGGAGGAAACCTACAACACGTTCGAAATCGCCCTGTGTCAATAGTGCGGGGGCAGATACGCCGCGCTCAAATAATGGATTATAGAGTCGGCGGACGGCAATGTTGTATGCAACCACCATTGAAAACTTCAGATTTCGCGTGCGTTGCAGATATACAATCAAGGCCTTACTGAATTCTTGAAATGCTAAGGGGAGCGGCCCTTTGTTCGGGGCAGGATAACCTGTCTTCTCGAGTGAATGTCGGTGGGTCTCGAAAGTAAGTGTATGTTTGCCAGGATCCCTTTGCGGTAGCCAATTTTCGACTCTCCAAAATGCTTCCGACCACGGAGTTGAAATCGGTAATAACCGAAAAATAGCCTGTTCTTGTGTAATAAAGCTTTCAAGGTTCTGCTTCGCCTTAGACAGCGCCATCTGCGTCATCCTCTGTGTGCTGCCGACAGCGCTCAATCGTAGCGCTTACCGCCAGGATGGTGATCTGATGCTGAGCGAGGGGCCGGTTGTGGATGAGGTCTCCGGCTTGTTCTGCCAGATCAATGAATCGCTGAGCTTCTAGTTGGAGCGCTTCTCTCACTTGTTCATGACGGCCATCTGCAAAGGGGTGAAATTTTTTGCAGGTGTAGCAGGCATAGACAGGATTGTAAGGGCAGTGCGTATGCACTGGGAGGGCGCACGCACCGATGTCTCCGATGTATTGTGTATCGATGACACTGCGGACGGCTCTTTCTGAGACTGTATCCCGGCGCGGGACAATTTCCCCGGTTAATAAACTATGCATAATGCGCCGATAGGAAGGGCTCTTTCCAAGTGCTTTCTCTTTAATCCTGGCAATGTTTGGAGTTGCTGTTACATAAGCACGCGCCGCTACAGTTCTGTTATGGCCGAGTAGTTCGGCAATCATATCCATTGGGGTGCCCTGATCAGCCAGGCCTTGTCCGAGGTGATGACGCAGCAGCATGGATACCTGATTTGGCTTTTCTATCCCTGCTTCACGTAGCTCATGTTTGAGGCCTTGACCTATTTCATTAACCGAAAGGCGCCTTCCACGACGACTGACAAATAACGGTTCGCAGCCGCTACCAAAACGGCGTTGAATTTCTGAAATGTGCCGTGAGATTTTCGCCCCAAGGAGGTTGGTTATTTTGCGAGGGCGTCGCTCAGGCATGCGCTGGCCGATCTTTTTGGCCATGGGGAGCCATAGAGTATAGTAGGTCTCGTGATCAGAACTTTCAATTAACTCAAAATCGACAATGTCTAGCGAATGAAATTGAATGGATCTTGGTGCGAGTTCGAAACCCAAGTGAAGCGCCATATTAAGCTGGATTTCCTCCCAAGAGCAAAATGATAAATCTCGTCCAATGCGCTTTAGCAACCGAATTTCTTCATCAAGCTCTAAGCTAGACTGCGAGAGAAAAATTCTTGCATACGGTTCAACCCGATCCGATATTGTATTCTTGACTTTTAGGTAAGATCTCGTGTCGAAGCCATTAATTCCTCTATTGTTTGCCCAACGATAAAACCCTCGAAATCCCACCAATGCTCTTCTAGATTTTTTTAACTCTTCAAGAGCTGACGTTAGTTCAATGGGCTCCCAAGGAAGCCCAGTCGCTAGGTTCGTATTAGATAAAAAGCGAAGGGAGTCTGCGAACATTGCCGCTGTTCGAGGCGCGTATTTCTCAAGTGCATAGGCCATGAAGCCCTTGCCAATTTCGATGAGCTCTGAGTTCAATTGAAGTACGGTCCAATCAATTGTCATTGCAATGCCACCGTCATACCACGTCCAGACGTTCAATCTAGTATCGACGTACCTTGGTTGGTCATTGGTGCGAGTTCGAATCGCAACATGAGCCGGTCCCTTGAACACGTAGGCTGGAGGAGAGGAGGAGGGTGATGCTTGTTCGTGATCGGCTGATTTAGCCACGACGAACCTCCTTAGCTGTCAAGTCGGCCCCAAGCTGCCGAGGCACGTTGAGCGTTATGGCGGTTGGCCGACTCGGCTAGATAACGACTTGCATAACGACGTGGCATCGCCGAAGTCTCAGCCCAACCGCAGACTCGCCGGAGTTCGTCCGTGGCGCGCTCCAGGTCGAGCCCACGCTGCTCGACTAGGTAAGCCAAGAAACGGTCGGCGAAGGTGTGGCGAAAGTCATGCGCAGAGAGTGTAGGCAACAAACCCGGATGAGCCAGTTCAATGGTCAGAAATAGCCGATCAAGGACGTTAGACAACGCGCGGATCGACAGCGGGCGGCCTCGGTCAGAGATGAACAAATAGCGGTACAGCAATTTCATTGGTTTGCCGTCACGCAGGGGGCGCCGTTCGCCCTGGATATAGCGCTCGTAGACCTCATACAACTGCGCGGAGATACCTACCGTCCGCCCGTGGGATTTCAGCGCAGGCTCTTCAGCGCGCGGGTCGCCTGGGTCATGCTCGCGATCATTGATGCTGACATAGGCATGCTGAGAACCCTGATTGATATCCGTGGTGTAGAGCTTCAGAAGCTCTCCGCGACGGATACCGGTCTCCAGCAGCAGTTCAATCATTAGCCAATTGCGCAACTGCAGTCGTTCCGGAAACGGATTCTCCGCGGCGCCCGGGCGAATCAGTGTGCGAATGATCTGGAGTTGGGTATCTGTCAGGCTTCGGTAACGAGTGCGGTTTGGCCGAGCATTGATTATATGGCTCTCAAAGCGCCGCTCAATGACGTCGGCGACATCTGCAAATACAACTTCGATGTTAGCCAGGGTGGTTGAGTTCTGGCGGGCCCGCGGCATGTAACGGGTGACGCACCAGGACAGGTACTGCTTCAGCAACCGCAGGTACTGGTCACGGGTACGCGTATCGATCTGCGGAAAAGGTGCCGCTTCAGCTTTGCCGATTCGGGCGACCAGGTTGTCGGCTTGACGGCCGCTTTGGAGCCAGATGGCGTAACCGTCCAGTAAAGCCAGAATCGACTCGAAGTGGCAGGCCAAGATGGCGTCATCAATATTGAGGTCACGGCTTTTGGCATAGATGTAGAAAGCCTGGATCGCGCGCAGATGTGCCGCAGTAGTGTTGTAAGCGCGGTACCTTAGCTTGAGTTGAACGTAGATGAACGGGACAAGTATGGGCAACGGCGCGGCGTTACCAGCCTGCACGAGCAGCGGTACACGCTGACCTGAAGAGAAACGGCACTGAATCAGCTTCATCGGCAGCCACCTCATTCTATGATTCGCCATGAACGCAAAGGACATGGCCCGTTGAAAGAGTGGATGTCAGAGACGGATTTGTCGAATCAGCAGCTTAGGTAACTCATGAACATCTATGACATAGCCTGTCGTTTAACATAATATGCATTATGGGCAACTTCATGCAGGGCTATCTGGGCCGTGGATGGACAGATTTGAAGCCAGGACAGCGACCTCAGCATGGTCACCCTGATCATAAACGATCACAGCGTCATGCAATCGGACAGCGACTACGATGAGCTACGTTACAACAAACTCAGCTCTGAACGCTCGGGATGTCTTCGGGATTTGACTTCCAGTGACTACGCCGGATCGGCGACAGGTGAAATATACCCAAGATCAAATCCTGCTATGGCGTTGTGAAATCAGGTTATCGTTCTGCTCGAGTGAACTTGCTGATCGAGCGGCCAAATATCGCTGTTCAAACCTTCAGTGTTGGGAGGAAATCGAAGCATCTGGTTTAGAGGCGCAATGACGTCATGCTGCGGCCCAGTGTGATCGCCGTGCTTGTAGATTTATCGGTCTGTCATCCATAGCTGACAGAACTGCCGCCGTCATGGCAGATCAGCGACACATGCCGATAGCATTTATGAGGCCGTAACGAGCACCGCCTTGGCCGCGCTCAGGTTCCTTGAATGCTGGCGGCGAAGATCCCTTGCTAGAGCTATTTTCTGGCTCAGTGCCTCATTGCAAGGAGCATCATTCATAGCCTTATCCTCACGCCAATACCCTTCATTATCTGGTGATATGCAAAGCATCACGAGCTCGTTGCTGTACGACGTAAATCGTACTCAGCCCACGCATTTTCCAAATATCGAGCACTGGTACGAAGCTCCCCAGGGCTACACATCAAGATGACCAGATCACGCCTTTCTGCACTGTGTCGCAGCGTCGTACGAGCATTACGGGCTCTCTGAGGGGGCGGCACTCAGTGATTTCTCCTGAAATGAGGCATACGTAAGAGGCTTCAAACCTTGGAAAAGATAAAGTACCCTGCCCTTTAAATGATGGTGTTCAATTATAACTATGCTAAATATTCATTTAGTAGAGTTACACTCAGTAAGTGCCGGGTGATCAGTTCGATCAAAACTTCGTTGTGTATCGTCAAACCCTGCCCTGACGACTGCGAAAGTTTTCCGCAACATTGAACAATCCCATACCGACGAGCATCGCGATCACGAACAGCCAGGCTTGCCAGTACCCCCCGGCGAGCAACACCAACGCCGGCCCCGGACAAACGCCGGCCAACCCCCAGCCTATGCCAAAGACCAGGCTCCCACCGACAAGTCGACGGTCGATGTCACGCCTGGCAGGCAGCTGTATCTTACCTCCCAGCGCAGCCGTGGTGTGACGCCGCGCCCAGGTCATAGGCAACAGTGCGGCACCTATCGCACCCACCATGACCAGTGCCAGCGACGGGTCCCACTGCCCGGCAATGTCGAGAAACCCTAACACCTTGGCGGGGTTTGCCATGCCGGATAGCAATATCCCCATGCCGAATAGCAACCCTGCAATGAAGCCACTGATCCGCTTCATTTCACGCTCCTGAAAAAAGATGCCTGACCACGAAGACCGTGGCAAAGCCGGCGGCCATGAAGCACAGTGTCGCCACTGCCGAACGGGGCGACAGGCGTGACAGGCCACAAACGCCATGGCCACTGGTGCAGCCACCGCCATAGCGAGTACCGAGGCCTACCAGAACTCCCGCGACCATAAGCAGCCAAGGCGCCATACTGAAATGAACCGGAGGCATTGCCGAGAACAGTTGCCATAAAAGTGGCGCGGCAATGAGTCCCAACAAGAAGCACACTTTTTCGCCCCGCCCTTCCCCGCCACTTTGCAGCAGAGAACCGAGCAAACCGCTGATGCCCGCGATGCGCCCGTTCGCAACGGCGAACAGCCCAGCGGCCAAACCGATCAGTGCCCCGCCTGCCAATGCCGACCACGGCGTGAAGGCAGCCATATCAACAAACATCTCAGCGCTCCATTGTCGTATTAGAGACAAAAACAGATTCCATCTTAACGCTAGAGAGCGACCTCATGACACTTCCCAGCATGCGGTGCCCGCGTCCAAGCCTGCTGCAGAAACGATAGAAGCGAAACAATAAAGTCAGCTGACCGGCGCAGACCTGATCGTCAGGATGCTGCACGGCGCATGGCTGAGAAGCCGCTCGGTGGTATCGCCGATCACCTTGGCCCAATGCCTGGCCTGCACGACGCCGACAACCACTGCATCGATCTTCAGCGTGGCGATGTAGGTCTTGATCACCCGCAGGGGCGCGCCTTCGCTGAAATACCGGTGCGTGTGGGCAACGCCATGTGCATCGGCCAACGCATCGAAAGGCAACTGCAGTGACTCACGTAACTGGTTCGCCCAGGGGCCGGCAAGGTCAGGGTTGGCCAGCATGGCGATGGGCAGGTCGTAAGCCGAGAGCAGGTGCAACTGGCCCTTGCATTGAGCAGCCAGTTGCTGACCTGCCGCGATCAGGGCATGGTTGAGGGCATCCTTGTGTGGCGACGGGTTGGCGACATCCACTGCGACCAGAATGTTGCGGGGGATGGCTGGGGCATTCGCCGGCACGAACAACAACGGCGTCTCGCACCCATGCAGCAACGCTTGGTCTAGCGAGGTCCGGGCGATCTGCTCGAGCAGGGAGTGGCCCGGGCAGTCCTTGATCACCAGGTCAGGTGCGTAGCGGGCAATGCAGGCTGGCAGTTGATCACGCGGATTGGAGGCTTCTACGGCCTCGAAACCTGGCCGAGCCCCCACGAACTGCTGCTCATCGAGCAGCGCTTTGAGTTCGGTGCTGAAGTGCACGAATGAGACCGAAGGTACCGGGTCCTCCTGCAATTCATGACGCAGGCGCAGTTCACCCGACTCATGGATGCCCAGTACTTGTAAACTTGCACCCGACGCCGCAGACAATGCCATGGCCCAGGACAGCGCTGTATTGGCTTGGGCCTCGGTCATGATGAGCAGAATCCGGCGATACGGCGTCATGGGCACCTCCCAGCGCGGCGTTTGGGGTGTATGCGATTGTCATTATCGAAGCCGGCGCTGGTTCGTTCTTGATAAATATCAAGGCCCCCAGGCGCCATAGCGCCACTTTACGGCTGAACCGATGCGCCGTCATCGGGGCGGCCATCACTGTCCTCTACCGACTCCAGGCGCGCATCGTGGCTCGGGTTTGCCAAGGATTGATGCGCGCGATCTGGCTCGAAGCGTTCCCGCCGTTACTGCCGCAGGCCAATGAGCTACCATCCATGCGTTGGTCGACAACTTGAAATGAACCGCCACACAGGGCAAGAGTACCTTCGCGATGTTCACTGTCACGCTGATCAACATGCTGGTCGTGATACTGGTGGTGATCATTCACTACGAATGCCTGCTGCGCCTGAATGACTGGCTACCCCGCCTCAAGCTCTGGAGCCGGTTTCGCATCGTAGCGGGCGTGTTCGGCGCACTGCTGGCCCATGCGCTTGAGGTCTGGTGCTTTGCCCTGGTGTATTACCTGATGGCCCATGCCGACGGCTGGGGCACGCTCAGCGGCAATTTCGACGGGAGTTTCCTGGACTGCGTGTACTTTTCCTTCACCACCTATACCACCATTGGTTTCGGCGACATCACCCCTGACGGGCACCTCAAATACCTTACTGGCCTGCAGGCATTGACTGGCCTGGTGCTGATCACCTGGACCGCTTCGTTTCTCTTCCTGGAAATGCAGAAGTACTGGAAAGCCAAATAGAAGCCGGAGCGTCCTTGCTCCTGAAGCGTTCCCGAACGTCGTTCACTCGCTACTCTTGATCGGAATCACTTTTTCCGGGTGAATGGCTTCGGCACGCTTTGGCAGATGTACCCGCAGTACACCGTTGGCGAACTCTGCATTGATTTTTTCAGCATCGACTTCGCGGGGCAATTGGAAAACCCGCTCGAAGCTGCCGTAGTGCCGTTCTGACAGGTGATACTCCTTGCGCTTTTCGTCGCGTTCTTCCTGCTTCTCTCCGCGAATCACCACATTCCCATTGACCAGCTTGATTTCGATGTCCTTGTCGTCCACGCCTGGCAATTCGGCACTGATGCGAAATTCTTCGGCCAGTTCGCTGATATCCATCGCCGGCATGCCATGGCTGAAAAGGTCGCGACGCCAGAACGGCTCTACGTCAAACGGCGTGTGGCTGAACGGTGTGCGTAAAGGCCGGCGCCCGAAATCCTCGAACAGGCTGTCGATCTGGCGCCGTAACTGCTGGAATGGCCGCCACTGATCCGATGTTTCGGCGCTGGGCGGCGAAGCCTTGGCAGGCTGGGCGGCTGTGGGAGTATCAGGTACTTTCTTGGCTGCTTCGGACATGGCGACCTCCTCGAATGAGTTATGCCTCGCTGGGAGACGCCTTGATCTTGAGCCTGCAGCTAACCCCACGCTTGACCTTTATCAACCTGCCTGCGGCAACCTTTGCCTGCCCCTTTTGCTCCTGATCAACGGCCGGTGAGACTGCCGCCTAATGGGCTGGTAGCCGTGCAATTGACAACTATCAAGTCGGTGCAAGGCCATGCGACGAAACTGTATCTCCACTGTTCATTCCAGACGTGTGAGGATACCGCCATGGCTCCAGTCAACCCCTCCCCTCAACCTGCCCCCACCGCGTTTCCGGTGCCATCCGGCGAGCATTGGATCGATGCTCTGGACAATGGCACCCATGTACTGATCAGGCCGTTGCAAGCCAAGGACAGGCAGCGCGAAAGGGCCTTCATCGAACGGTTGTCACCTGAATCACGGCACTTTCGCTTCCTGTGCCAGATCAAGGAGCCCGGTGAAGCCATGCTCGACCAGTTGATGGCGGTCGATCAGGACCGACAAGCGGCCTTCGTCGCCCTCGCGCATGTCGACGGCGAACTGCAAGAAGTGGGCATTTCCCGTTACGCCGCTTGTGATGCCAAGGATGAATGCGAATGCGCGGTCACGGTTCTCGACAGCTGGCAACACCATGGTCTCGGCCGTTTGCTGCTCAAGCACCTGACTGATCATGCGCGGGCAAAAGGTTTTCGGCAGATGTATTCGATCGATTTCGCCGCCAACCAGGCAATGCGTGACATGGCCAAGGCAGCAGGATTTACCACGACCACCGACCCTGATGATCCGAGCCAGGTAATCCATCGGCTTGTACTGAGCTGAACCGAAGCCGCCGCGCCATGACCGGTCCTGACGCGGCGGCCAGCATCTTATTCAAGGCATGGTTGCCTGAGGCTCCTCGGGCAGCAGGTCGAACTGTTTGAGGCAGCGCTGCTCATCATCGGGTGTGAGTACCTTCAAGCCGCTCACCTCCTGCATGGGCGTTTCGAGCAAAGCCATGCGCAGCACCCCGTTGCGCTCCATGAAGGTCTGCGCCAGGCACGTGCACACCGGTTTGCCGACCAGTGCGGTGAGTTTTTCATCTTCGGGTACGTCCACTTGAGCCTGCAGGTTGGCTTCGCAGTTCGCCACGATCTGCGTCACCGAGCGTCCTGCCAACCACAAGGCGCCTGTGCCCAGCAGCCCCAGGCACAACAGCACCACCAGCAGGATGTTCGACTCCCGGGCCACCGAGCGAAGGAACGCCAGCCTGGCCTGCCAGCCTGCCTCCTGGCCGTTGAAAATGGCCCTGCCGACAGTGCGCTTCACGCCTCGCTGCACCGCCCAGCCTAGCGCCACACTCAGGGCCAGCAAGGCCAGTATCACGGCCGGATCGTGCATGGGCAGGCGCCAGGTCGGGCTCAGCCCGTGGTAGGCCGATGCGGCGAGTAGCAAGACCAGAATCGCCACGATCCAACCCAGGCTGCCCTTTGGACGATGCATCCAGGCTCTGAGTCTTGCCCTTGCTTGTGTGTTCATGAATACCTCCCGCGCCACCCCAGGCTCTGTATGAAAAGCCTTGATACTCGTTGATGCTGCGTTGGAAACAGCCCCTAGCGCACAGGGTCGATGGCAACCGTTTCCTGATGCTCAGGCACGCACACCTGCCAGCCGAGTTCGAGGCTGATCCGCCGCCGCAAGGTGTCGGCTGCGTGTGGCTCGCCATGAATGACATAGGTCTGACGCGGTGGCCGGGTGAACCCGCGTAACCATTCCATGATTTCATCAGCATCGGCGTGCGCAGAAAGATTCTCCATCGCATGCACCTGTGCACGGATGGGCACGTCCTCGCCGTGCAACCGCACGCTGTGGGCGCCCGCGACGATATCGGCACCCCGCGTCCCCCCGGCTTGAAAGCCCGAGAACAGAATGCTGTTGCGTGGGTTGGGGGCCAGCGCCTTGAGGTGGTGAAGCACCCGTCCACCGGTCGCCATACCACTGGCGGCGATGATCACTGCGGGCTCGCGCAGCTGGTCCAGGTGCCTGGACTCGTCGACCGTGCGGACGATGTGCGTGCCCCTGCACATGGCGGCGCACTCGGCTGCTGTCAGCCGGTGTTCACTGCGGTACTGCTGGTACAGGACAGTGGCATCGGTGGCCATCGGGCTGTTCAGGTAGACCGGGATATCAGGGATCAGCCGGTCGCGCTTGAGCGTGTACAGGTAGTACATGAGCAGTTGGGCACGGCCGACAGCGAACGAGGGCACGAGGGTAATGCCGTGGCGCAGGAGCGTTTCGTTGATGACCTTGGCCAGGTACTGTTCGGTCGATTCGGCCGGATGCTGGCGATCCCCATAGGTAGACTCGATCAACAGCACGTCCGTCGTCCTGACCAGTTCAGGCGCACGCATGATCGGATCCTGAGGGCGGCCGAGGTCACCCGAAAACAGCACGGTCTGCCCTTCGGCGCTGATCTGGACCGTGGCTGCCCCCAGAATATGTCCGGCGGTACGCAATAGCAGCTCCATGCCCTCGGCAATCAGGGTCACCTGGTGCAACTCTACGGGATGAAACAGTGCCAGGACCCTTTTGGCATCCTGCTCGGTATAGAGCGGTTGCGCCGGTGCATGCTTGGAGTAACCGTGGCGATTGGCATGGTCGGCCTGCTCTTCCTGCAGCCGCGCACTGTCGAGCAAGAGGATTTCCGCCAGGGCGCAAGTCGCCGGCGTGGCGTAGATCGGCCCGCGGTAGCCTTCCCGAACCAGCACCGGTAGATAACCACTGTGGTCAAGGTGGGCATGGGTCAGCACCACCGCATCGAGCGCACGCAGCGCCGGGGGCAGTGGCTGCCAGTTGCGCAGGCGCAGTTGCTTGAACCCCTGGAAGAGTCCGCAGTCGACCAATACCCGCGTGCTGTCACGGGTCAACAGGAATTTGCTGCCGGTCACGGTCCCGGTGCCGCCAAGAAAAGTCAGTTGCATGGCCAAGGCTCCCAACTTTCGGCTATTTGGGGATGAACGGCGAGCACACTGCACGGTGGGCGGCTGACGATACGCTCGGTGGTGTCACCCAACAGTTTGTCCAGGCCCTTGGGCTGTACCACGCCCATCACCACCGCGTCGATGTCCAGGGCCGCGACCTGTTCACGGATCACCTGTACCGGGCCTCCTTCCATGAAATGTCGGCGGTCCGGCGCGACGCCTTCGGCATCGGCCAGCGCCTCGAAAGGCTCCTGCAGTGCCTCACGCATCTCGTCGATCCACGCCTGGGTGACATTCATGTCCGAGGCGAATACCCCTGCCAGGTTGTAGGCCGACAGCAGATGCAGGGGCGCGTCACACTGCAACGCCAGCGCCTGGCCAGCACGAATCAGTCCATGATTGAAGCACGCCTGGACGGCAGGCGTCTCGCTGAACGCAGTATCCACGGCGACCAGCACACGCCGCGGCAATGAAGTGGCCGCCGCCGGCACGAAATGGCTGACGCCTTTGAAACCTCGCATCAGCGCACAATCCAGTGGGGTGCCGAACATGCGCATCAGGGCCGACGCGGCTTCGCTGTCCTTGATGACCATATCCGGCTGCAGTTCACTGATGTAATCGATCGCCTGGCTGCGGATATCCTCCGCATTCAGGCTGTCGACCGTCAGCGTCGTACCGCTGCCCCGATGCCGTTCGACCAATCCCGTCAACTGAACGCGATAATGCTGGTACTGGCGCTTGATATCGGCCTCGTTCAGCCGCTCTTCGCGCAGAAGGTGCTCCTCGCTCGGCTCGAACAGGCCCAGCACATGCACGCTGGCGCCGCTGACTTGCGCCAAGGCAAGGGCTCGGCGCAAAGCGGCGGAATGCGGATCGACCTCGCTCAGCAGCACCAGCAATTGTCGATATTGCCCCATGGTGAACCTCCGCGCTTGCGTCAGTGGATGTGATGCTGACGATGTTCCGCGCGCAGGATCGATGTTGCTTGATGCAGATCAGAAAACTGCTACCCAGCCTGAACTTGATGATTGTCAGAACCTAACCGGCCCGTCACGTTAAAACGGCTGCACCAGGCAATGATCGGGTAACGGGAGGCGTCATGAACGGGCAGCAAACAGCACAGCCACAGACCTGCGAACACTGGGTCGAAAACCTCGAGGACGGTTCGGCGGTGCTGATCCGCCCCTTACGCGAGGAGGACCACGAACGGGACAAGCGTTTTCTGAGCACAATCACTTATGAATCACGGCGTTTTCGTTTCATTGCCGGACTCAGCGGCGGCTTGCCCAGCTTGAACACGCAATGCATGCCCGTGGACTATCAGCAGCGCATGGCCTACGTCGCCTTGGCTCATGTGGACGGTAAATTGCAACAGATCGGCGTCAGCCGTTATGCAGGCCTACCTGGCAGCCAATGTTGCGAATGCGCAGTGGCGGTCAGCGAAGACTGGCAGCGCAAAGGGTTGGGCAAGCGCCTGATGCAGCACCTGATTGCAGCCGCACGACGCAATGGCTTTCAGTGCATGGTTTCCCGGGATCTGGCCAGCAACTATGGCATGCACCGGCTGGTCAAGGCACTAGGCTTCACCTCACGCTACCCTGGCGGGGATGTGAGCGAGATCCTGCACGAACTTGACCTGCAGCCTTGAAAAGACAAGGCCCTTGCGGGCCTTGTGCTTCAGCCTTGGGAGCGCTCTGGAGAAATCACCAGCACGCTGCTGGACAACCGATGCAAAACCCGCTCGGCAGTACTGCCGATGAACCAGCCGATGCCATGGTGGTGATAACTGCCCATGACCAGCACGTCGATATCATTGTTATCCATGAATATCGCCAAGGCCTTTGCCGGGTCGCCTATGCGCATGTGGCGGTGTTCGACGGCGATCCCGTTGCGTTCGGCAAGCTCCTGGAAGGCAGCACTCTGAGCGTCATGCAAGGTCCGGGCGTGGTTCGAATCGAACAGGAACGAATGTTCCCGGCTGCCGCCTGCATCCAGGTACATGGAACCCAAGTCGTAGGCATACAGCAACTCGATCTGTGCATTGCACTGCAATGTCAGTTTCAGCGCTTCGCTGATGATCTGGTCGTTGAAACCTTCGAACTGATCCTCAGGCCTGGACAGGTCCACCGCCGCAAGAATCCTGCGTGGCAACGCGTGGCTGGCCTTGTGTACCAAGTGCAAGGGGGTTCGCGTTTCACGCAGCAACTGGATATCCAGCGAGGTGAACATTGCGCGCATCCACCAGGGCTCATGCTCGAACGCCTTGATCAGCATGGCGAACGGCTGCTCACGCAAGTGCACCAGGATCTCGTTCAAGGGTTGCTGTACCCACACCACCTCGGTTGTGACGATGACACCACTGCGCCGCATCGATGTCGCCTGGGTTTCCAGCCATTCACGGTGCTGCTGCACGTAACCCTCGCGCATGACTGCCAGCGCCTGGTCATTCACCAGGCCCGCCGTGGCAAGCCCTTCCACGTAGTCGAAAGCCACGATGTGCAGCGCCATCCCCTTGGCCTTGGCCAACGCAGCAGCCCGGTCATAGACCGGGGTTCGGCGCATCAGGGGGGAGGCGATCAGCAGCAGTCTTTGCGGAGTTTCCATGGCACACCTCTGAGGTTGCGATACGTAGCTCAAGCATCTGCCACCCAGGTCTTGCGAATTTGATGTTTATCAACTGGAGGCACCTTCTGACAAACGGCATTGCCCATGGCGCAACAACTTGACGCGGATCAATGTCTCGACACTTCGCAGGCGCACCCTGTACCCATACCAACATTCACTTCAGGCGCCGCAGGCGTGCCATGGTGATAACGCCCTGAGCTTCACCTGCGCTGCCGGCAGGGACGCCTTCATGTTGCATTGTCTACCGATACATGCTCTGGAGGCCCTGATGAACATTTACGTCGAGAAGAACACTGAGCAGGGACGCTGTTGGGTGCGCATGGATCACTGGCGGGTGAGTTTCAGTACGGCTGCCGAAGCCGAGCGGTTTGTCGAGCGACTTACAATCCGCCTCAATGCCCCCCACTCGCGTGACATGCTGGCCGATTGGTCGCCCCATACCGGGGTTGCCACCGGGCACGGTGCGCGTAACGGCACTGGGGCCCAAAGCGGCCTCCGAAGTGCAAAGGAGGCCTGAGATGCCTGGCCAGCTGAAGGTCACACGGCTCGACTCGCCCAACGAGTCGTCCAAGGCAAACCCTATTCACCTGAAACCGCTGGCGAACCACTGCCGGGATTGCCGGGTCAGCGGCCTGTGCCTCCCCACCGGCCTGCCGGTTGACGACGACAGCTGCCTGGGCGCGTTGATAGGCCCACGCCTTCGCATTCGCAAGGGCGCCGCGCTGTTCAATGCCAACGATCCGCTGACCATGCTCTATGCCGTCCGCTGCGGCAGTTTCAAGACCAGCCTGAACACCGCCGAGGGGCAAGGCGTGGTGATCAACTTCTGGATGCCGGGCGATGTACTGGGCCTCGATGCCATTGCCACAGAGCACCATGTCTGCGACGCCATTGCTCTGGAAGACAGCGAAGTCTGTCCCGTCCCCTATCGCCGCTTGCAAACCCTGGCGCGTGACTTTCCGGTCCTGCAGCAAAGCCTCAATCGCTTGATGAGCCGGGAGATCGTGCGTGAGCACGGGCGTGTGCTGATGCTGTGCAACCTTACTGCAGAACAGCGGCTGGCCAGCTTCCTGGTAGGGCTCTCCAGGCGCTTCGTCAGCCGCGGTTATTCTGCCCATGGCTTCATGTTGCGGATGTCCCGAGAAGACATGGCGTCGTACCTGGGATTACGCCTGGAAACCGTATGCCGATCCATCGCCCACCTGCGGGCGCTGGGTCTCGTCGACCTGCATGGCAGGTTGGTAGAAATTCTCGATATGCCTGCACTCATGGCACTGGAACAGGGCGGCGGTGAATGTGAGGTCAAGGGCCCCTGAAGGCACCCTGCTCGGACGCCGTAGATGTTGGCCACGACGCTGTGACGCGAGCATTCCTTTCAAGCCAACCCGCCAAAACGCTTGTAGAAACCCTCGCTCACGTCCGGCAATGGGCCATCTGCTGTCTCCAGCGCTGCATTCAACCATTCTTCGGCCTTGGCAAACACCAGTCGATAGAGGTTGCGGCACAACTGTCGCGCGGCCCTTCCCTCCCAGTCCCCTGGCAGTAGCTCGTCGGGTAGTTGCGGGTCGCGCAGCAGCAGGCGGCGGTACTCGTGAATCAGCAGCGTGCGTGCCAGGAAGCAATCTTGAGCATCGAGCAACGGCTGCTCTTTCAAACCTTGCCACAGCGGCCTGAACAGCTGGATGAACTCGCTGTATTGCTGCCCCAGTTCGTCGATACGCCAGCTTTCCCGCACCTGGGCGCGCATGGCCTTGGACGCGAGTACCTCTTGGGTGTGGGTTTCGAAGACGATGCTGTCGTCGCTGGCTTCAAGATCACGCAACGTGGCCGCCAGGTCGGCACGATCTGCCCGTGGGCAGCCCAGCAGGTTCGGTGCCATGACGCCAAACCCCTGCCACTCCAGTTCTTCACGCACCGCCTTGCGTTTACCCGTCTCGAGTTGCGACAGCAACACCAGCGTCCAGGCCCCGTCCCAGGCCGGCTGGCTCGGGCTGTAGACGCGCTTGAAGGCTTTTTCGAAACGCCGACGGCCAGTGCCGGTCAGGCTGTAATAACTGCGTCGCCCCACCTTTTCTGCAGTGAGCCAACCTTCTTTGGTCAGGCGAAAGATCGACGTGCGGATCAACCGTTCATTGATGCCGATCGGCTCCAGCAGGTTGATCAGGCTACCGAGCCAGACTGTACCGCCGTGCGGCTCGATGGCATCGCCGTACAACGTGATGATCAGGGAACTGGCGCGGATTGGCGTCTGCTCCTGAAAGCGGGTAATCAAGTGGTTCAGTGGGGCGAGATTGCTCATGGGCGAACTGTGCGCGGATAAAGCACCGACTATACCTGTGCGGCGGGCCGCCTGGCCATTGCGTGTCACTGCCAGGCTCATGCGCTCGCCTGGCCCTTGGGCCTGACCCCAGTGTCTTCCATGCGCGGGCGCCCAGGCTCTGCCTCGGCCAGCGGCGGGCATTCGACCATGCTGTTCATGCAGCGCCGCGCCAGGTGCTGGTACTCCGCCGTCCCGCGCTGTTTCCAGGCCAGTTCCTGCTCGCTCAGTGGGCGTTTGACCTGGGCTGGTGACCCCATCACCAGGCTCTGCGCCGCGCATTCGAAGCCAGCTTTGACGAAGGCGGTGGCCGCGACGATGCAGCGTGGTGCGACATGGGCGCCATCCATCACCACGGCGTTCATGCCGATCAATGAATCTTCGCCCACGCGACAGCCGTGCAGCACCGCGCCATGGCCGACGTGCCCGTTACGCTCCACTACGGTATCGCCCCCCGGGAAACCATGCATCACGCAGGTGTCCTGCAAGTTGGCGCCCTCCTCCAGCACGATGCGGCCGAAATCGCCCCTGAGCGATGCCAGTGGGCCAATGTAGCAGCGGGGGCCGACGATGACGTCGCCGATCAGGACTGCGCTGGGGTGTACGTAGGCTGTCGGGTGAACCACGGGCGTCAGGCCGTCCAGTCGATAGCAAGGCATCGCATCACTCCTGAAATGATTTGAAATGTCAGTCGATCTTGTATCAGAAGCTGTTTGATCGTCAATCGTGTATCGCTTGTGTTGATCTAATGCTGTCAGACAAAAATCAGCTGAAAATACCCGTAAATACACAGGACAAACGATTAATCTGCAGATATTGCGGTGGAGCGGTGATCGCTGGAGAACACGCAATAAGATACGGAAACGTATTTTGGATGTTGCCTATATGTATCATATAGAGCATATACTGGCCTCACCTGGTCGTGATCCCGCATTACGCCCCTGCAAACAATTCCAAGAAATGCCGGCCCCGCGATGTGCCGTGCGTGCAGCCAGAGGAACCCGAGATGCCGCGATATATCGATGTGCAGGCGCCCGAACACGGCGTTCAGCTCATTACCCTGCAACGGCCCGAGGCCTTGAACGCCCTGAGCACCGAGTTACTGGCACAACTGGCTGCTGCGTTGCAGGCTGCCGGGGACGACGAGCGTGTCCGAACTGTAGTGATTACGGGCAGTGCCAGGGCTTTCGCCGCAGGCGCCGACATTGGCGAGATGGCCGATCGCGACCTGGTCGGCATCCTTAATGACCCCCGCGTAGCGCATTGGCAAAGCATCGCTGCATTCGCCAAGCCGCTGATTGCCGCAGTCAACGGCTATGCCCTGGGTGGCGGCTGCGAACTGGCAATGTGCGCCGACATCCTCATCGCCAGTACCGACGCCCGTTTCGGCCAGCCGGAAATCAACCTGGGCATCATCCCCGGTGCTGGCGGCACCCAGCGCCTGTTGCGCGCCGTCGGTAAGCCGTTGGCCATGCAGATGGTGCTGACGGGGGAGCCCATCACTGCCCATCGCGCCCAGCAGGCCGGCCTGGTCAGCGAAATTACCCAGCCCGAACTCACCGTAGAGCGCGCCATGCAGGTTGCCCGCAGCATCGCCGCCAAAGCGCCGCTGGCCGTGCGCCTGGCCAAGGAGGCGCTACTGAAGGCCGGTGATACCGACCTGGCCAGCGGTCTGCGCTTCGAGCGTCATGCGTTCACTCTGCTGGCTGGCACCGCCGACCGCGATGAAGGCATCCGCGCCTTCCAGGAAAAGCGCCAGGCCCGTTTCCAGGGGCGCTGAACTTCATTCTCTCGACTGACGGAGCGAGCCTGTCATGCCTTTCCAGCACATCCTGTTTTCCATCGAGGACGGCGTCGCCTTCCTTTCATTGAACCGCCCCGAGCAGCTGAACAGCTTCAATACGGCCATGCACCTGGAGGTGCGCGAAGCGCTAAAGCAAGTGCGCCAGAGCAGTGAAGCACGGGTGCTGCTGCTGACGGCTGAAGGCCGAGGCTTCTGCGCCGGCCAGGACCTGTCCGACCGCAACGTTGCCCCAGGCGCCGAGATGCCAGACCTGGGCCAATCGATCGACAAGTTCTACAACCCGCTGGTGCGCACCCTGCGCGACCTGCCATTGCCGGTGATCTGCGCGGTCAACGGCGTGGCTGCCGGAGCCGGTGCCAACATTCCCTTGGCCTGCGACCTGGTGCTGGCCGCACGCTCGGCCAGCTTCATCCAGGCCTTCTGCAAGATCGGCCTGGTGCCGGATTCCGGCGGTACCTGGCTGCTGCCGCGCTTGGTCGGCATGGCCCGGGCCAAGGCGCTGGCCATGCTGGGCGAGCGCCTTGGCGCCGAACAGGCCGAGCAATGGGGGCTGATCCATCGCGTGGTGGATGATGCCGCGCTGCGTGACGAAGCCCTCACCCTCGCCCGCCAGCTCGCTGCCCAGCCTACCTACGGCCTGGCACTGATCAAGCGCAGCCTCAATGCCAGTTTCGACAACGGTTTTGAGGAGCAGCTGGAGCTGGAGCGCGACCTGCAGCGCCTGGCCGGGCGCAGCGAGGACTACCGCGAAGGCGTGAGCGCCTTCATGAACAAACGCTCGCCAGCCTTCAAGGGGCGCTGAACATGGGCGCACTCGCAAGCAATGCGCAGGTGGCGGTGATCGGTGCCGGCGCCATGGGCGCCGGTATTGCCCAGGTCGCGGCCCAGGCCGGCCACCCCGTCAAGCTCTACGACAACCGCCCGGGGGCTGCCGCCCAGGCGGTGACGGGTATCGATCGCCAACTGGCCCGGCTGGTGGACAAAGGAAAGTTGCTGCCCGCTGAACGCGAAGCGATCAATGCCCGCCTGTGCCCGGTCGAGACACTCGAGGCCTTGGCTGATGCCGGCCTGGTGATTGAAGCCATCGTCGAAAATTTGCAGGTGAAGCAGGCGCTGTTCAGTCAGCTCGAAACCCTTTGCGCAGTCGACTGTATCCTTGCCAGCAATACTTCGTCACTGTCCATCACCAGCCTTGCGGCGGGCCTTGAACGCCCGCAGCACGTGGTCGGTATGCATTTCTTCAACCCGGCACCGCTGATGGCGCTGGTCGAGGTGGTGTCGGGCCTGGCAACCGACCCGACAGTGGCCGCACGCATCTACGCCACTGCCCAGGCCTGGGGCAAGCAGCCGGTCCATGCGCGCTCTACACCCGGTTTCATCGTCAACCGGGTAGCGCGGCCGTTCTATGCCGAAAGCCTGCGCCTGATGCAGGAAGGTGCCGCCGATTGCGCCAGCCTGGATGCGCTAATGCGTGACGCGGGTGGCTTCCGCATGGGGGCGTTCGAGCTGACCGACCTGATTGGCCATGACGTCAATTACGCGGTCACCTGTTCCGTATTCGATGCTTTCTATGGCGATTTCCGTTTCCAGCCTTCGCTGGTGCAGAAGGAACTGGTGGACGCCGGTCGCCTGGGTCGCAAGACCGGCCAAGGCTTCTATCACTATGCCGAAGGCGTCGAGCGCCCGCAGCCGGCCGAACTGCACAGCTCCGCCGGTGCAGCGGCCTGCGTTGTCGAGGGCAACCTGGGGGTGATGCAGCCGCTGGTCGAGCGCCTGCGCCAAAGCGGCATTGCCGTGACCCAGCGCGCCGGTAGTGGCCTGATCCAGGTGGGCGACGCCACCCTGGCCCTGTCCGACGGCCGGCTGGCCAGCCAACGTGCCCGTGAGGACGGGCTGCGCAACCTGGTGCTGCTCGACCTTGCGCTGGACTACAGCAGCGCCACCCGCCTTGCCATCAGCTGGTCCGCCGATACCACTGACAGCGCCCGTGACCAGGCTGTAGCCCTGCTGCAGCGCGCAGGCTTGAAAGTGACCGGCATCGCCGACCTGCCGGGCCTGGTGGTACTGCGTACCGTGGCAATGCTCGCCAACGAGGCCGCCGATGCCGTGCTGCAGGGCGTCGGCAGCGCCGCCGACATCGACCTGGCCATGCGCGCCGGCGTCAATTACCCCTGCGGCCCGCTGGCCTGGGCGGCAAACATAGGTATTGCCCATACCCTGCGCGTGCTCGACAACCTGCAGCGCAGCTACGGCGAGAGCCGCTACCGCCCTTCCCTGTTGTTACGCCGCTGCGAAGCCAAAGGAGGCACCCTGCATGACTGAAGTGCAACTGGCACAAGCCTGTGCCGACGCCCTGTACGCCCGTGACCCGGCCACTCAGGGCCTGGGCATTACCCTGCTGGATGCCGGCCCAGGTCGGGCCAGCCTGCGCATGCCGGTGCGTGCCGACATGATCCAGGGGCATGGCACCTGCCATGGCGGTTTCCTGTTCGCGTTGGCCGATTCGGCGTTTGCCTTCGCCTGCAACAGCTACGACCAGGCCACGGTGGCGCTGGGCTGCAGCATCGACTACCTGGCCCCGGCGCTGCGCGATGACGTGCTCACCGCCCACGCCAGTGAAGTCAGCCGCAAAGGCCGCACCGGCCTGTATGACGTGCGCATCGACAACCAGCGCGGTGAATTGGTGGCGATGTTCCATGGCAAATCCTACAAAGTGCGCGGCACCGTGCTGGCGCAGGAGACGCAAGATGAATGAACCGACCCACGCCGATGCCTTGATCATCGACGCCGTGCGCACCCCCATTGGCCGCTATGCCGGGGCCCTGAGCAGCGTGCGCGCCGACGACCTGGCGGCCATCCCGCTCAAAGCCTTGATCCAGCGCCACCCCGAACTGGACTGGAAAGCCATTGATGACGTCATCTTCGGCTGTGCCAACCAGGCCGGCGAAGACAACCGCAACGTGGCTCACATGGCGAGCCTGCTGGCCGGGCTGCCAGTCGAAGTACCAGGGACCACGATCAACCGCCTGTGCGGTTCCGGCCTGGATGCCATCGGCAATGCGGCACGTGCCCTGCGCTGTGGTGAAGCAGGGCTCATGCTGGCCGGCGGTGTGGAATCCATGTCGCGTGCGCCGTTTGTGATGGGTAAGTCGGAACAGGCATTCGGGCGTGCGGCCGAGCTGTTCGACACCACGATCGGCTGGCGTTTCGTCAACCCACTGATGAAGACTGCCTACGGCATCGATTCGATGCCGGAAACCGCAGAAAACGTGGCTGAGCAGTTCGGCATCTCGCGCGCCGACCAGGATGCCTTTGCCCTGCGCAGCCAGCACAAGGCCGCAGCAGCTCAGGCCCGCGGCCGCCTGGCGAGGGAAATCGTGCCGGTCGAAATCCCGCAACGCAAAGGCCCTGCCAAAGTGGTCGAGCATGACGAGCACCCGCGCGGCGACACGACCCTGGAGCAGTTGGCTCGGCTCGGCACGCCGTTTCGTGAAGGCGGCAGCGTAACGGCGGGTAATGCCTCCGGCGTGAATGACGGCGCGTGCGCCCTGCTGCTGGCCAGCAGCGCCGCGGCCCGCCGCCATGGCCTGAAAGCGCGCGGGCGCATCGTCGGCATGGCTGTGGCCGGGGTCGAACCCAGGCTGATGGGCATCGGTCCGGTGCCTGCGACCCGCAAGGTGCTGGCGCTCAGCGGCCTGGCACTGGCTGACATGGATGTCATCGAACTCAATGAGGCCTTTGCCGCCCAAGGGCTGGCCGTGTTGCGCGAGCTGGGCCTGGCCGACGACGACCCACGAGTCAACCGCAACGGCGGCGCCATCGCCTTGGGCCATCCACTGGGCATGAGCGGTGCTCGATTGGTGACCACTGCCTTGCACGAGCTTGAAGAAACGGCCGGCCGCTACGCCCTGTGCACCATGTGCATCGGCGTAGGCCAAGGCATTGCCATGATCATCGAGCGCCTCTGAGCGGCTCAGACCCTGCGCTTGTTACCGAACTGAACGCAGCCGTATATGCTGCCTCCATGACACTCACCGCGTGGCCTGCAACCGCTGCCGCGCGGCGTACAAGAACAATTCGAGTGAAGCCATGAACATGTACCATGATGCCGATCGTGCCCTGCTGGACCCGATGGAAACCGCCAGCGTCGATGCCCTGCGCCAGCACCAGCTGGAGCGTCTGCGCTGGAGCCTGAAGCACGCCTACGACAATGTGCCGTTGTACCGCCAGCGCTTTGCCGAGTACGGCATCCACCCTGATGACCTCAAGTGCCTGGAGGACCTGGCGAAGTTCCCCTTCACCGGCAAGAACGACCTGCGCGACAACTACCCCTACGGCATGTTTGCCGTGCCCCAGGAAGAAGTGGTGCGCCTGCATGCCTCCAGTGGCACCACCGGCAAGCCGACGGTGGTCGGCTACACCCAGAACGATATCGACACCTGGGCCAATGTGGTTGCCCGTTCGATTCGTGCGGCCGGCGGGCGCAAAGGTGACAAGGTGCATGTGTCCTACGGCTACGGGCTGTTCACCGGTGGGCTCGGCGCGCACTACGGTGCCGAACGCCTGGGCTGCACCGTGATCCCCATGTCCGGTGGACAGACCGAAAAGCAGGTGCAACTGATTCGCGACTTCCAGCCCGACATCATCATGGTCACCCCGTCCTACATGCTCAACCTGGCTGATAAAATCGAGCGTCAGGGCATCGACCCGCACGACCTCAAGCTGCGCCTGGGCATTTTTGGTGCCGAGCCGTGGACCGACGAGCTGCGCCGCTCGATCGAGCAGCGTCTGGGCATCAATGCCCTCGATATCTACGGCCTTTCGGAAATCATGGGGCCCGGGGTGGCAATGGAGTGCATAGAGACCAAGGACGGCCCGACCATCTGGGAAGACCACTTCTATCCCGAGATCATCGACCCTGCCACCGGCGAGGTGCTGCCGGATGGCCAACTGGGCGAGCTGGTATTCACCTCGCTGAGCAAGGAGGCATTGCCGATGGTGCGTTATCGCACCCGCGACCTCACCCGGCTGCTGCCCGGCACCGCTCGGCCGATGCGGCGGATCGGCAAGATCACCGGTCGCAGTGACGACATGCTGATCATTCGCGGGGTCAATGTGTTCCCGACTCAGATCGAGGAACAGGTGCTAAAAATAAAACAGCTTTCTGAGCTTTATGAGATTCATCTGTATCGCAATGGAAATCTGGACAGTGTCCAGGTGCACGTGGAGCTGCGTGCAGAGTGCCAGCACCTTGACGAAGGCCAGCGCAAGCTGGTTGTCGGGGAGTTGAGCAAACAGATCAAGACTTACATCGGTATCAGCACCCACGTGCACCTGCAGCCCTGCGGCACGCTCAAGCGCTCCGAAGGCAAGGCGTGCCACGTGTTCGACAAACGGTTGGCCAGCTGACCCATTCGGCTGCCATTTCGGCCCCGGCATTGTCCGGGGCCTTTTTTTGCCTGCGTGCTGCCGGGCACACGCTGCTGCCCGACAGCCCTCTTGCCTGTCAACGTGATACACAAATCTTACTTGATACACATAAATGTGTTTGACGTTATGTTTTGTATCGCTTACAAATGACTCATGCCTTAGCAGGAGTCGCAGCACATGTACGCACAGCTAGTGGAAACCGGAGTCAAGCGCATCAAGTCGCTGGAAGAGATGTCCCCCGAAGAACGCAACTTCCAGGAAAAGATCGACGCCGAAATCAAGATCGAAGCCAAGAACTGGATGCCCGAGGCCTACCGCCAGACCCTGATCCGGCAGATCTCCCAGCACGCCCACTCTGAAATCGTCGGCATGCTGCCCGAAGGCAACTGGGTCACCCGTGCCCCCAGCCTCAAGCGCAAACTGCAGCTGATGGCCAAGATCCAGGACGAAGCCGGCCATGGCCTGTACCTGTACAGCGCCATGGAAACCCTGGGGGCGGACCGCGACGAAGAGATCGCCAAACTGCACAGCGGCAAGGCCAAGTACTCGAGCATCTTCAACTACCCCACCCTCAGCTGGGCCGACATGGGCGCTGTGGGCTGGCTGGTGGACGGCGCCGCCATCGTCAACCAGGTGGTACTGCAGCGCACCTCTTACGGCCCCTACTCCCGCGCGATGATCCGGATCTGCAAGGAAGAGAGCTTCCACCAGCGCCAGGGCTACGAAATGCTCCTGACCATGATGCGCCAGGGCACCCAAGCCCAGCGCGACATGGTTCAGGACGCCATCAACCGCCTGTGGTGGCCGGCGCTGATGATGTTCGGCCCGAGCGATGAACACTCGCCCAACAGCGCCCAGTCGATGGCCTGGAAGATCAAGCGCCAGACCAACGACGAACTGCGCCAGCGCTTCATCGACCAGACCGTGCCGCAGCTGGAACTGCTTGGCTGCACTGCGCCTGACCCTGAGCTGAAGTGGAACGCCGAGCGCGGCCACTACGACTTCGGCGAAATCCAGTGGGACGAGTTCTACGAAGTGATCAAGGGCAATGGCCCGTGCAACCTGGAACGTGTCGCCACCCGGCGCAAGGCCATCGAGGACGGCGCCTGGGTACGCGAGGCTGCCGTGGCCTATGCGCGCAAGCAACAGAACAAGAACGCCGCCTGAGCGGCGATTGATGCGGAGATCGAAAATGTCTGTCTGGACCCTCTACGAAGTGTTCGTGCGCAGCAAGCACGGCCTTAACCACAAGCATGTCGGCAGCGTGCACGCCGCCGATGCCGCCATGGCCATCGAGAATGCCCGCGAGCTCTACACCCGCCGTAGCGAAGGTGTGAGCCTGTGGGTGGTGCCTTCGGCGCTGATCACCGCCTCCTCTCCCGACGAGAAAGACCCGCTGTTCGCCCCTTCGGACGACAAGGTCTATCGCCATGCCAGCTTCTACGAACTGCCCGACGAAGTCGGACACATGTGAGGTGGGCCATGCATAAAGAAGCCCTTATCCCCTACCTGCTGTTGCTCGGTGACAGCGCCCTGGTCCAGGGCCAGCGCCTCTGTGAATGGTGTGGCCGCGCCCCGGCCATCGAGGAAGAGCTGGCCCTGATGAACGTCGGCCTCGATCTGGTCGGCCAGGCCCGCAACTGGCTGGAGTATGCCGCCGAGCTGCTCGACGATGGCCGGGATGCCGATGCCCTGGCGTTCCGCCGTGACGAGCGCGCCTACCGCAACCTGTTGCTGGTCGAGCAGCCCAACGGTGATTTTGCCGTGACCATGACCAAACAGTTCCTCTACGACGCCTGGCACTTCGCCGTGCTGCGGGGGCTGGTCGAGTCCAGCGACGCGCGAATCGCCGGTATTGCCGCCAAGGCCCTGAAGGAAGTCACCTACCACCTGCGCCGGTCCAGCGAGTGGGTACAACGTCTGGGTGGTGGTACCGATGCCAGCCGCCAGCGCATGCTGGCCGCTATCCCGGCACTGTGGCGCTTCACCGTCGAACTCGCCGCTGGCAGCGACAACGAAGTGCGTTTGGCCGAATGCGGTATTGCCGCCGACCCAGCGACCGTCGGGGCCACCTGGCTGAAGCAGGTCACTGAGACCTTTGCTTCGGTCGAACTGCCGCTGCCCAAGGCCGCGAGCCACTTCTACCTGGACGGCCGCAAAGGCCTGCACACCGAGCATCTGGGCCTGCTGCTGGCCGAAATGCAGTTCCTGCCAAGGGCCTACCCCGATGCAACCTGGTGAACTGATTGCCGGTGACCGCGGCGCGCGGGCACAGCAAGGTGACGACCTGGCCCGGGCCTGGGCGGTATTGGGCCAGGTCATGGACCCTGAAGTGCCGGTAGTCAGCGTGGTCGACCTGGGGATCGTGCGCGATGTCGATTGGCGCGCCGGCCACCTGCACCTGGTGGTTACCCCGACCTACTCTGGCTGCCCGGCCACCGAAGTCATCGAAGGGGATATCCGTCAGGCGCTGGAACAGGCCGGTTTCACCGCGCCAGACCTGGAGCGCCGGCTCACCCCGGCCTGGAGCACCGACTGGATCAGCGAACTGGGCCGCGAGCGCCTGCGCGCTTATGGCATTGCGCCGCCGCAAGGCAGCGCCAGCAAGCGCAGCCTGCTCGGCGAAGCGCCCCAGGTGTGCTGCCCGCAATGCGGCAGCGCCCTTACCGAATTGCTCAGCCAGTTCGGCTCCACGGCCTGCAAGGCGCTGTACCGCTGCCGCGAGTGCCTGGAGCCATTCGACTATTTCAAATGCATTTGAGCCGTGGAGACCACCATGAGCCAGTTTCACAGCCTGACCATCAAGCAAGTGCGCAATGAGACCCGTGATGCGGTATCGATTGCCTTCGATGTGCCCGAGCACCTGCAGGACCAGTTCCGCTTCACTCAGGGCCAGTACCTGGTCATGCGTACCCAGCTGGACAACGAAGAAGTCCGCCGCTCCTACTCCATCTGCAGCGCCGTGCAGGACGGCGAGCTGCGCGTGGCCGTCAAGCGCGTGCCGGGCGGGCGCTTCTCGGCATTTGCCAATGAAGTGCTCAAGGCCGGCCAGCAGCTGGAAGTGATGCCGCCATCGGGGAGCTTCTTCGTGCCTCTGGACCCGGCTCGCCAGGGCAACTATCTGGGGGTGGCCGCCGGCAGCGGCATCACCCCGATACTGTCGATCATCGCCACCACGCTGGCCAGCGAGCCGCACAGCCGTTTCACCTTGCTGTACGGCAACCGCTCCAGTTCGGGGGCGCTGTTCCGCGACAAGCTCGAAGACCTGAAAAACCGTTACCTCGACCGTTTGAACCTGATTTTCGTGTTCAGCCGCGAACAGCAGGACGTCGACCTGTACAACGGCCGCATCGACGCTGACAAATGCGGCCAACTGTTTTCGCGCTGGCTGGACGTTGCCGGCCTGGACGCGGCATTCATCTGCGGCCCGCAGGCGATGACCGAGACCGTGCGTGACAGCCTGCAGGCCAACGGCATGGCCAAGGAACGCATTCACTTCGAGTTGTTCGCCGCCGCCGGCAGCGAGGCCCGCCGTGAAGCCCGTGAGGCGGCACGCCAGGCGGATTCGGCGCTTAGCCATATCACCGTAATCAGCGACGGCCGGGCACTGAGCTTCGACCTGCCGCGCAACACCCAGAACGTGCTGGACGCCGGCAACGCCATTGGCGCCGAACTGCCGTACTCGTGCAAGGCCGGCGTGTGCTCAACCTGCAAGTGCCGGGTGATCGAGGGCGAAGTGGAAATGGACAGCAACCATGCCCTCGAAGATTACGAAGTGGCGGCCGGGTATGTGCTGTCGTGCCAGACCTACCCGGTGAGCGACAAGGTGGTGCTTGACTTCGACCAGCTGTAGACCGAGTCGACTGCTTCGCGGGTAAACCCGCTCCTACGGGGCCTGCGCAAGGCCTTGGGGCAGCATCCTTCCTGCGAAGAGGGCCTGAACAACAACGCAATACCCCGCGTGACCTCAACAAAACAATTACAAAACCAAGAGATCGCTTGCCATGACACCCGAACGCATAGAAAGCATCGCCAACCACCCCGACTTCCAGCACCTGGTGCGGCGCAAACGCCGCCTGAACGGCAGCCTGACCCTGGCCATGCTGGTGGTCTACTACGGCTTCGTCCTGCTGGTCGCGTTCTCGCCCAGCACCCTCGGCCAGTCCCTCAGCGGCGGCGTAACCACTGTCGGCATGCTGGTGGGCGTGCTGATGGTGCTGCTGTCCTTTGCCCTGACCGGCATCTACGTGCACCGCGCCAACAACGTGCTCGATCCGCTCAACGACAAGGTCAAGCAGGAGTGCGCACAATGAACTGGACAGCCATTTCGATGTTCATGGTGTTTGTCTGCTTCACCCTGCTGGTCACCCGCTGGGCTGCCCTGCGGACCCGCTCGGCCAGCGACTTCTACACCGCCGGCGGGGGCCTGACCGGCATGCAGAACGGCCTGGCGATCGCTGGGGACATGATCAGTGCCGCTTCGTTCCTGGGCATTTCCGCGATGATGTTCATGAACGGCTATGACGGCCTGTTGTATGCCCTCGGTGTCCTGGCAGGCTGGCCGATCATCCTGTTCCTGATTGCCGAGCGGCTGCGCAACCTGGGCAAGTACACCTTCGCCGACGTGGTCAGCTACCGGCTGGCGCAAACCCCGGTGCGCTTGACCTCGGCTTTCGGCACCCTGGTGGTGGCGCTGATGTACCTGGTGGCGCAAATGGTCGGTGCCGGCAAGCTGATCGAGTTGCTGTTCGGCATCAGCTACCTGTACGCCGTGATGCTGGTCGGCGTGCTGATGGTTGCCTATGTCACCTTCGGTGGCATGCTCGCCACCACCTGGGTGCAGATCATCAAGGCGGTAATGCTGCTGTCGGGCACCAGTTTCATGGCTTTCATGGTGCTCAAGCACTTCGGCTTCAGCACCGAGGCCATGTTTGCCAGCGCCGTGGCCGTGCATGCCAAGGGCCAGGCGATCATGGCCCCAGGGGGCTTGTTGTCCAACCCGGTGGACGCCATTTCCCTCGGTTTGGGCATGATGTTCGGCACCGCTGGCCTGCCGCATATCCTGATGCGCTTCTTCACTGTCAGTGATGCCAAGGAAGCACGCAAGAGCGTGTTCTATGCCACCGGTTTCATTGGTTACTTCTACCTGCTGCTGATCATTGTCGGCTTTGGCGCCATCGTCATGGTCGGCACCGAGCCGTCCTACCGCGACGCCTCCGGCGCAATCATCGGTGGTGGCAACATGGTCGCCGTGCACCTGGCCCAGGCCGTGGGTGGCAACCTGTTCCTCGGCTTCATCTCTGCCGTGGCCTTCGCCACCATTCTGGCGGTGGTTGCCGGCCTGGCGCTGTCCGGGGCTTCGGCAGTGTCCCACGACCTGTATGCCTGCGTGATGCGCAAAGGCAAGGCCACCGAGCAAGAGGAAATGCGCGTGTCGCGCATCGCCACGCTGGTCATAGGCCTGCTGGCAGTGATCCTGGGCCTGATGTTCGAGTCGCAGAACATTGCCTTCCTGTCCGGCCTGGTGCTGGCGGTGGCCGCTTCGGTCAACTTCCCGGTGCTGCTCCTTTCGATGTTCTGGAAAGGCCTGACCACCCGCGGCGCGGTGTGCGGCAGCATGGCCGGGCTGGTCTCGGCGGTGCTGTTGGTGGTGCTGGGCCCGGCGGTGTGGGTCAACGTGCTGCACAACGAAACGGCGTTGTTCCCCTACAGCAACCCGGCACTGTTCTCCATGAGCCTGGCCTTCCTCAGTGCCTGGGTGTTCTCGGTTACCGACAGCTCCGAACGTGCCGTTGAAGAGCGTGGCCGCTACCTGGGCCAGTTCATCCGCTCCATGACCGGTATCGGTGCGGCTGGCGCCAGCAAACACTGACTTCAAGGACGAACAGACATGTCGGGTAAAACAACAACAATGAACCGCACACACTTCCTGTCAGCCGCCTGGCTGGCCACCCTCGCCCTGCCCATGCCCGCGCTGGCCGACTTCATCGGCGACAGCCATGCTCGCCTGGAGCTGCGCAACCACTACCTCAACCGCGATTTCCGCCAAAGCAACGCCCCACAGGCCAAGGCCGAGGAATGGGGCCAGGGCTTTACCGCCAAGCTGGAATCGGGTTTTACCGAGGGCCCGGTCGGCTTTGGCGTGGACGCGCTGGGGCAGTTGGGCATCAAGCTCGACTCCAGCCGCGATCGTCGCAACACCGGCCTGCTGCCGTTTGGCCCGAACAGCCACGAACCGGTCGACGAGTACAGTGAGCTGGGCCTGACCGGCAAGGTTCGTGTGTCCAAGAGCACCTTGCGCCTGGGCACCTTGCAGCCGATCCTGCCGGTGGTGGTGTACAACGACACCCGCCTGCTGGCGTCCACCTTCCAGGGGGGGCTGCTCACCAGTCAGGACCTCGATGGCCTCACCTTCAATGCCGGGCGCCTGACCAAGGCCAATCTGCGCGATTCCTCTGGTCGCGACGACATCGGCTATGGCGCTGCCAGCAGTGACCACCTGGACTTTGGTGGTGGCAGCTACGCCATCACGCCGCAAACCACGGTCAGCTATTACTACGCCAAGCTCCAGGACATCTACCGTCAGCAATTCGTCGGTCTGATCGACACCCGCCCACTGGCAGAAGGTGTGAGCCTGCGCAGCGACCTGCGCTACTTCGACAGCCGCAACGACGGTGCCGAGCGTGCCGGCAACATCGACAACCGTAACTTCAACGCCATGTTTACCCTGGGCGTGCGGGCGCACAAGTTCACCGCCACCTGGCAGCAGATGTCCGGTGACAGCGCCTTCCCGTTCGTCAACGGCGGCGACCCGTTCACCGTCAACCTGGTCACCTACAACACCTTCACCCGCGCCGGGCTGGACTCTTGGCAAGTACGCTACGACTACGACTTCGTTGCCATGGGCATCCCCGGCCTGAGTTTCATGACCCGCTACACCGACGGTCGCCACGCCGAAACTGCCACCGTGACCAATGGCCGCGAGCGCGAGCGCGACACCGACATCGCTTATGTCATTCAGAGCGGCCCGCTTAAAGACGTCAGCCTGCGCTGGCGCAATGTCACCTTCCGCTCCGGCAACGGCCTGACCAACGCCGTGGACGAAAACCGCCTGATCATCGGCTACACCCTGGCGCTGTGGTAACAGCGCCCCCCTCTTTTTGAACAGCACGGAGAACAGCATGTCTGCCGCCCCTACTCTGCAAAGTTTCATCGCCGGCCGTTGGCTCGGCCAGCACGGCGCCCAGGCCCTGCGCAGCGCCCTCGACGGCCACGTGTTGGCCTACAGCCATGAAGAGCGCCCAGACTTCGCCGAAGCTGTGGACTACGCGCGTGCACGTGGCCTTGCCTCGCTGATGGGCATGGATTTCCAACAGCGTGCCCAACGCCTCAAAGCCCTGGCCCTGTACCTGGCCGAACGCAAGGAGCAGCTCTACGCCCTGTCGCACCACAGCGGCGCCACCCGGGCCGACAGCTGGATCGACATCGAAGGCGGCAACGCCACGCTGTTCTCCTATGCCGGCATCGGCAGCCGCGAGCTGCCGTCGGGTAACCTGGTGCACGAAGGCCCAGCCATACCGTTGGGCAAACAAGGCCATTTCGCCGGCAGTCACATCCTGGTGCCACGGGCAGGCGTTGCGGTGCACATCAACGCGTTCAACTTCCCCATCTGGGGCATGCTGGAAAAATTTGCCCCGACGTTCCTCGCCGGTATGCCCTGCATCGTCAAGCCGGCGACCTCGACCAGCTATTTGACCGAGGCCGTGGTACGCCTGATGAATGCCTCAGGCCTGCTGCCCGAAGGCAGCCTGCAGCTTGTGATAGGCAGCACCGGCGACCTGCTCGACCGCCTGCAAGGCCAGGACGTGGTGACTTTCACTGGTTCTGCCGATACCGCTGCCAAATTGCGCGTGACGCCCAACCTGATTCGCAACTCGGTGCCGTTCACTGCCGAGGCCGACTCGCTCAACTGCGCCATCCTCGGCCCGGACGTGACACCGGACAGCGAAGAGTTCGACCTGTACATCAAGGAAGTGGTGCGTGAAATGACCACTAAAGCCGGGCAGAAATGCACCGCCATCCGCCGGGCGATCGTTCCGGCCAGGCACCTGGATGCCGTTGCCACCCGCCTGCGCGAGCGCCTGAGCAAGGTCGTGGTTGGCGACCCGTCGCTGGAAGGTGTGCGCATGGGGGCCCTGGCCTCCCATGACCAGCAGCGCGACGTTGGCGAGCGGGTGCGCAGCCTGCTGCAGAGTTGTGATCAACTGTTTGGCGCCAGCGATGGCTTTGCCCCGCGTGGCGAAGGCGTGGCTGAAGGCGCGTTCTTTGCGCCAACCTTGTTGCAGGCCCGCGACCCACATGCCGAGGGCGGCGCCCACGACATCGAAGCGTTCGGCCCGGTCAGTACGCTGATGGCCTATGACGACCTCGACGAGGCCTTGGCACTGGCTGCCCGTGGCAAAGGCAGCCTGGTGGCGACCCTGGTCACCGCCGACCGCAGCGTGGCCGCCAAGGCTATCCCGGTGGCTGCTGCCTGGCATGGCCGACTGCTGGTGCTCGATAGCCAGGCCGCCAAAGAGTCCACCGGTCACGGCTCGCCACTGCCGCAGCTCAAGCACGGTGGCCCGGGCCGCGCCGGTGGTGGTGAAGAGCTGGGTGGCCTGCGTGCGGTCAAGCACTACCTGCAGCGCGCGGCAGTACAAGGCTCGCCGAGCATGCTCACGGCGGTCACCGGCGAGTACGTGCGCGGCGGCGAAGTGATCGAAACCGAAGTACACCCGTTCCGTCGCTACTTCGAGCAGCTGCGTGTCGGCGAGTCGCTGCTCACCCATCGCCGCACCGTGACGGAAGCTGACCTGGTCAATTTCGGCTGCCTCTCCGGCGACCATTTCTATATGCACTTCGACGAAATCGCCGCCAAGGCGTCGCAGTTCGGTAAACGCATTGCCCACGGTTACTTCGTACTGTCGGCAGCGGCCGGGCTGTTCGTGTCGCCCGGTGCCGGCCCGGTGCTGGCCAACTATGGGCTGGACACCCTGCGTTTCATCAACCCGGTGGGCATTGGCGATACCATTCAGGCGCGCCTGACCTGCAAGCGCAAGATCGACCAGGGCAAGACCAGCCCGCTGGGGCAGCCGCAGGGGGTGGTGGCATGGGATGTGGAGGTAACCAATCAGTTGGGTGAACTGGTGGCCAGCTATGACATCCTGACCTTGGTGCTGAAAAAGCCAGCATGATGGGTTGAATCTACTGGCCTCTTCCCGGGCAAGCCGCCTTTGCCCGGTACTGCACAGCGCCCTTGTAGGAGCGGGTTCACCCGCGAAGAGGCCGGTAGCAGCTCAAGGCACTTGGGATCAATGCACCTACGTGGCTGCCGTGAAGTATTCAGGCATTTGAAACCGTTGGTCAGCGACTGCCAATGCTCAGTGGACCTCTGGCGTGCACCTGTCGCTCTTAGTTTATGAGGATCATGAACGAGGACTGCACCATGGATTCCCTACTGCGAATGGGTGGCGGCAATGTTGAAGATGACTGGCCGGAGCTGGAGCCGGATCGACGCAATGATCGGGCAGACGACCCGGATACCGACCCCAATGTGACTGATGATGAGGAAAACCGGCCCGGCGTCCCGGCCAGCGACCCTGAGTCTGGCGCCTGACACTATGAGTATCAGCGTACCCTGCAGGAGCGGGCACGTCCGCTCCTGCAGTTTCTTCTACCGGTTGCGAGCGAGCTATTAAACCATCGCCGCCGGATCGCCCACCGACTGGTTGGGCTTGCTCCCCGAAATCCGCCAGCTCACGGCGGTAATGCCGTAACGCTCGGCCATCGGCCGACTGACTTTCCTGATCTTCTCGCGACCGAACTTGGGAATGATGCCGATGCCCGCATCACAACTTGCCCAATGCCAGGCCTCGGCATTATCCAGACGTTCCAGGCGAATGATGAAGCTGCGCGACTGGTCATGCAGTTTGTAATCAATTATGTACAGCTGTGGGCTAGGCATCGCAGGGGGCCTCCTCTTCTCCATGGATGACATTTTGATTGATCTGGCCGTGACCGGAAGATTCAAAATTTTGTCGAACCTTTGGTGCCAGTGGCCGAATGTGTGCCCCTGCCTCGGTTTCGAGAGCCTGTTTTATCGCTGTGGCACGAAATTTCCGATTGCCACTTTGCTCACCTCACCAGGTGGCTACGGTAAAGGGCGAGATCAAGTCCCTGATCCGCTCCTTGCTGGCTTGTGCCCCCGGCACTGCGGCGTCCGTTCGGTAAGCTAGGCGTGCACACTCCACTGAACGGCGTCTGACGCGATCGGCATCTCGTCGATTGCATGGATCATTCCGTTTTCCAGCGCCTCCCGCGGCGCCAGTATCCTTGGATAGGCCATTAGATAGCGCGGTACATCCAGAACCTCGGCCGCGCCTTTCGTGCGCTCGGCCACGATCTGCGCATACAGACGCAAGTCGTAATCCAGGCTCATTGCATACTCGGACATCCGCGAATGGTCTACCGAGCCATGCAAGGTCCAATGAAACGGGTGGAAAAGAAACTTGCTGAAACTGCAAGCCGTACGTCGCTCCCCGGCCAGGAAGAGGATATTGCCCATGGATTCCACCGTGCCCAGGTTGTGGGTATGCACCTCTACGGGTAACGCCCGCAGAAAGTTGTAAAGGGTAAACCCATAGCTGCACTCGCCGCCCATGGTGGCGATGTTCAGTTGCAGCGTTTCGGCACCCTGTTGCAATGCCCGCGAGCAGGTACTGATCAGGTTGCCGCAGGTAGACGAATTGATCGGTCCGGTGAAGTGGATGATATGTCTGGCCATGCTTGCCTCCACGGGTGGCAGGTCATTGCTTGTTCTACAGCACATCGTCGCCCTGCCCGGCAATCTGCCAGAGGGCGAGGCGGTCGAATTTCATCCTGGCACCCTGCCATGAGGCGGGTATGCGGTGGAGACGCCAGCCGCTGCAAAGTTCAACTCGGCGTCAGCATTTCCGTTGGTCAAGCGTTGTGAACCCTCGCCGGCCTTTGCCGGTCGCACCTTCAGAGCGACCGAACAAGGAACCGGCAGTGAGGACGGCAGCGTGAGCGATATTCGCATCGGTATCTCCGGGTGGCGCTATGGCCCCTGGCGCAAGGATTTCTACCCCAAAGGCCTGAAGCAGGACGATGAACTGGCATTCGCTTCACGGGCGGTGAACAGCATCGAGATCAATGGCTCGTTCTACAGCCTGCAAACGCCCGAGCGTTATCTGGGCTGGCGTGAACAAACACCGGACGGCTTCGTGTTCGCGGTCAAGGGGCCTCGCTATATCACCCATGTGCGGCGGCTGAAGGACATCGAAGAGCCAGTGGCCAACTTTTTTGCCTCCGGGCCGCTGCTGTTGGGCGAAAAGCTCGGGCCGTTCCTGTGGCAGTTCCCTCCTAACATGAAGTTCGATGAAGACCGTTTCGCCCGGTTTTTCGAGCTGCTGCCACACACCCGCAAAGCGGCCCGCGAACGCGCCCAGGGCTGCGCTGAACGCCTCAAGGGCAATGGCAGCCTTGCCATCAAGGGCAATGCACGCTTGCGTCACGCCGTGGAAATCCGCCACGAGAGCTTTCTCTGCGAAGCCTTCATCAAGCTGTTACGCAAGCATCGCGTGGCGCTGGTGGTTGCCGACAGCGCCGGCAAGTGGCCCTGTGTCGAAGATGTGACCGCCGACTTCGTCTACATGCGCCTGCACGGGGATGTGGAGCTGTACAGCAGCGGATATACCGCACGCGCGCTACGGCGCTGGAAACAACGTATCCAGCAATGGAGTGAAGGTAACCAGGCGGACGATGCCCGTCTGATCGTGCCGGGGCCGCCGCCTCGGCGTGCGACACGGGATGTATACTGCTACTTCGACAACGACCAGAAGGTTCACGCGCCATACGACGCCAGGCGCTTGCTGCAAAAGCTGTCGTTGGACCATGAGCTGATGACTGAGCCTGGCATGGTGCCGGAGGTGGCCTTGTGAACAAGACCCTGCCCACCCCACGCTGCATCATCGACAAGGTGACCGCTGTACGCCGGCTCAATGTGTTGACGCTGAACGTGCACAAAGGCTTCACCTTCTTCAACCGGCGCTTCATCTTGCCCGAGTTGCGCGAGGCGGTGC
Source organism: Pseudomonas sp. FYR_5 (assembly GCF_043106315.1). Classification (NCBI taxonomy): domain Bacteria; kingdom Pseudomonadati; phylum Pseudomonadota; class Gammaproteobacteria; order Pseudomonadales; family Pseudomonadaceae; genus Pseudomonas; species Pseudomonas sp. FYR_5. The sequence goes on along the minus strand of NZ_JBICMK010000047.1, from coordinate 129,215 downwards.
GCGCCACCGGCGCCGACCTGGTGTTTCTGCAAGAGGTGCACGGCAGTCATCAGCAGCACGCCTTGCGCCACCCTGCCTGGCCAGAAACACCGCAGTACGAGTTTCTGGCCGACAGCATGTGGCCGCAGTTCGCCTACGGTCGCAATGCCGTATATCCACATGGCGATCACGGCAACGCACTGCTGTCGAAATTCCCCATCAGCCGCTTCGACAACCTGGATGTCTCGGTGCAGGGCAATGAACAGCGTGGCCTGCTGCATTGCCAGCTGGAGGTGCCGGGCCATGACGAGGTGCATGCGGTATGCGTACACCTGGGCCTGCGGGAAGCCCACCGGCAGAGCCAGGTGAAGCTGATGCTGGACCTGCTGGCCAGCCTGCCGCCCACAGCGCCGGTCATCATCGCCGGCGATTTCAACGACTGGCGGCTGAAGGCGGACGCGGTGCTGAGCGAACACCTGACGGAGGCCTTCGGCACCCCGGCGCGCAGTTTCCCGGCGCGCCTGCCGTTGTTGCGTCTGGACCGCATCTACGTGCGTAACGCCATGCCGGGCGCTGCCCAGGTGCTGTCGAAATACCCGTGGTCGCATCTGTCCGACCACGTACCACTGGCTGCGGAGATCAACCTGTGAACCGACCTTGGGTAGAGGGCAACAGCGTGCAGTTGCTGATCAATGGCGAGCAGTACTACCCCCGCGTGTTCGAGGCCATGGCCAAGGCGCGGGAAGAAATACTGCTGGAAACCTTCATCATCTTCGACGACAAGGTGGGCCAGCAATTGCAGCAGGTGTTGATCGACGCTGCCCGGCGTGGTGTGCGCGTGGAAGTGGCTGCGGACGGCTACGGCACAGCCGACCTGCCGGCTGCATTCATTTCAGCGATGACCGATGCGGGCGTAAGCTTTCACGCGTTCGATCCACAACCCCGGTTGTTAGGCATGCGCACTAACCTGTTCCGCCGTTTGCACCGCAAGATCGTGGTGGTCGATGGCGAGCGGGCCTTCATCGGCGGTATCAACTACAGCGCCGACCATTTGGGTGACTTTGGTGCCATGGCCAAGCAGGACTATGCCGTGGAGGTCACCGGCCCGGTGGTGGCGCAGGTACATGCCTCCAGCAAGCGCCTGATGTCCCCCGTGTTGCAGCCCCCCAGTGCGGTGCGCCCGGTTACCGAGCCTGCCGGGGGGAGCGACGCGGTGTTGATCGAGCGCGACAACGGGATGCGCAGTAACGATATAGAAGCGTACTACCTTCAGGCTTTTCGCAAGGCCAGGCAACGCATCGTGGTCGCCAATGCGTACTTCTTTCCAGGCTATCGGTTGATGCGAGAGTTGCGTAACGCGGCCCGGCGTGGCGTGGAGGTTCACTTGATTTTGCAGGGCCAGCCTGACATGCGCTGGGTACGTGCGCTGTCGCGCCTGCTGTACAACTACCTGCTGCGCGACGGCGTGATGATTCATGAGTACTGCCAGCGGCCGTTGCACGGCAAGGTGGCACTGGTAGACGACCAGTGGGCCACCGTTGGCTCCAGCAACCTCGATCCTCTGAGCCTGTCGTTCAACCTGGAGGCCAACCTGTTCATTCGTGATCGAGCCTTCAACCAGCAACTGCACCAGCATTTGCAAGCACTGGCCAGCGAGCAATGCAAACCGGTTACCTTGGAGCGGATGATTCGCGGCTACTGGTGGCGAGCACCGTTGATCTTCGTGTGTTTCCACGTGATCCGTCACTTCCCGCGCATTGCGGGTTGGTTCCCTGCGCACCGGCAGCGATTACGCTCGCTGCAGCCGGACGCCGAACCCCAGGGCAAACTGCACGAGGGCAATTCCTGATGGCGGGCAAAAACTGGCAAACCTGGGGCAAACGCTTGTTTACGCTTGCGTTCCTGATCCTGATCCCTGTGCTGTTGTACCTGCTGGCGCGCAATCTGGACTGGAATGAAGTGCGCCAGTCTTTGCTGGCCTACAAACCTGGCACCCTTGTCATCGGCTTGGCGATCGCGTTGTGCAGCTATTTCGCGTTTGCCAGTTACGACCTGCTCGCCCGGGCTTACACCGGCCATACACTACCTGCCCGTCAGGTATTGCCAGTCGCGTTCGTGTGTTATGCCTTCAACCTCAACTTCACTACCTGGGTAGGCGGGGTTGCCTTGCGCTACCGGCTCTATGGCCGACTGGGCCTGGATACCGCGACCATTACGCGAATCCTCACCTTGGGCCTGTTGACCAACTGGATGGGTTACATGCTGCTGGCCGGCACCGTCTTCGCCCTGGGCCTGGTCGAGATGCCCGGCAACTGGGCGGTAGGCACTACAGGCCTGCGCCTGATCGGCTTGCTGCTGCTGGCGATTGCTGGAGGCTACCTGCTGGCCTGTGGTTTTGCCAAGAAGCGCACCTGGTGCTGGCGCGACCACGAAGTGACGCTGCCCTCGCTGCGTCTGGCGCTTTGCCAGGTGGTGCTGGGTGCCAGCAACTGGGCGCTGATGGCGCTGCTGATCTTCTGGTTGCTACCGGGCGAAGCCTTCTACCCGTCGATTCTCGGCATCCTGCTGATCAGTTGTGTGGCTGGGGTGGTTGCGCACATCCCTGCGGGGCTGGGCGTGCTGGAGGCGGTGTTTCTGGCCCTGCTGCATGGGCAGATGGCCCAAGGCACGCTGGTGGCTGCCCTGCTCGGCTACCGCACGCTGTACTACCTGATTCCGCTGCTGTTGGCGGTGGTGACCTACCTGATCCTGGAAAAGCGCGCCAAGGCCATGCGCCGGCGCGACAAGCCTGCCCAGACCTGAAAGGGGCCATGTGCGCTGGAGGTGACAAATGCGACGCGTTGCGTGGCACCGGCTGCGCCGGTGTTCGCGGGTGAACCCGCTCCTACGGGGGCGCGCGCCAAGAAACCAACCCCGCGCAAGCCATGCGCCGTAAATGTAGGAGCGGGTTTACCCGCGAAGCAGGCAACGCAACACCCGAGGCCCCAATGACTGGCGCCCGGGTGAAAGGGCAGCCCGCCTATCGGCCTCAGGGCGAAATGGGGTCACTCGCCGGATAGGTTTCATCCAGCGCATTGTCCACCGCATTCTCGCCCGGCTTTTCACCACAATGGCAGTCCTGCATCCGGCATGGCTCACCCTTGCGGTGGCCGGTGGCGCAGGCCTCGCAGCAATATGCCTTACCGTCGCGTTCCATGGCATTGGCATCCACCGTGCAGGAACAGTGCGTGCACGCGCAGCGTTGATCGTTCATGGCTTGCTCTCCTCGTCGTCATCATCATCGGTCCAGGGCACCCCATCCAGCGGCGCGGATCGGGCCAGTTCGGCCTCGTCCAGGCCAATGCCGCCACCAATCTCATCGGCATCCACCTGCCGCAGGCGTTGGTCTGCCGGACCGCCTCTGCCGCCCGGCTCGTGGGGATCGCGGGCACCGGTTTCGTCAAGCAGCGTGTCCGGGCTCAAATCGTCATCGGTAGCATTGTCCTCATGCAGGCTGTCACTCAGCGCCTCGCCGCCGGTCATGCCACTCTGCGCCACGCGTCGGGGGGGAAACTCACGGGCGACCTCGGCGGCCGGTCGTTCGTCGCCCACACGCCCTTCACGCTCATCCAGGCGTTCGTCGAAATCCAGCTCATGCACGCTGCCCATGCGGTCTTCGGTGTCATCGATTTCGCTGGGGGTGTACGGCTGAGGTTCATCGGGTCGGGTCATGTGCGTTCTCCATCAGTTGGCTTCATTCGGTCGACTGCGCCAGCTCAGGGAAGATTCAGAGTTTTTTGAACTACCGCCTCGGCCGACGCCTCCCACCTTAGAGACTGTGATCTGCCCGGAGCCCGCCATGGCCAAGCCCCTGCAGGAATACGCGCGCAAGCGCAACTTCAACGCCACACCCGAGCCCGCCGGCAAACGCACCCGTGGCAAGCGGGCTCATGCGCTGCAGTTCTGCATCCAGAAACACGACGCCAGTCACTTGCACTACGACTTCCGCCTGGAACTCGATGGCACCTTGAAAAGCTGGGCAATCCCCAAAGGCCCTTCGCTGGACCCCAAGGTGCGCCGCCTGGCAGTGCATGTGGAGGACCACCCGCTGGACTACGCCAATTTCGAGGGCCATATCCCGGAAGGCCACTATGGTGCAGGGGACGTGATCGTCTGGGACCGTGGCACTTGGGAGCCTGAAGGCGATGCCCATGAAGGCTACGCCAAAGGCAAGCTGCGTTTCCGCCTGCAAGGTGAGAAGCTTGGCGGCGTGTGGAACCTGTTCCGCACCCACTTGGCCGGCAAGAAAGAGCAATGGATGCTGGTCAAGTCGCACGACGCCCAGGCGCGCAGCGAAGCGGAGTACAGCATTGTCGAGGCCCTGCCCGACAGTGTGCTCAGCGAGCGCACGCTGGTGCCACGCAAACCCGCTGCGAAAAAAGCCGCTACACCGCGCAGCAGCCGTAAACGCCCTGGCAAAGCTCAGACTGCACCGTTGCCAGCGCAGCTGCCGCCGCAGCTGGCCACGCTAGTGGATTCTCCACCCAGCGGCGACTGGCGCTACGAAGTCAAGTTCGATGGCTACCGTCTCCTCGCCCGTATCGAGGGCCAGGACATCCGCCTGTTCACCCGCAACGGCCATGACTGGAGCAGCAAGATGCCCCGGCAGGTTGCTGCCCTGCGCGCACTCAGTATCGACTCGGCCTGGCTCGACGGCGAAATGGTGGTGGCTGATGAGAATGGCATGGCTGACTTCCAGGCGTTGCAGAACGCCTTCGATACCGAGCACGACGAACACATCACTTATTACCTGTTCGACCTGCCATTTCTGGGCGGTCAGGACCTGCGACAGCTACCGCTGCAGAACCGCCGCGATACATTGCGCCAACTGCTTGAACACAACCATTCCGACGTCATCAAGTATTCCGCCGACTTCGACCAACCTGTCGGGTCACTGCTCGACAGTGCCTGCCGGCTGAAGCTGGAAGGTCTGATCGGCAAGCGAGCTGACAGTGTTTACAGCGGCCGCCGCAGCCCAGACTGGATCAAGCTCAAGTGCAAGCAACGCCAGGAATTCGTGATCGTCGGCTACACCGACCCCAAAGGCAGCCGCAGCGGCTTTGGTGCCCTGCTGTTGGCCCTGCACGACAACGAAAGTGGCGAGCTGCGCTATGCCGGGAAGGTAGGTACCGGCTTCAATACCACGACACTGGCCAGCATCCACGCGCGGCTCAAGCCCCTGGAAATCGCCAGGCCAGCCCTGCCCTCGCCGCCTGCCGGTGCCCAGGCGCGTGGTGTGCACTGGCTGCGGCCGCAGCTGTTGGCCGAAGTCGCCTATGCCCAAATGACCCGTGACGGCATCGTGCGCCACTCGGTGTTCCACGGACTGCGCGATGACAAGGCGGCAACCGCCATTGACCTGGAGCGCGCCATGCCCGCAACGACTGTATCCAACCACAACAAGCAGGCCAAGGCGTCTGAAAACCTGGGTGAACTTCGCCTGACCCACCCCGACCGGGTCATTGATCCCACCACTGGGGTGACCAAGCGCGAGGTCGCCGAGTATTACGCCGGCATCAGCCAGTGGATCCTGCCCCAGCTCAAGCACCGCCCGGTGGCATTGGTGCGCGCCCCGGACGGCCTGGGCGGCGAGCTGTTCTTCCAGAAAAACGCGGGCCAGCTGCACATACCCAACCTAATCAGCCATGAAAAGGCCGAGGCAGGCCAGGCGGCGATGGTCATCAATCGCCCGGACACGCTGCTGGGCGCGGTGCAGATGAACATGCTGGAGCTGCACACCTGGAACGCCACGGACAAGGACTTCGACAAACCGGACCGTTTCGTGCTCGACCTGGACCCTGACCCCGCGCTGCCCTGGAAGGCAATGGTGGAGGCGACCCAACTGACCCTCACCCTGCTGGACGAGCTGGGCCTGAAGGTGTTTCTGAAAACCAGTGGTGGCAAGGGTATTCACGTGGTCGTGCCCTTGACCCGGCGAACCGGGTGGGACGAGGTCAAGGACTTCAGCCACGCCATCGTCAATTACCTGGCCAAGCTGTTCCCGGAGCGCCTGAGCGCGGTGTCGGGGCCGAAAAATCGCGTGGGACGCATCTTCATCGACTACCTGCGCAATGGCAAGGGCGCCACCACGGCGTGCGCCTATTCACTGCGTGCCCGTGACGGGCTGCCTGTATCGGTACCTGTCTGGCGTGAGGAACTGGCGCAAATAAAAAGCGCCAATCAATGGAACATCACCAACCTGCGCGAGCGCCTGGCGGAGGTCGACGACCCTTGGGCCGACATGGGCAAGGTACGCCAGTCGATCACCGCGCGCATGCGCAAGCAGCTAGGGCTCGAATGATGACGCCACAGCGATTGGACACGAACCGGGAGGCCCGCCCATGAGCATCGTTCAGGACTTCAACCTGACCACCCTTGACCGCCTGTTACGCACCTTTGGCGAACGCCAGTTACCGCTCAACCTCGACAGCCAATTGCCGCAACTGATCCAGGCGCTGCAAGCTGATCACCTCGACCTGCTACCGCTGCCGGGGCAAGGCAACACTTTGCTGCGCTGGCAGACCTTGGCACGGGTGGCCGGTTGCGACCTGGCGTTGGCCAAGCTCTATGAGGGCCATACCGATGCGTTGGCGATCCTGGCGGAATGCGGCGCAGCGCACCACGCCAACGACGGCATCTGGGGCGTGTGGGCGGCAGAGCCGCCCGATGCACGGGTCCTCATCACTGCGCGTGAAGGCGACCAGGTGCGCCTGAACGGCACCAAAGCCTGGTGTTCCGGTGCCTTGCAGATCGATCGCGCGCTGATTACCGCCTGGGATGAGGCCGAGCAGCCGCAATTGGTGGCAATCGAGCTGTCGCAGCCAAGCCAGGGCCTGAACATCGAACACTGGCAGGCCGTTGGCATGGCCACTACCGCCAGTGTCGAGGTGGCGTTCAACGATACCCCAGGCACGCTCATCGGCACGCCAGGCCAATACCTTTCGCGCCCTGGCTTCTGGCAAGGCGGTGCGGGTATCGCCGCCTGCTGGTACGGCGCGGCCGAGGCGCTGGCGGATTACCTGCGTGAACATTGCCGCAAACCCCGCCCAGACCCGCATGCCGATGCGCATCTGGGCGCTGTGGATGCTGCGTTGCAGGGCGCCCGGGCGTCACTGCGTGAGTGTGCTGCCTGGATCGATCAGCACCCCGGAGTGGATGCCAGTTTCGAAGTTCGCCGCACCCGCGCCCAGGTAGAACAGGCCGTAGAGCAGGTCATCAGCCACGTCGGGCGTGCCTTGGGGGCCTCGCCGTTCTGTCGCTGCAGTCATTTTGCCCGGCTGAGCGCCGACCTGCCGGTGTTCCTGCGCCAAAGCCATGCCGAGCGCGATCTGGCGATGCTCGGCCAGCAGTTGGCCCGTTTGCCAGCCGGGGTGTGGCAGCTATGAGCCAGAACCTCATCCAGTCCGCGGATGGCACGCCGTGGGCCGCCTGGCAGCAAAGCGCGCACCTGGCGCGTGCGACCTGGCTCGACTCACGCCAACTGTGCCCGCCGGGGCGCCGGCTGGTATTGATTGCGCCGCATCCGGATGACGAAATTCTCATGGCCGGCGGCCTGCTGGCAGGTTTCAAGGGGCGCGAGGATGAGCTGGTGCTGATCTCCGCCACCGACGGCGAAGGCAGCCACCCCGGCTCCAGCCATTGGACCGAACATCGCTTGCGCCGCCAGCGCCCCCAGGAAAGCAGACAGGCCCTGCAACAGCTCGACCTGGACCTTGAGCGCCTGGACTGGCGCAGGCTCCATCTGAAGGACGGCCAGTTGCCGCGCGAAGAAGCGTTTCTGGTCAGTCACCTCACGCAGTTACTGCGCCCCGATGACCTGCTGATGGCCACCTGGCGCAGTGACGGCCATTGCGATCACGAGGCCGTTGGCCGCGCCGCTGCGCATGCGGCGGCAAGCCGTGGGGTGCAATTGGCTGAGGTACCAGTCTGGGCCTGGCACTGGGCTGAGCCTGACGACCCGCGCCTGCCATGGCCCCGTGCGCACCGCATGCAGCTCGATGAAAGCCGTCTGGCACGCAAGCGCAAGGCTTTGGCCGCCCACGTCAGCCAGTTGCAGCCGGACGGCGAGCAGCCGCCGGTGCTACCGCCACACCTGCTGGATTGCCTTCTGCAACCTTTCGAACTGGTGTTCCTTTGAATGGAGCTGTCATGAGCCTTGATCCACAGTATTTTGCCGAGCTATACGCCACCAATGAAGACCCTTGGGCCTTCCGCACCCGCTGGTATGAGAAGCGCAAACGCGAGCTGGTGATGGCCAGCCTGCCACGGCAGTGCTATCAGCGTGTGTTCGAGCCTGCCTGCGCGAATGGTGAGCTCAGTGCGCTGCTGGCCGAGCGTTGCGCCGAACTGCTGTGCCAAGACCTGGACCCGACAGCCGTAGGCCTGGCCCGCGAACGCCTGGCTCACGTGCACAATGCTACGGTCGAGCGGGCCCGGCTACCGGGGGACTGGCCGGGCGGGCGCTTTGACCTGATCGTGCTCAGCGAGGTGGGCTATTACCTTGATCCCACTGACTGGCTGCAAGTGATCGAACAATCGGTGGCCAGCCTTGGCTACGACGGCACGCTACTGGCCTGCCACTGGAAGCACCCTATCCCGGGTTGCCCTCAGGACGGTCGCGAAGTGCACCGCCTATTGACCCGGCATTTGCCGTTGCATCAGCAGTTCCGGCATGAGGAGGCGGACTTTTTGCTGGAGTGCTGGTCATGCCAGCCAAGCGTCGTCGATCTCGATGAGACGTGCCCATGATCGCCGTTGTCATCCCTGCGCATAACGAAGCCCGCCGCCTTGGGCGATGCCTGCGGGCGGTGCTGGTGGCTGCCCAGCAGGCGCAGCAAACGGGGCTGCACGTGGAAGTGCTGGTGGTACTGGACCGCTGCAGCGACGGCAGCGCTGCCGTGGCGCGGCGTTTCGCTGTACACATGCTGGAGGTGGATGCCGGTAATGTCGGCATGGCACGTCGTGTGGGGGCGGCGCACATGGTCGAGCGTGGCGCCACGTGGCTGGCATGCACCGATGCGGACAGCCGGGTCCCGGCGCACTGGCTGCTGTCGCAGCTGGCCTGTAGCGCCGAGGTGGTTTGCGGCACCGTGCATGTCGAGTACTGGCAACCCTGGCAGACCGCCGCGCTGCGCAAGCTGTACCAGAGCCGCTACCAGGCGTGCGAAGGGCATCGGCATGTGCACGGCGCGAACCTGGGGGTATGTGCCGATGCTTATGAGCGTGTGGGTGGCTTCCAGCCCCTGGCGGCGCATGAAGATGTGCAATTGGTCAGCGACCTGCAGGCCAGTGGCGCACAGATCATCTGGACCGCCAGGCATAGCGTGGCCACCAGCAGCCGGCGCGATAGCCGCGCCCGCGAGGGGTTTGGTGATTACCTGGCCGGGTTGCAGGCGCAGCCTTGAAATCAATGGATTTCGGCGGTGTTCATGAAGCCTTGCGCGTTTTCTTTACCGGTTTCTTGCCACCCAGGCTGCGCTTGAGCAGTTCGGTCAGGTCGAGGATGTCCGCACCTTTCTCGCTCCCCCCTGCGTCGCCCTTCTCCACCGCCTCGATCTTGCCCTTGCTGGCCTTCTCTTCCACCAGGTCCATGATCGTCTGGCGGAAGGCGTCATGATAATCCTCAGGCTTCCAGGGCCCGCTCATGTCTTCTACCAGGCGCTTGGCCATCTCCAGCTCGCGCTTCTCCACCTTGCTGTCGGTCACACTGGAATCCAGCTCCAGCGTTTCCAGCCCGCGCACCTCTTCAGGCCAGCGCAAGGTGATCATCACCAGCGCATCCTCCAGCGGCCGCAGCAGCGCCAGGTGCTGCCGGGTATGCAGTACCACAGTGGCCAGTGCCACCTTGCCGGTCTTTTCCAGCGTCTCGCGCAGCAAGGCGTACACCTTGCCGCCACGGCGGTCCGGGGTCAGGTAGTACGGCGTATCGAAATGCTGCAGCGGAATATCGCCCGCTTCTACAAAGGAAAAGATATCGATCGTCTGGGTCGCTTCGGGCCGGGCCTTGCGGATCTCCTCCTCACTGATCACCACATAGCGGCCCTTCTCGAACTCTACGCCCTTGACGATATTGTCCTTGTCGATTTCCTTACCGGTCACCTTGTTCACCCGCTTGTAGCCGACCGGCTCCATGCTGCGCTTGTCCAGCCAGTCGAAGTCCACACGCTCGGTGCGCACGGCGGTATTGAGTGCCACGGGGATGTGCACAAGGCCAAAACTGATGGCGCCTTTCCAGATTGCCCGAGCCATGAGGGTGCTCCCAGGGTTGCCTGCTGATACCAGAAGTGACTGCGCCGGGCGACAAAGGTTTAGCTGCCCTGCCCTGCGGCAACCGTCACGCCTGGCTGAACAGCACCCGCTTGAACGCTTCGGCCGCCAGGTGCACTTGCACCGCCCAATCCCCCGCGGCATCGCTGCCGGCGTCATCGGAAATGTATTTCAGGCACAGAAACGGAATACTTTCGTCACGCGCGATCAATGCCAGCACGTAGGCTTCCATGTCGACCACGTCATAAGGTGCGTCGCCATGGTTGATCTCGAAGCTGTCACCGCTGCCACAGGTTTCCACAGCCAGGCCGGGAATTACCGCCCCATGCTCGAGTACCACCGGGGTATCGGACAAGGGCGTTTCATAGCGGGCAAAGCCCAGCGCGGTCACATCCATGTCGCGTTGTACGAAGCGGTTACAGCACACGACTTCGCCCTTGCCATGACGCTGGCTGCCAGCCGAGCCCAGGTTGACGATGAGCCTGGGCCTGCGCGTTGCGATCGCCTTGGTCAGGGCGATCGCGGCATTGACCTTGCCAATGCCGGTGAACACGGTGTTCACCTCGGTAAAGACATCGCCAGCCTCCGCCTCGAGGGCAAAGACGAACAGCGTGTCATCCAGGGAAATGTTGGGGAATTGCTTGATCAGCATCATGGAGCAGGTGTTTCCGAGTGGCTGCAAAGGGCGCGGTCATTGTCGGCCAACACAGCCTAAATGCAAGTCCCGGCGATATCGGCAGATTCGCTTTATTACGAGAGGTTCGGGCCGGTGGCGTTCAACGACATTGCCATATTGGGTGCGCTTGTCAGTGGTGCGGCGGGCTCTCCATGCGCGCCTGGCGCCGGCCCAGCCAGCCACCCGTCGCGGCCCAGCCCACGGCAAGCAGCGCGCCGATGAGCATTGCCAATTGCGGGTGCTCGCCCATCACGTCCAGTGCACGCTTGACCCAGCCGCTCAGGGCATCGCCGCCGCGGTAGACCACCGTGTCGATGAAGTTCTTGGCTTTGTACTTGTCCTCGGCGGGCAGCACGGTGAACAGCATCTCCCGCCCCGGCCGTACCAATGCGTATTCACCCGCCCGACGTACCACCATTACCACCACGAACAGGGCGAAAACCGGGGCCAGTGCCAGCCACAAGAAACCGGCAGCCATTACCAGCGGCACTGCAACCAGCAACACACCGACCCCCAGCCGACGGGCCAGGCGCCCGGTAAGAAAGACCTGGGTAAGGATGGCCAGGGCCTGCACAACCGTGTCGATCAGCCCGAATACCTGTGTCTGCCGGGTGCGGTCAGTGAAGGTTTCGCTGACAATACGCGCCTGCTCAAAGTACAAGAATGTGCTGACGCTGGCCAGCAATACCACGAACAAAGCGATGCCTAGCAGATAGGGCGAGCGCAGGACGGCGGTGGCGCCGGTAAACGGGTTGCCACCCAGTGGCCGCGCGTCCTGGTGTTTGGTTTGCATCGCAATGGGTTGGCGTGCTCGCCAGCGTTGCAGGAACAGTGTCGCGCCGATACTGCCCAGCAGAAATACCGCCGCCAGCACCAGCAACCCGGCATGTCCGAGCGGCGCCACCAGCAAGGTGCCAAGCACGGGGCCACTGAGCCCGCCCAGGCTGGCCCCGGCTGCCAGCAGGCCGAACAGCCGCTTGCCTTGGGCGGTGGAGAACAGATCGGCGAGCACGCTCCAGGCCAGCGAGATCGTCAGCAAATTGAACACCGACAGCCAGATGTAGAAAGCCCGGGCGGTCCACAGATCGTCAGGGTTACCGGCCAACAGTGCCGCGAACAGCAACAGGTTGCTGACGAAAAAGCCATAGGTCCAAGGCAGGATGTGCCTGCGCTGCACCTTGGATGCTAGCCAGCCAAACAGCGGCAGGCACGCCAACGTGGCAATGAAGGTGCCGGTGAACAACCACTGCAGGTTTTCCACGCCACCGGCAACGCCCATGGTCTCGCGCACCGGGCGCAGCATGAAGTAACCGGTGAACAACAGGTAGAACAGCAACAAGCCGGCGACTACCGCCGCCCCCTCACCAGGCTGGATGTTCAGCGCTTGGTCCAGGCGCCGCCGCCAGGCTTGCATGGTGTCAGGCAAACTGCTTGATCAGCGCCTGTTGCTGCGCCTGGGTGAGCATTGGCCCATGCCCGGCCTTGAGCTGATCGAGCTGTCGGTCAGGCCGACTGGTAGCAGGTATGACCGTGGTCACTGCCGGGTGGCTGATGGCGAACTTGAGAAATAGCTGTGCCCAGCTGCCGATGCCTGCTTCGGCGGCCCAGCCCGGCAAGGCCTGGCCCTTGACCCGGGCGAACAGCCGGCCATCGTCGAAGGCCCGGTTGATCAGTACCGCAACACCCTTGTCCTGGCACAGTGGCAGCAGTTCACGGGCGGCGTCGGGGGCGTTGACCGCGTAGTTGATCTGGATGAAGTCCAGCGGCTCGCTGCGCACGATACGGGCGACGTCGTCGTGGCCACTGTTCAGGTAATGGGTGATGCCGACATAACGTGTCCCGCCCTGCTGCTTCAACTCGCGGGCATAAGGCAGCTGGGTCTGCCAGTCACGCAGGTTGTGAATCTGCAGCAAGTCCACCTTGTCGGTACGCAGGCTCTTGAGGCTGCCGAACCACTGCGCCTGGGCTTCAGCCCGGCTATTGGCGGCGATTTTGGTGGCAATGAAGCACTGGCGGTGCCAGCCGCCCTCTTCCAGCAACTGGCCGAGAATGCGGTCGGCCCCCCCGTAGTTGGGCGAGGTGTCGATCACCCGGCCGCCGCCTTCGAAGAACGCCTTCAGCACGGTTTTGAGCTGAAGGTATTGGGGTGAACCGCTTACTACCTCGAAACTGCCGGAAGTACCGGCACCGATCACCGGCAACGCTTCGCCGGTGGACGGTATTTTACGGGCTAGCAAACCAGCCGGCACGGCAGCGCGCAGCCAAGGGCTGGCAGCAGCCAGCAACCCCAATGCTGCACCTGCGCGTAGGACATCACGACGTGCGTACACGGAAAATCTCCCGTCATGAACCGGAAACTTTCAAGGCTAGCCGCTCTGTCACTCGCCTGTGGGTGTTTCTGTATCTGGATGTTTAGTGATCAGGCCCGCAGCAACAGGCTCAGATCAACACCCGTCTCGCCCATCGGCGGGCACCAGTAGTAGCCACCCGTCAGCGGGCGGCTAAAGCGGTACAGTCCGTCGATGATGCCGTCTTCCAGGCCACTCATGCGCCGCAACTGCACTTCGAATGCCTCGAAGCTTTTGCCCAGAGCGACGAAAGCCAGGCCGGCGCCGCGTTGGTCGGCCCAGGCTACCGAGCGACGGACCATGAACGCCTCGGGTTCAAAGCTTTCCTGGGCGGTGCGCTTGACGTGCGCGGACTCGGGGGCGTCGTCGAGCTCTTCGTTGTCGCTCAGGCGGCGGCCGATGATGTTGTCCTGGTCAGCCTGGGGCAGCGACTTGAAGTATTCCAGGTCGTGCTTCCACAGCTGGAACGCGGCAAAACTGGAGCCATCGGCGGCAATGGCCGCTTGTACGGCATCTTCGTCCACCGGGTTTTCGGTGCCGTCTTCGTAACCGGTAAGGTCATGGCCACCCCTGTGCAGGAAGCCATCAACGCTGTCGGCCAGTTGCAGGGCCGGTGCCAGCGCCTGCTCCAGGGCCTGGGCGCGCAGCAGCAGGTCGCCACGTTCGTCGCCACGCAGCCACAGCCACAGGGCGTGTTGAGTGCTGGGGTTCTCCACTGCGGCATCCAGCAGTGGGAATGGGCGCAAGCCTGGTATTTCAAGGCCCAGGGCCTTGGCCAGCGGGGCGCCTACGCCGAGCAGCAACTGTTCGCCATCGACCTGCGGCAGCAAGGCATCCAGCGCGGCAGGCAACGCCTCGGGCGACTGCAGGGTGAAGAACAGGTGACGGGCGTGGGCCGGCACCGGGGTGGCAAGCAGACCTTGCTGGAACGGCATATCAGGCTAATCCTAAGGTAAAAACGGAATGCTACTTCGCCTGCATGCCTGCTGCAATGCGGCATGCAGCCTCGCCAGCTGCTGCACGTGGTAACAAACGGTTACCAAGAGCTGGCCCTTTGCAATTAGCTATCAATCAGGGCCGACCTACACTGCTTCAGATCCTTCGCCCGAGAACGCCCTCATGACTGCCTCGCCCCTGCTCACTGCGTTTCTGCCGCTTGCCCTGGGCATCATCATGCTTGGCCTTGGGTTGTCACTGACCCTGGCTGACTTCGCTCGCGTGGTGAAGTACCCAAAGCCCGTGGTGGTGGGCCTGGTGTGCCAGATCCTGCTGTTGCCGCTGGTGTGCTTTCTGATCGCCAATGGCTTTGGCCTGGAATCAGCCCTGGCAGTGGGGCTGATGCTGCTGGCTGCTTCGCCGGGCGGTACCACGGCCAACCTGTTCAGCCATCTGGCCCACGGTGACGTGGCGTTGAACATCACCCTGACGGCGGTCAACTCACTGATCGCGATCCTGACCATGCCGTTGCTGGTGAACCTGTCGCTGAGCTGGTTCATGGCCTCGGACCAGGCTATTCCACTGCAGTTCGCCAAGGTCATGCAGGTGTTCGCCATCGTCTTGCTGCCGGTGGCGCTGGGCATGCTGATTCGCCATTTCGCCCCGGCATTCGCTGCGCGCATGGAAAAACCGATGAAGCTGGTGGCTGCGCTGTTCCTGGCCTTCACTATCGTCCTGGCATTGGCCAAGGACTGGCAGACGGTGGTCGAGTACGCACCGGTGGTGGGCCTGGCGGCGCTGCTGTTCAACCTGCTGAGCCTGGCAGTGGGCTATTGGGTGCCGCGGCTGTTGAACATTCCCAAGCGCCAGGCGATTGCCATTGGTATGGAGATTGGCATCCATAACGGGACCTTGGCGATTGCCCTGGCGTTGAGCCCTTCGCTGCTGAACAACGCGACCATGGCGGTGCCGGCTGCGTTGTACAGCTTGATCATGTTCTTTACCGCGGCCGGGTTTGGCTGGTGGGTGAGCCGCGGGCATGTGGCGGAAGAGCCCAAGGGCGAACCAGTGAACTGACGTCACCCGATGCCCGGCAGGTGCCGGGCCTGTCAGGGATGCGTCACGATTGGCTGCGCCTGCTGCGCAATTGCTGCTTCAACACCTTAAGCGGCGGCGCATAGAAGAACCCGAACGACACGCTCCCCGTGCGCCCCTTCACCGCATGGTGCAGGCGGTGCGCGCGGTGCAAGCGTTTCAGGTAGCGGTTGACCGGCCGCGGCTTGCGCGGCCAGTGCCGGTGAAAGAAGCCGTCGTGGGCCAGCACATACAGCGCCCCATAGCCTGCCACACCACCGCCCACCCACTGCAAAGGCGCATAACCACTTTTGCCCAGCGCCACCAGCGCCGTGGCGATCAGCCCCAGGGCCACCAGGTACAGGTCGTTGGTTTCGAGCATGCCCAGGTGTGGCTCATGGTGCGATCGGTGCAGCCACCAGCCCCAGCCATGCATGATGTACTTGTGAGCCAGCGTACCAACGCCCTCCATGGCCACCAGGGTGCCGAACAATATGGCGAGATTGAACAGCATGGAACGGTCCGGGTGATGGCAAAGGAAGGCGCAAGGTTACCGGCTGCCCAGGGTTTTTTCCATGTGGGCGTGACCGGCAGCAGGCCGTTCCCGGATGAAGCCATTGTCATGATTTTGCCCTTGACCTGCTCTGCCCTGCGGCGTATGGTCCGCGACGCAATTTTGCCTTCCTCAACAGGAGACCTGCCTTGGACAGTAGCCCCAGTCGCTTGCGACAGGCCCGCGTGGCGCGCTAGCCCGGCAATGTTCTGCACTGTCTGGCCGCGCTGGCAAGACGGTGGTTTCCTGTAACCCCGCTTCTCCTTCCCTCCTCGTGGTCCTGCGCAATTTTCTGGTTTTTCAACCGCGCCAACTGATGGCGTTCATGCAGGCGTGTGCCTGCGGAAGAGGTTTGCTATGGATTGGAAAGTATTTCTGCTGCGCGTCAGCATTGCTTTGGTGCTGGGTGCGCTGATCGGTGCCGAGCGGCAATTGCGCCAGCGCCTGACCGGCCTGCGCACCAATGCGCTGGTCAGTACCGGTGCCTGCCTGTTCGTATTGATGACCCAGGCGGTGCCAGGCATGGCGCCTGCAGATGCGTCGCGCGTCGCAGCCTATGTGGTGTCGGGCATCGGCTTTCTCGGCGGTGGCGTCATCATGCGCGATGGTTTCAATGTACGTGGCCTGAACACCGCGGCCACCTTGTGGTGCACGGCTGCGGTCGGCGTGCTGTGCAGCCTTGGGCTGATGATGGAGGCGGCACTGGGCAGCCTGGTGGTGCTCTGCGCCAACATCTTGTTGCGTGACATCGCCCAGCGCCTCGACCGTCAGGACGTGGTGCCGGCCAGCGAGGTGGAACAGCACTTCGAAGTCCGTATCGTCTGCCGCGGCGAGGACGAGATCCAGGTGCGTAGCCTGATGCTGCACAGCCTGGGCGATCCACAGCTGCGCCTGCAGTCGTTGCAGAGCCAGGACCTGGACAACCCTGCGCGCCTGGAAGTGCGCGCCGAGCTGTTGGGCACCGCGCAGGCACCGGCGCAGCTGGAGCGCCTGGTCAGCAGGGTCAGCTTGGAGAAAGGTGTAAGCTCGGTGCGCTGGCAATTACAGCCGCAGGTGCTGGCGACGGATTAGAACGACAGGAGTGATTCATGCTTATCCGCCCTACCCTTGAACAGGACATTGAATGGCTGCCGGACGTCGAGCGTTCGGCAGCCCAGGCTTTTGTCAACTGGCCGGCACTGGCCTGGCTGGCGCAAGGCGAAGTCATGGATGGCGCGGCGCACAGGGCTTTCGTCGAGGCAGGTGGTAGTTGGGTGGCGCAGGACGCGGCTGGGCGCATTGTGGGTTTTGCATGCGCCCGGCTGGCGGATCAGGCATTGCACCTTCATGAAATATCGGTGCGCCAGGAGGCCCAAGGGCAAGGTGTCGGGCGCCGGTTGCTGCAGCAAGTGGTCGATGCAGGGCGCTGCGCCGGTGTACGCGAGCTGACGCTGACCACCTTCGTGGATGTGCCTTGGAATGCGCCGTTCTATGCACGTTTCGGTTTTGAGATGCTTGAGGAAAGCCGGCTTTGCGATCGGCTCCGGGGCATCCTGGCCAGCGAGCATGCTCACGGCCTCAGCGGGCGTTGTGTAATGCGTCTGCGCGTTTCGCCGCCTCTCACCCTATAGTTCAGTGTGGCGCGGTCGAAACCGGCAGCGAAAAAGATTAAACCTTTGCCACGGCTTCACCCTCAACCGTACGCGACACTGCGGTCGCGCCACGGTTTAAGGAGTGAAGCATGAATAGTCTCTTCATCAGACGCGTTGGTTTTTCCATGGTGCTGGGCTTGGCATCGGTGCACGCAATGGCGGCGACTTCCGATGATTTCGTAGATGCGGCCACCGAGGCCGGTATTGCCGAAGTGGTGACTGGCAAGCTGGCTCAGGAGAAAAGCCAGAACGCCGAGATCAAGACCTTCGCCCGGCAAATGGTCACCGACCACACCCAGGCCAACCAGAAACTCGGCGACATTGCCCGCAAACTGGACATTTCCGTGCCGGATGAGGCCGCAATGACCGACAAGGTCAAGAAAATGATCCTGGAATGGCGCGACGAATCCTTCGACAAGGCGTACCTCAACAACCAGGTCGACGCTCACGAAAAAGCGGTGGAGCTGTTCAAGAAAGAGGCTGCATCGTCCGACAAGGCCGAGCTGAAGGCCTTTGCCAGCGAAACGCTGCCCAAACTCGAACAGCACCTGGAGCAGGCAAAAGCCCTTCAGTCCAAGCACGGCAAGTGAGGCCGCACATGAGTAACGATGCATTGAAGACCGAAGTACTTACCCGCCTGTTGCATGCGCACCCCGAAGGGCTGGGCAAGGAAGTGCTGGACAACTACCGCGGCGAAAAGGCGGTGGCCGGCATGCTCAAGACGCTGCAGGAAGCCGGTTTGATTCACGACGGGAGCGTGGCAGTAAGCAGTGATCACCAGATCAGCGTGCACTATCCGATCAAGCTGTCGGCGGCGGGCGTAGAGGCCGCCAGGCGCGCCGAGGGCTGACACTTGCCTGGTCTGGTCTGGTCTGGTCTTGTCGCCAGCAAGCCCGCCCCGAGGGATAGCGCATGGCTTGCCGGCGATGAGGCCAGTCATCAAGGCCGTGGCTCACTCCTTTTTCTCAATGTCTCCAGGCGGCTTGGCCGGCCCCTGTGGGTCGACTTGAGGGTCTTCGACATCCGGGGAATCGGGGTCGAAACCAAGGTCCGTCTTTTTATCGGCCTGCTCGGTCGAGTGAGGCCCCTCTTTGCGTGGTGGTTGAGATCCAGGCATGGCGTTGTCTCCGGTGAGTGTCTAGGGAAGAAACCACCCGCCAGGAAAAGTTTGATTAATCTGCGCCCGGGGCCAACTGCGCCCGACACTGTGCCAACGCCTCATCACGCGCCTGCAGTTGCTCCTCAAGCCGCTGCAGCTGCCGCGCCTGCTCGGCGCACAGGTCGCGCCTGGCTTCCAGGCTTTGGGCTTGCACATCCAGCTGGCGGCGCATCTCTTCGCTGGCACCTTGTGCCTGGGCCAGGATCGTGCGCAGGCCCTGGATCTGCGCATCGCGCTGCTCCAGCAACTCATCCTGTGCCCGGCATTCACTGGCCGCCTGACGGTGCTCTCCCAGTAAACGCTCATTGTCGCGGTGCAAACGGGTAAGTTCGTCCTGCTTGACGATCATGCCCTGCTGCAACTGGCGCAACTCCACCTGCATCTGCTGCAACTGCGCTTCATGGCGGCGCTGTTCCTGTTCGCGCTGTTCACGGCTGGCATTGCGGTAGTGCTCCAGGGCGTCGCGGGCATGGCGGTGCTTGTCTTCCAGGGACTTGACCTGCTCGTCCTTGTCAGCCAGGCGCACCTGCAACTCACCCAGCGCCTGGTTGAGGCTGGCACTGCGCAGCTGTTCGGCCTGCAGCGTGCTTTGTGTGGACAGCAGTTTTTCTGTCTCGGCCGCCAATGCCGCGGCATCGATCTTGTGCTGCTGATGCGCTGCAGCCAGTGCCTGCTGGGCAATTTCCAGCTGCGCCTCAAGCGTCTCGCGCTGTTGTGTGAAGGTGCTCTCGGCCTGCTCGATCTTCAGGTCGGCCTCGTCCTGCAACTGGGTTGCCAGTTGCCCAACCAGGCGGCTCAGCACATCGCTCAGCGCGACCCCTCCTTCGGAAGCCACCGGCTGCTGGCCGTTCAATTCCTTCAGGTAGCGGTGAATCGTGGTTTTGGAGCCGGTATTGCCCAACTCGATACGTATGGCATCGATGCTGGGGTTTTCGCCCCGGGCAATCAGCGCCTGACGCGCCTGCTGCACTACCACCTTGTTGATACCGCCACGGGCCATGCTTGCTCCTACGATTTTGTACTGTGTTATGTAACATGTAATTACGTACCAATTATGGCGATATCAAACCACCCCTGCAAACATTTCCTTAGGTAGAATAATCACGGCTTATCGCATGTGAGCCTAAAAATCGCTTGGATTCAGCTGACGCAGCAGCGCTCATGACTAAATCTGTTGAAAATCGCGAGCTGAAGGCTGTGATACAGGCGAGCAGGCGTTTTGGTAAGACTGAGCCGCCAGGCATCTCGCGTGGGGTAGTGGCTGGCCCAGAGAGCTTCACAGTCGTGACCGCCTCGAAGGCCTGCATCGGTCCGGCGTTTGATTTCTGCGTTGAGCCGCTCAAGCGGATTGGTATCGCGCAACTGCCGCCGGCGCGCCTTGGGAAACGCCGTACGCGCCAGCACTTCATCCTCGCAGCCGTCCATGAGCATCGCGATCTTGGGATACTTCTCGCGTAACCGATCAGCGATACCCGGCCACTGCTGGACGAGTTCAGCGTTAAGTCAAGCCAACATGGGCACCCGCATGCGCTCAATGAAGTGCAATCCAACGCGTGGTTTACCCAGACTGTTTGATCGGCCCAAGTACCAACAGCACAACATCATCGAGCGCATGTCTGGTTGACTGAAGGGAACCGCCGGGTCGTGACACCCTTCGACAGGCTTACGAAAAGCTATGCCGCAATTGTCTCGCTGGCTTGTCCATGCGGTGTTTGCGACATCTGCATTCGTACAGAGCCTAGAAATGCACCTTGATCAATGCACTCAACGCGTTCTGATCGGTCGGAAAACCGTGGCTGTCTTCGATGCCATATTTGTCGGACCAATAGTCCCACTCGATCCCCGCATAGAAACGCGCTGGCGCTTGCCCCATCGCCTTACCGACGTCGTACTTGATCTGGGGGTTGAAGTGGAAACTCTTGGCTACATAGTTCGAGGTACCCTTCGTCCCCACATCATTGACGTACCACTCCAGATAACCGTCGAACAAAATGTCGGAGCGCCCGAGCGGTATCGTCATCGCCCAGGTCGGGTTGATCTGCCACTGTCCAGACGCTTTACCGGTGATCCCATCGGGCTTGCGGTAGTAAGTGTTCAGTGAAAAACGATCAAATCCAGGCAGGTTCAGGTCAACAGCGGGCCCAAGCAGGTACTTTCGATTGCGCCCTTCTCCGCGCTCATAGGTGGCAGCGATCAACACATCCTTGACGATGCCATAGCTGAGACGGTGGCCACTGATTTTGCCGAGCGACAGTCGCGGTGAAAACTCACCGTAATAGGTGTAGCCATCGTTGCCGGACAAGCCGTTGGACCACTTGTTATCGACGAACAAGAACATGTCGCCCCACGTCCAGCCACTGGCGTGCTCGAAGGTGATGGTTTGCTGGATATCGTTGCCGGTGCCATCGACTTTATAACCATGCCCGTAGAGGTAGCTGAGGCTGTTGTTGCTCCACATCAGCGGGTTCGCCTGGGCACTGCCCGTGGCCAGCGCGCAGAGTGGGACGACGCTGTGAAGCAGCCAGGAAAGAGCGTTCGGTTTCATTTGCATCCCTTGGGTCGTGATTGTTGGTTTTCGCCAGCAAGGGTATGCAGCAGCGGACGACCTCTCCTCTGGCCCCGGCTCATGCCGAGGCGCCACCCTTGCCGGGGGGAGCGGCGCGAGGCCGCCAGAGCAATGTCCCATGCCAACTTTTGGCACTGACCGCTTCTACTCGAGTTAGCGTAAAGCAGGGGTCGTGCCAACTAATCGGATACACGTAGATTGCTTATTGTGCGCAATCTTCATCACCAATGAACACCATATGCGCAGAGTATTGCGCACTTTATTAGTGCTCAATCGGTACGTTCTGCACCTTCTCAACTCACGCGTCAGTCCCGGCCCCCTCGGATGCGGGTCGCTACACCGCAAAGTCAGCGGCTTCATGAAATTGGCATGCTTCTGGCTTCTTGTATCAGCGAGTAGAAGCGGTCAGTGCCAGGCATGGCATGGGGCATTGCTCTTGCGTCCTTCGGGGCGTACATCCGAGCGGATGTTTGAACGAGGCTATGGCAGCCCCGGGCAAGAGAGCAATGTCAGTCGCCAGTTCACGCCCTTTTGCTTCGCGACGCCATTCTCTTCCCACGTTCTCTCCGCCCGGCTCCTTCGCTGTCGCGCTATCCGGCGCACGGCGGTTTTTTGAATCGGGGTGAAGAACACATGATGAAAACGCGTTTTGCCTTGGCTCGCCCGCTACGCTCGCTGTTGGCAGCAGCGTTGCTCCCCACCACGCTGACCATCGCTCCGCTGGCGATCGCTGGCGACAAAGTGGTGTTGCTGACCTCTTGGTATGCTCAGGCCGAACAGGGCGGCTTCTACCAGGCACTGGCCGATGGGTTGTACGAAAAGGAAGGCCTGGATGTGTCCATCCGAATGGGTGGACCACAGGTCAATGGCATGCAACTGCTGGTCAGCAAGCAAGCTGATTTCATCGTCAACTATGACCTGCAGATTCTAAAAAGTGTCGAGCAAGGCCTGCCAGTGGTCGCAGTGGCTGCGCCCTTCCAGGGAGACCCGCAAGGGTTGATGACCCACGCGGACGTCAGCGGACTTGATGCTCTCGGCGGCAAGCCTGTGCTGGTGTCCACCTCGGGCCAGCAAACCTGGTGGCCTTGGCTGAAGGGTAAATATCAATTGGCTGACAACCAGGCGCGGCCTTACACCTTCAACCTGCAACCCTTTCTAGCCGACCCGCAAACCACACAACAGGCGTATGCCAGCTCGGAACTGTTCCAGGCGATAAAGGCAGGCGTGACGCCTAACTTTTTCCTCTTCGCAGATGCCGGTTATCCACCCTACGGATCCACCGTGGTCACCCGTCAAGACATCATCGCTCAGCACCCGGAGCGGGTAGCAGGTTTCGTGCGCGCCTCCATGGAGGGTTGGAAGCGCTATCTGGATGACCCCAGCGCCGGCAATGCACTGATCAAGCGCGACAACCCCAACATGACCGATGAACTGCTGGCCTGGGGCGTCTCGACCCTCAAGCAGTACCGCCTGGTCACCGGTGGAGAGGCCGCAACCCAGGGGATCGGCACCATGACTGACAGCCGCTGGCAAGCGACCCGCGACTTCATGGTCGAGGCGGGTCTGCTCGGTCCCGACGCACCTTGGCGCAACGCTTACACCACGCGCTTTGTGCAAGACCTGAAGGTACTCCCTGAGGCCGAGCAGGTCGGCAGCCGCTGAACACCATAACAAGCTCAACGCTGTGAGGAATCCTGATTATGTTGGTTACCAAACAACCTGTATTGCGCCGTTTCTGGTATGCCCTGCTACCTATGACAGCCCTCGAAGACGGCCCCAAGCCATTCACCCTGCTGGGTGAAGCGCTGGTGTTGTGGAAGCGTCCCGATGGTACCCCGGTGGCAATGCAGGACCGCTGCTGCCACCGCACCGCCAAACTGTCCAAAGGCTTCGTCAGTGCTGAGGGCAATATCGCCTGCGGGTACCACGGCTGGGAATACGACTGCACCGGCACATGCGTGAAGATCCCGCAGAATCCCACCGGCGCTATTCCTCCGGGTGCCGCGGTGAAGGCTTATCACTGCCAGGAGAAGTACGGCTATGCCTGGGTCAGCCTGGACGACCCGCTACAACCGATCCCTGAGTTCCCGGAAGACGGCACCCCCGGTTACCGACGCATCTTCCAGTTTTACGAAGAGTGGAAGACCAGCCCGCTGCGGGTCATGGAGAACTCCTTCGACAACTCGCACTTTTCCTTCGTGCACAAGGCCAATTTCGGCTTGTTCGACCAGCCGCAACCGGCCAGTTACGAATTTCGCGAAACCGATTATGGCTTCGAAGCCGAGACCCGCGTGCCGATCCGCAACCCCGAGGCAAGCTTCCGTATCACCGGTACCACCGAGCCAATCACCCAGCGGCACCTGCTCAACCGCTATTACCTGCCCTTCTCTCGGCGCTTTGGCTGCATGTATCCGGACAGTGGCATCCATCACATCATCTACAACTGCGCCACGCCCATCGACGACAACCGACTGATGCTCGTGCAGTGGTTGTATCGCAACGACAGCGAAGAGCAATGCTCGACCCAGGAACTGATCGACTGGGACGCGGCGATCACAGCCGAAGACCGCGACATCCTGGAGGCCACCGATCCTGACGCCTGTGTCGACACCCGCCGCAGGGTGGAACTGCACATGCCATCGGACAAGCCTGGGTTGGTTATCCGTCGGCAACTATTGGGTCTGCTTGAAGCCCATGGCGAGAGCGAAGTGTTCCTCAGCCACTGACACTTGCCCAACGCCCCGGTGCGCCGGGGCATTCACCACCGCTCATGACCCACGGGGAGAGCGCTATGTTGATGCAGACCCTATCCAAAGCCGACGTCCAGCCGCAGGCCCTGCCGAACACCATCGGTGTGGACACCCCTTTGTTCGCCAATCAGGTGGAAAAAACCTACAGCAATGGCACCCATGCCTTGAGCCGCGTGAAACTGGCGATCGAACGCGGCGAGTTCGTCTCGCTCTTGGGCCCGTCGGGGTGTGGCAAAAGCACCCTGCTGAAAATGTTCGCCGGGCTCGAACAGCCCTCCGCCGGCCATGTGCGCTGGTGGGGCAAGGATGCCCCGGGTACGGACCACCACGCAGGCACACCGGGGCGCAGCCTGGCCATGGTGTTCCAGGAAGCCACCCTGATGCCATGGGCCAAAGTGCACGACAACGTGCGCTTGCCCCTGGACTTGGCCGGCGCCCCCAAGGCCCAGAGCCAGCCCAAGGTGCAAGCCGCCCTGGAACTGGTGGGGTTGGGCAAGTTCGGCGACGTTTACCCGCGGGAGCTCTCCGGCGGTATGCAGATGCGCGCCTCCATTGCCCGGGCATTAGCCACCGAACCCAATCTGCTGCTGATGGACGAACCCTTCGGCGCCCTGGACGAGTTCACCCGCAACAAGCTCGATAGCGACCTGCGCCAGCTCTGGCTCCAGCGCGACCTGACGGTGGTATTCGTGACCCACAGCATCTTCGAGGCGGTGTACCTGTCTTCGCGGGTGGTCGTGATGGGCGCGCGTCCCGGTCGAGTGATCGCTGATGTAATAATCGACGGCCCACGGGAACGCGACGAGGCATACCGTACTTCGCCGGCTTTCATCGAGCAATGCGCGCACCTGTCCCGACTCCTGGCCCAGGCCAATGGCGACCCTTCCTGAGAGCATCATCATGAGCCGACCCTCTACTCCCTGGCTACGCCACCCTTCTGTACTACGCATCGCTTCACCGCTACTGGTTGGCGCCTTGCTGCTCGGCGTCTGGCAACTGGCATGCATCGCCTGGAAAGTCCCGGTGTACCTGGTACCGTCACCGGCCGATATCGGCCGCACCCTGGTCGCCGATGGCCCGATGCTGCTGGGGGCACTGTGGATGACCCTGAAGATCACCTTCCTGTCATTCGCCCTCGCCGTGGTCATCGGCACGCTGGCGGCGTTCGTGTTCGTGCAGAGCCGCGTCGTGGAGGCCAGTCTGTTTCCCTACGCGATTCTGCTGCAGGTCACGCCGGTCGTGGCCATCGCGCCGCTGATCATCATCTGGTGCAGCGACACGACCTTGGCGTTGGTGATCTGCGCCACGCTGGTGGCGATCTTCCCGATCATCGCCAACACCGTCCTGGGCCTGCGCAGCGTCAACCCTGGCCTGCTCAACCTGTTCCACCTGAACCGCGCCAGCCGCTGGCAAGTGCTGTTGCGCCTGCGCATTCCCAGCGCCTTACCGTGCTTTTTCGCTGGCCTGCGCATCGCCAGCGGCTTGGCATTGATCGGCGCGGTGGTGGCCGAGTTCGTCGCCGGTACGGGTGGCACGGGCGCGGGCCTGGCGTATCAGATCCTGCAAGCGGGATTCCAGCTCAACATTCCCCGCCTATTCGCCGCCCTGGTGTTGATCGCCCTGACCGGCGTGGCGCTGTTCAGCCTGATGGCTTTGCTGGCTCGGTTGAGCCTGCGCCACTGGCACGAAAGCGAACTGGGCTGACTTCCCTGCGAAACGCTGTACTGGCTATGGAGACGAACATGAAACACACCAACAGCTGGCTGATCCGTAACGCCAGCGCCATCCTCACTGGCCTGCGCGGCGGCGCCGCGCGCCATGTGGGGCCGGACATCCGTATCACCCAGGGGCGTATCGCCGCCCTGGGCTCGCTGCAACCGTTACCAGGTGAGCAAGTGCTCGATGCCACCGATTGCGTGGTGTATCCAGGCTGGGTGAACACCCATCACCATCTGTTCCAGTCCTTGCTCAAGGGCATTCCCGCTGGCATCGACCAGAGCCTCGGTGCCTGGTTGGGGGCCGTGCCCTATCGCTATCGCGGGCTGTTCGATGAGCACAGTTTCCGCTTGGCCGCCCGGGTCGGGCTGGTGGAACTGGCCCGTTCCGGCTGCAGCACGGTGGCCGACCATCATTACCTGTACTTGCCAGGCATGGCCTTCGACAGCGCACAGATCCTCTTCGAAGAAGCCGAGCGTCTGGGGCTGCGCTTCGTCCTTTGCCGGGGCGGCGCAACCCAGGTACGTCAGGCGGAAGGCCCCGCGACAGCCGGACCTGAGACCCTCACGCAGTACCTGGACGATGTTCAGCGCTTGGTACAGGTCTACCATGATCCCGCCGACGATGCCTGGCGCCGTGTGGTAATGGCGCCGACCAGTCCGCCCTACTCCATGCCGCCCGAGCACCTGCGCGAGACCGCCCGCGCCGCGCGCCGCCTGGGCATCCGCCTGCACAGCCATTTGAGCGAAACCGTGGAGTACCAGAACGAAGTCCATGATCGCCACGGCCTCTCGCCCGTGGTGTTCTGCGCGGAGCAGGAATGGCTCGGGCCTGACGTGTGGTTCGCGCACCTGGTCAAGCTGAGCGCCGAAGAAATCCAGCTGCTGGGCGCCACCGGCACCGGCATCGCCCACTGCCCACAAAGCAATGGCCGGCTTGGCAGTGGTATCGCAGATATCGTTGCCATGGAGGCTGCAGGCATGTCGGTTTCGATCGGCGTGGATGGCGCTGCCTCCAACGAAGCCTGCGACATGATCAGCGAAACCCACGCCGCCTGGCTGATGCAAAGGGCCAAGGCCGGCGAACGCGCCATGGCCCGCCATGCCGGCGGCGATCTGGAGGGCGGTGCCCATGTCGCCAGCGTGGAGGACGTTGTGCGCTGGGGCACAGCAGGTGGCGCCCAGGTGCTGGGCCTGGACGCCATCGGCACGCTGCAGGTCGGCATGGCGGCGGACTTGGCGATCTACCGCCTCGATCAACCCCGCTACTTCGGTCTGCATGATCTGGGCATCGCGCCAGTGGTTGGCGGTGGCCGTCCGACGCTGCGGGCATTGCTGGTGGGCGGCCGCCTGAGCGTGGAAAACGATGCGCTTCCTGGCTTGGACCTCGCCGAACTGGGCAGCCAGGCACGCCAAGCTGTACTTCGTCTGCAACAGGCCGCGGGGGTACGCGCATGAGCTGGACGCCTCTGCAGGTGCGGGCCCTGCGCCTTGAAGCCGACGACGTGCTAGGTGTGGAACTGGCCCCGCCGAGTCCTGCTCCCCTGCCCTTCGACTGGGCACCCGGTGCTCATGTGGACCTGCGCCTAGGCAATGGCGTGGTACGCCAATACTCAGTGGTCAGCCTGCCCGAGGACGGTCATGTATACCTGGGCATCAAGCGCGAAAAAGCCTCCCGCGGCGGCTCGCAATGGCTGCACGAGCACCTGCGGCTGGGTGCCCGGGTGGAGGTGGGCGTGCCGCGCAACCTCTTTAGCCTGCAACCTGGCACAGGACAGGTCGTCTTGGTGGCCGCAGGCATAGGAATCACGCCACTGCTCGCCATGTACCGGCAATGCCAAGCTCAAGGTCGGTCGGTGCGCTTGCTGTTTTTCACCCGCGATGCCAAACAGGTGCCTTTTGTCCAGTACCTCGATGCGAATACCGAGGTTCATGCAGGCTTGCGCGCCCCGATGATCGCCGGGTACCTGGAAGAACACTTGCCGGCCTGGGACGGCAGCGCAAGCCTCTATTGCTGTGGCCCTGCCGGTTTCATGGCGTGTGTCGAACACGTCGCGCTGGCAAGCGGCTGGCCAACCACGGCGCTTCACCGCGAACATTTCCAGGCTGCAGCGCCCACCTTGCACGTCGAGCGTCACTGCACGCTGGTGCTACAGCGCAGTCGTCTTCAGGTCGAGGTGCAACCGGGCGAAAGTTTGGTACAGGCGGCATCGCGGGCGGGCGTGGAGCTACCCGTGTCATGTGGAATGGGTATCTGCGGCGCCTGTGTCAGCCGGGTCATCGAGGGGGCGCCTGATCACCGCGACGAGTACCTCAGCGATGCCCAGCGCAACAGCGGAGAATGGATAACGCCCTGCGTATCGGGCTGCCACAGCGCCCGGTTGGTGCTGGACGTTTGACCATCGCCCGCAGCTGCCCGAGGGCCAACGGCTGACGGCAGCTGCGCACGCCCGCTCCTTTCGGCCCATGGCTTTGTCCCTAATCGAAGATCGCTACCGCCCGGACGAAGCCGGCTGAGGCATGCCGGATCTTGTAAGGAAAGCAACTTACCAGAAACCCATCCGCCGGTAGCCGCTCCAGATTGGCCAGCTTCTCCATCTGCCCATAGCCGATATCACGCCCGGCCTTATGGCCCTCCCAAATGATCGAGGCGTCGCCCGTTTCGCTGAAGCGTTCGCGGGTGAACTTGAATGGCGCATCCCAACTCCAGGCATCGGTACCGACCACCCTCACCCCGCGCTCCAGCAGGTACAAGGTCGCCTCGCGGCCCATCCCCACTCCGGCTTCGAGATAGCCTGGCTGGCCGAACAAGCTGCCCGCGCGGGTGTTGACAAGCACGATCTCCAGCGGCTGCAGCTCATGACCAATACGCGCAAGCTCCGCCTCGACCTGCGCCGCAGTGACCACGTGGCCATCCGGCATATGACGAAAATCCAGCTTCACCCCCGGCTGCAGGCACCACTCCAGCGGCAGTTCGTCGATGCCGAAGGCCGGCTTGCCACCGTCGGTGGTGGATGCGTAGTGCCAGGGCGCGTCCATGTGAGTACCGCTGTGAGTGGTGATCTGCAGGCGCTCCGCCGCCCAGGACTCGTCGCCCGGCAGGTCCTCCTTGCGCAGCCCGGGAAACATCGCGGCCATCTCCGGCCAACCCTGCTGATGATCCATATAATCGATCTTCGGCAGCAAAGGTGGCGGATCAGTGTAAGGGTTGTTGTCCAGGGTGACAGACAGGTCCAGTAAGCGACGTGTGTTCAAGCTCATACGAGGATTCCTTTGCGGATGGCCGCGCGACGGGTGTGGCGCGGCGGCAAGTCGAGGGCATTACGCAGCAGCCCGGCCACTGAACCGTCGTGGCAGAAGCCCAGTTCGCGGGCAAACGAGGTACGCAACGGTGGGTAGCGGCCAAACAGGCTTTCGAGCTGGGGATCGGGGGCGAAGGCGATGCGCTCACGGTTGGCCTCGCCAACAACAGCCGCCAGCCCGTTCAGCACCTGGGCGATGGTCAAATGCAGCACGGGCAGTTGCCAAACCCGCTGGCTGCCCGGGTCTTCCAGCTCGGCGGCGTGCAGCAGGTTGTCCACGCAACAACGGACCGACATCCACCAGGCGCTCGCTTCGGGTGACACCGGGCAGGTGTAGGCCTCCCCGGCCACATAGGCGTGCAACAGGTCGCTCATGAACGCCGAGCGCAGACCATTCGGCTCGCGCGGGCGAGCAACGATACCGGGCAAGCGCAAGGCGCGACCGTCAACCTCGCCACGGCGGGCAAGGTCCTGCAACGCGATCTCCACCATGCGTTTGTGCGCCGCATAGGACAGCTGCGGCGACGCTGGCTGGCCTTCGTCCATGCGCGTCGGCAACTTGCCGCCGTACACCGCGACGCTGCTGGCGTACACCAGCACCGGTGGACAGAGGGGATTACGCAGTTGGTCGAGCAACTCCAGGCTTGCTTGCAGGTTTACCTGGTAACCCCGTTCGTACTGCGCCTCGGCAGCGCCGCCAGGCACGCTGACGAGATGGAAGACCACGTCGACACCATCAGCCAGCACCCGACGCAGCAAGGCCGCGTCGGTGACGCTACCGTGATGACGACGCAGGCGCGCGTCTTCGGGCAGGCCATCCAGTGCCTGATCCAGCGCCAGCAGTGCCTCGATTCGCCGCCCGCGCAGCTCGCCCAGGTCCAGCAGGCGCTGCACCAACTGGCGCCCGACGAAGCCATTGGCCCCGGTGACCATCACTCGCATGGCCAGCCTCCCCGCACCACGCGCTGGTCGATGGCCCCGAACAGCACCTCGCCCTCGGGCCCGCGAGCCTCCATGCGCACCCGGTCGCCAAAGCGCATGAAGGCCGTGCGCGGCGCACCGCAGGCGATGGTTTCGATGGCGCGGCGCT
This sequence comes from Pseudomonas sp. FYR_5, assembly GCF_043106315.1. Lineage (NCBI taxonomy): Bacteria > Pseudomonadati > Pseudomonadota > Gammaproteobacteria > Pseudomonadales > Pseudomonadaceae > Pseudomonas > Pseudomonas sp. FYR_5. The sequence continues at coordinate 99,131 of NZ_JBICMK010000047.1, read as the reverse complement.
CGGCGATGCACGCCGAGCCCACGCTGCGGTCGGCGTTGGACACGGTGCCGGAGCCGAGTAGCGTGCCCGCACTCAAGCGTCGCGTCAGCGCCGCATGGGCAATCAACTGGTGGAAACCGAAGTGCATGGCGCCGCCATGGGGATGGCCGAACCACTCGCCGTTCCAGTGCACGTGCAGCGGCAAGTGCACCCGGCCGTCGCGCCAGGCCTCGCCGAGTTCGTCCGGGGTGACCGCGACGGGCGCGAAACTGCTGGCGGGCTTGGCCTGGAGAAAGCCGAAGCCGGTCTTCATTTCCCGCGGTGCCAGGGCCCGCAGGCTGACATCGTTGAGTTGCAGGATCAGGCGAACATGCTGCAAGGCCTGCTCCGCCGGGCATCCCATGGGTACGTCGTCGAGCAACACCGCGAACTCGCCCTCGAAGTCGATGCCGTGGGCCTCGCTGGGCAAGGGAACGTCCGCGAGAGGCCCGAGAAAGTCGTCGCTGGCACCCTGGTAAATCAGTGGTGTGTGCTCGACGCCTTCGATCGGGTCCAGGTTGAAGGCCTTCTGCATCAACGCGCCATGGCTGAGGAAGCACGAGCCATCCAGCCATTGGCTGGCACGCGGCAGGGGCGCAGCCAGTCGAGCGAGGTCGAGCGCGAAGGCACCCGCAACCGCATCGTCGTTGAGCTGCTGATACAGCGCCTGCAAGCGGGCTTCGACCTGGGGCCAGTTTTCCAGCGCGACCTGCAAGCTGGTGGCGATGTCGCTGGCATCGACCGCATGCCCGAGGTCACGGGCCACCACCAGCAGGCGACCATCGCGGCTGCCGTCGTCGAACGTGGCGAGCTTCATGGCAGCAGCTCCTTGAGCGTCTCGGCATACCGCCCATCGAGCAGGATGAAGACCATCCGGGCCATCTGTTCGCTGCGGTTGCTCCAGGCGTGGTTGGTACCGCGCTGGACCACGATATCGCCCCGTTTGAGGTGGACTTCGCCATCGTCCAGCACCAGCCAGACCTCGCCCTCGGTAACGATGCCGTAGTCCAGGGTTTCGGTGCGGTGCATCAGCTTGTGCTTCGAATCGGCTTTGCCCGTGCCGGCACTCGCCTCGCCGATCTCGGCGAAGGCAGCGGCAGCATCTTCGGCACTGACCTGGTTCTGCACGCTGTCGGGCGGTATGTCCACCACGCGAATCACGCTGCCCAGCGGCCCAGGGCTCAATTGCAGCGGCTGCGCTGTCGGATCATTGCCGTTGTCCAGTGTCGCCGGGCTGCCGACACTGTTCCAGACTTCGTAGAAGAGGGTGCCAGGCACCGCCTTGAGTGGGAAGTTGTTCGGTGTCGGGCCGCAACTGGCGACGACCGCCTGGCCCTCGGCATCGTGGCCGGTGACTACACGTTTGAATGCAGGAAGCGATTGCATGCTGTCTCCTTTCAATTGCCGTCGCCGATGGTCGAGCCACCGTCGACAATAAGATTCTGTTCGCTGATGAACGCTGCGCCTTTAGCCATGGCCGGTAGCTGCGTGCTGGTCAGCCACATGGCGCTGCGCAGAGAGCGACTGGCATTGGCTCGCCCGCCAAGGAAAATTTCGTTCATCGTGCACCTGCCACCATCACCGGCCGCCGGTGGCGCATCAAGGACAGGCACACAGGCGCCAGTAGCAGTTGTCCGATGGCGACCAGCAGCAGTGCATGCGGCAGTTGCGTAGCCACACCAGCGGTCAATGCCAGGACGATCAATGGACTGACGAACTCACCCGCGAAAATCGCCGAAGTGAACCCACCCGTAGCACGGCCGCGCTGATCGAAGCCAACCTGCTGCATCACCAGAGTGATCAGCGTCGGCAGCAACAGCCCAACACCCAGGCCGTTGATCAGCACCGCCAGCACCACTGGCGCGTGGCTGCTCGCCAGCGCCATCAGGCCCCCACCGAGCCCCGCCGTGGCAAAGCCCAAGGCCAGCAACCGCCCAGCCGGCAAGCGCGCCAGTAAGCGAAAAGCCAGTGCGCCGGCCAACACGCCGAGCTGGTTGGCGCCCATGGCCAGGCCGACCTGACGGGGCGCATCTATGTGCAGTAACTGCAGCACGTAACCGGCCTGCACCGGGACGATGAACAGGCTGACGCCAGCCAGCACGGTGAGCAGGTATAACAGCGTCAGGGCCGCCCATGGGAAACGCGAATCGACGGTGGCTTCGCTGGCGGTCTGGCAGGCACGCGGCTCCCACAACAGAAGGGCCATCAAGGGCAGGCACAGCGCACCCACCGCATAGAGGGTGAACGGTGTCCGCCAGTCGCTTTCCCCCAGCGCACCGCCCACGCCCATGAACAATGCCGCCGCCAATGAGGTGACCACCATCTGCAAAGCGAACAACCGCGCCCGGCGCTGGCCGTCGAAGTAGTCACCCATCAGCGTGGTGCAACAGGTCATGATGCCGGCTTCGGCCAAGCCGATGCCGGCGCGGCTGGCGACAATCAGCACCAGCGAATCCAGCCACAACGGCAACAAACCGCACAGGCTGTAGAGCAACATGCTCGCCAGCAGCAGTGCTCGCCGCCCCACTCGGTCTGCCATTACCCCGGCCAGCGGCGCCAACAAGGCTATGATCAGTGCCGGCAACGTCAGGGCCACCGGCACCAGCACGGCCACGCCCGGCGTCTCGGCAAAATGCGCGTGCATGCGGGGTAGCACCGGTGCGATAAGCACCGCCCCCAGGACGGGCAGGCAACTGCCGAACAGCAACAAGGCAGCCTGGGCGTTTCCGGCGGTGCGTTCAGCGGCCATGGCTCACCTCCTCCAGTGGGCGAAAACTGGCGCCCTGCTCCAGCATCCCGCTGCTGTGCTCGCGCCTTGTGTGCTCATGCGCCGGCAATGCCAGCTGCTCGGTACAGGCCTTGCGGTGCGGCAACAGGAAGTAGGCCAACGCCGGCAGCAGGATCAATGCGCCGACCATGTTCCAGACGAACATGAATGCCAGCAGCACGCCCATGTCGGCCTGGAACTTGATCGGCGAGAAGATCCAGGTACCAACGCCGATGGCCAGGGTGATACCGGTGAGCATGACCACCTTGCCGGTGAACAGCAGCGCGCGGTAGTACGCCTGGGACAGGCTCGCGCCTTGGCGCAGCTGGGCCAGCACGATGCTCATCACATACAGCGCGTAGTCCACGCCGATGCCGACCCCAAGGGCGATCACCGGCAGGGTCGCCACCTTCACGCCAATACCCAGCGCCACCATCAGCGCTTCGCAGAGGATCGAGGTGAGTACCAGTGGCAGCACCGCGCAGAGCACCGCGCGCCAGGAGCGGAAGGTCACCAGGCAGAGCACGATCACCGCGCCGTAGACCCACCAGAGCATGTCGCGGTTGGCCTGCTTGACCACCTGGTTGGTGGCAGCCTCGATGCCTGCACTGCCGGCAGCCATGAGGAAGCTGGCCTGCTCGCTGTCGTTGGCCTGGGCAAACGCCTGGACGCTGTCGACCACCCGCGCCAGGGTGTCGGCCTTGTGATCGGTCAGGTAGGCATAGAGCGTCAGCAGGCTGCAGTCGTCGTTGTACAGCCCGCGCGGGGCACCGGCGGTGACCATGTTCAGGGTCGCCTGGTTGTTGACCAGGTCATACCACTTCGGGCTGCCTTCGGAGAGGCCGACCAGCACCCGGCGGTTGAGCAGCGCCAACGAGTTTGTCGAGTCCACGCCCTGCAGGCCACGCAGTTGCCAGTCGAGGTCATCCACGTGTTTCAAGGTGCCGTAGGCCGAACAGCCACCGGGGGCGGTGCGCACCATCACCGCGAACACATCGCTGCTGGCGCCGTAGTGCCGGGTGACGAAGGCATTGTCGCGGTTGTAGCGCGAATCGGCGCGCAGCTCGGGAGCGCCGGCGTCGAGGTCGCCGACCTTCAGGTGCAGACTCACGGCGTAGCCCCCGGCAGCCATCAGCGCAGCGACGGCGATGCACGCCGCCGCCCAGCGCCGGCGGGTGAACAGGTCGAGAAAGCGCCACACCGCATGCTTGCCCGCTCCGCGGGCCTCGGCCTCTTCAGCGCGCAGGCTGCGCCGCGCCGCACGGGCACTGACGCCCACGTAGGAGAGCAGCACCGGCAGCAGAATCAGGTTGGTGAAGATCAGCACCGCCACGCCCAGGCTGGCGATAACGGCCAGGTCCTGGATCACCTGTATCTGAATGATCATGAGTACGGCAAAACCGACCGCATCGCATAGCAGCGCGGTGAGCCCGGCCAGAAATAACCGGCGGAAGGTGAACCGCGCTGCCACAAGGCGATGCATACCGCGGCCGATGTCCTGCATGATGCCGTTCATCTTCTGGGCGCCATGGCTCATGCCAATGGCGAACACCAGGAACGGTACCAGCACCGAATAGGGGTCGAGCTCGTAACCCAGCAGTGGCAGCAGGCCGAGCTGCCAGATTACTGCCACCAGCGAACACACCACCACCAGCGCGGTGCTGCGCACACAGCGGGTGTACCAGTACAGCACGGCGGCGGTGATGGCAATGGCGGCGGCAAAGAACAGCAGGATCTGCCGCAGGCCGTCCATGAGGTCGCCGACGACCTTGGCGAAACCGGTGATGTGGATCTCCACCCCCTGCGCCTGGAAGCGCTCGCGCAGGGTTTCCAGCTCATGGGCGAAGGCCGTGTAGTCGAGGGCCTGGCCGTCCGGGGTCTTCTCCAGCAGCGGCACGTAGACAATGCTCGAACGCTGGTCGAAAGCCACCAGTTGACCAATCTCGTTGGAGCGTTCCACGTTGCGCTTGAGCGCTTCCAGGCTAGCGGCAGCGCCATCGTAGCCGTCGGGCACCACCGGGCCACCTTCCAGGCCCTCCTCGGTGACTCCGGTCCAGCGGGTGGACGGCGTCCACAGCGACTTCATCGCCGCGCGGTCGACGCCAGGCAGCAGGTATACCGCGTCGTTGAGCTGCTGCAGGCTGTGCAGGTAGTCCTTGTCGTAGATGCTACCGCGCGGATTGGCCACGGCGATGCGCACCGCGTTGCCCAGGCCGTCGAGTTCCTGGCGGTGCTCCAGGTAGTTGTGAATGAACGGATGATCGCGCGGGATCATCTTCTCGAAGCTGGCATTGAGGGTCAGGCGCGAGGCCTGCCAGCCGAGCAGCAAGGTCGCCGCCAGGCACAGCAGCAACACCAGCACACGGTGGTTGAAGAGCGCACGTTCCAGCAGCGAGCCGGACGCGCTGTCGAAGTCGTCGAGATGGCCGCTGGAAGGCGCAGATGAATTCATGACGTGCATGGTTCAGTCCGTCGTGGTGGAAAGAGAGGAAGGTTCCAGGCGGCGCGCACCGGCCATGCCGACGGCGACGATGGAGCCATCGGCGGCGGTGGTGGCGGCGGTCAGTGGCAGGCCATTGGAGACCGCCACGGGCTGGGCGACAAAGGCGCCGAGGCCGCTGCGCAGGAGCATCCCTGCCTGGTTGGCGAGCAACAACTGGCCACCGGCGACGCGCAGGCCGTTGATCGATGCCGGGATCGGGTTGGCTAGCGCCTGGAAACTATCGCCACCGTCGTCAGAGGCGAACAGCGAACCGCGCAGGCCGCCGAGCAGCAGACGGCCATCAGGCAACACGGTGGCGGCGAGGTAGCTGCCATCGTAGGGCCCGTGCAGCGCCTCGTAATGCTCACCGCCATCACGCGAGCGAAGCAGCAGGCCCTGCTCGCCGGCGATGTACACCTGGTTGCCTTGGCGCGCCAGGGCATACAGGTGCAGTCCACGCCCGTTCGGCAGTCGGCCGATCTCCGACTGCCAGCTGCGCCCGCCGTCGGCGGTGCGCATGGCCACCCCGTAGGCACCCACGACCAGGCCGTTGCGGGCATCGGTGAAATTCAGGGCCAACAACGGCTTGTCCGCGCCGTCGGCCAGCAGCCGTTGCGCCGCCGCCAGGCGACGCTCGTCTGAGGCAGCCTCGGCTGCCTGCACCTCCAGGGCGGCGGCGCGCTTGCCGTCGAGCTGCACGCTCCAGTGCTCACCACCGTCCTGGCTGTGCAAGACCACGCCGGCATGTCCGACCGCCCAGCCGTTGCGGGCGTCGATGAACTGCACGGCGGTCAGGCTGACACCCACCGGCACGGCAGTGGCCTGGCGCCAGGTGGCACCATTGTCATCGGACAGCAGTACCACGCCACGTTCACCCACCGCGACCAGGCGTGCATCGGCCCGGGCCACATCCTGCAACACCGCACGCAGGGCCTGGGGGCCGTGCAGCGCGGGCTGCGCGAGCACATCCACGCTGTCACCGGCGAACGCCGGCGGCAGCCCGCAACAGGCTGCCAGTAGCCAGCCGTAGAGCATCTTGTTCATCGCACGCAACCTTTTGTTCTTAGAGTCGGTACAGCACCCGCGCAGCGCGCCTGCTCAGCGCACACCCTCGCCGGCCATGGCGTCGGCGGTGAACACCGAGTCCTTGTAGGGCGGCACGATGCGGTACTGTTCGTTCTTGCCAGCGAACAGGTCACCGGCGAACCAGGCACCGGAGAGCATGTCGTAGAAGCCGTTGGTCAAGGTCACCACGCCCGGCAGGTCAGGCAGCACCACCGGCGAGGTCCAGACCACCTTGGCCAACTGGTTGCGGGCGTCATAGCGCTCGCCCAGCACGGCAGCCCAGGTGTCTTCGTCGAGGTAGTAGGTGCTACGCGGCATCACATGGCGCTGGCCATTCTTCAGCGTCGCCTCCACCACCCACACACGGTGCAGCTCCCATCGGATGGCGTCGGCGTTCAGGTGATGGGGGGCCAGCAGCGCCTCGGCGTTGCTGGCGGTGAACACCTTGTTGGCGTTGTAGGGGATGTACATCTCCTTCTTGCCCACCAGCTTCCAGTCGAAGCGGTCGAGACGACCGTTGAACACGTACAGCTCATCGAAGCTCATGACGCCGGCGGTGGCCGGGGTCGGCGTGTCGCAACAGGCGTTGGGCAGGCGACGCACACGGCGCTGACCAGGCAGGTAGGTCCAGACCGCAGCTTTTCGGCGTTGAGGTTCTCAAGGCCGGTAATGGCCTCCCCGGCACGCAGGGGCGGGCCGTCGTTGGTCATGCGGATGGACCAGAACACACCCTTGTCGCCACTGCCACCGGGCAGGTACCAGGGCATCTGCAAATCGGCCCGCGAGTCATTGGTGAGCACGTGCTTGCCGTTGGCGGTGGTCAGGTACTGATTGAAGCTGGCGTGCCAGGACGCACCCCGCCAACGCAGCAGGTGGTTCCACATGGCTTCCACGCCATTGGCCGGGATCGGGAACGGGATGCCGCCGGATGCGCCTTCGGGCATGGGGCCGGCGGGGCCGTCCACCAGCTTGCCGCTGGTGGCGTTGGCGAGGGTAGCGTCGTACACCGACTGCGGAGCGGCAGCACTGCGGCGTGTCGGGTAGACGTCGAGACGATAGCTGTCCGGGTACTTCTTCAGCATGGCCTGGATGCCCGGCGTCAGCTTGTCGGCATACTGCGCCATGTTCTGCGCGGTGATGCTCAACAGCCGCTTGTCGTTGGCGAACGGATCGCCACGCCTGCCGCCTTCCTTATAGGCCGGGTCGGCCTTGATGTAGCCACCGGTCCAGGCAGGAATGCTGCCATCCGCATTGCCGGCCCGCTCGCCACCGAGCGGGGTCAGGCTGGTCTTGAGCATGGCCGCCTGCTCGGCGGGCACTGCGGCAACGGCGCCGTGGGCCAATAGCAGCGAGGCACTCTGGGCAATGAGCAGGGAAACGACTTTATTATTGTGTTTCATCGGGTGGTCCTCGGTCAGAAGGTGCGGCTGACAGTGAAGGCGATGAAGTCGCGGTCTTTGAGCGACTGTTCGAAGGTGTAGTGGTTATCGGCGTCGAGGAAGGTGTTCTCCGGGCCGTAGTAGTGCGTGTAGGTCAGACCCAAACTCCAGGTGTTGAGGTAGTTGCCTTTCAGGCCGATGTTCAGGTCACCGCCATGATCGGTACCAAAACCGGTGCCCAGCGCCATGGACGCGCCGTTGGTGTAGCTCGCGCCGATCGGCACCGACAGGTCGAGACCCGGTAAGATCTGCCGGTACATCGGTTCGAACACCAGGCGCAGGCTGGTGGCGTCACGGTCGGCGTTAGGGTCAACGGCATCGGCGTTCTTGCTCACGCTCATCACCCGGTTCCAGGCGATTTCGCCGAGGAAGCTCGACTCGGCAGCGATGAAGTTCGGCTCCAGGCTGGCAAGCCAGGAGAAGTTGGCGTGCAACGTGCGGCCGGTGGCGTAAACCGGGTTATCGTCATTGTCGATCGCCTCGCCCACGGCCAACGCATGCTGGTTGGTCGAGGCCAACGGCTGGTTCCAGCGCGTTGACAACTCACCGGCGAGGTTGAAGTTGCCAACGGTGGTGGAGAAGCTCGCACCGAACGCCTCGATACCCTCGGGATACACCCAGTAGAACTCGCCGGCCTTGCCGCTGACCGGGTCGAGGTTGGCGAAGTCCGGGCGTACGTTGAGTTGCGGCGACTTGTCGTGGAAGCGGATGGCGTATAGGCCCCAGTCGACAGTCTCGGTGCGCCAGCGCACCTGCACGCCGCCCTGCCCTGAGTCCTTGGCTTGCTTGTCGTTGCCGTGGAAGAACGCCAGAGGTTGGCCACCGGGGAACACCGGCGCGCCGACGAACATGCGCTCGGCGCCATCACCGAAGAAGTCGTCTGTGGAGAAATAGCTGCCCGCTGCCGGCAGGCGGTTGGCCTCCCACTCGAACTGGTAATAGGCCCCCACCGACACATCCGGCGTCAGTTGGAGTTGTCCGGAAATCTGCTGTACCGGACGGATCAGTTCCTTGAACTGCGTGTTGGGTACCGACAGCCCCTTGACCACGTCCACCGGAGCCATGCCGCCGGCAATGCCGTTCATGCCAAAGAACAGGCTCTCGCCCCACTGCATGGCGTATTGACCCAAACGGCCGGACAGAGGCATGTCGCCGATCTCGGTCTTGCCGAAGATAAAGGCGTCGAGCAGCTCGCCCTTGCGTCCATGCAGCTTGCGCGTGTCGTCGGTGAACGCGTCGTAGTCGACCGAATAACTGTTGGCACGGCCAGGATCGTTGTTGTCAGTCCCTTGGTTGTAGACATCGTCGTACCAGGCCGCGCCGCTGACCCGTGCGCCGACGTTGTCGTAGGTAATGTCCAGTTCCGACAGCAGGTCGAGGCGGTTGGAGATCAGGCCCTTGTCGAAGTTGCGGTCACCGTCGTCCAGGTTCAGCGCGGTCTGCCCTTCGGTGAGCTTGCTGCTCGCGTCCTGTGTACGCCAGGCGGCGCTGTATTTCAGGGTATTGTCCCAGCGCACCCGCAGGTCGGGGTTGCCGGTATCGAATTCGAAGGCCTGCGCCTGGCTTGCGGCCAGCGCGACAAGCGCCAGGCTGAGGGGCTTGAGCGCCGGTAACGGCCGTGTGAATGCACCTTTGCGAGTCAACATCGGGGTTTCCTCTTTCTTTTTATTGTGCGTCGGTGTTGGCATAGGGCCGGCGCGCCGACAAGGCAGGGCGTGCCGGGTACGGGGAGTCAAATCGGCTGCGCGGTGACCTCCAGCATGCGCTTGACCAGGCCGATGCGGTCGAAGGAAGGATCGCGCTGGATCTCCTTCACACCTGCCAGCAGGGACATTTCGCTGATGAACTTGCAGCGCTCGAAACGCCGGTCCATGAAACGCTGCAATTGCGCGTCCAGGCTGCCACCCGCGGTGAGCTCCTCGGCGAGCACCACGGCGTCCTCAATGGCCATGCCTGCACCCTGCCCCAGGTGTGGCGTGGTGGCATGGGCGGCATCCCCGATCAGCAGCACTCGACCGCAGTACCAGGGTTCGTCGACAAACACCGCTTCAAGCGGCTTGTAAACGACCCCGGCGTTGTCGACGATCTGCTCGCGCAATTCGCCGATCAGCCCGCCGAAACCGGCCAGGCGCTGGCGAAGGCCATCAGCCAAAGCAGCCGGTTCCATCCAGGGGTTGCCCGGCTCGTGGGAAGTGGTGAAGAGGTACATCAGGTCATCGGCCAGCGGCACCAGACCCGCGTTGCCAGAGGGCCCTTGGTAGTTGGCAAGGTGATCGATACCTGCCGCACGCGGGAAGTTGTAGCGCCACACCGACTGCCCGGTGAAACGCGGCTGATAACGATCACCGAACAGCAGGCTGCGGACTTTCGAGAACAACCCGTCGGCGCCGACCATGAGACCGTAGCGCCCCTGGCTGCCATCGGTGAACAGCACGTCCACTGCGCTGTCGTCTTGCTCGAAACTTTCCACCGAGGTGCCCAGGCGCACCTGGGTGCCCAGTTCGATGGCAGTTTCGCTCAACACCTTGTGCAGGGCGCGACGCGAGATACCCACATTGGCCGGATACTGCGGACCGGCCAGACGCTGGCCAGGGATGCGCGCCAGTTGCTGCCCTTCGGTGGTATAGATGGCCACGTCCTCGAAGGCGTAGGCCGCATCAAGGTAGGCTTCGAGCAGGCCCAGCCGGTGCATCTCGCGCACCACATTGCTCTGTTGAATGATGCCGACGCCGTAGACGGTCCACTCGGTTTTCAGCTCGACCAGATCGACGGCGACGCCCTTGCGGCGCAAGGCGATGGCGGCACACAGCCCGCCAATTCCGCCGCCCACGATCAACACGTTGTTCACAGTATTCATGGCATGTCTCACGTTTTGTTCTTGTTGTGCGCCCCGTCATGCGGGGCGGCCGTTTCCTGTGCCTATGCACAGCTTCCCGCCTGCGCCGGTCCATGACCAATCGCGTCGCGGGATGCGACCTATCGCGCGGCGCGATAGGTCAGCGATCGAGCTGCTCCAGCGGCAATAGCAGCCAGCCGTCCGCTTCCTTGTGATCGAGTGCCTCCAAGGCTTCGCCTCGGCAGGGGCCGTGAACGCAAGTGCCGTCTTCGGGCATGAAGCGCGCACCGTGGGCGTAGCAGACGATCCACTGGCCATCGGCGCTCAAAAAGCGGTTCTTGCGGTACTCCAGGGGCACCATCAAATGCGGGCAGAGGTTGCGGTAGACGCGTACCTGGCCCAGGTACCGCAGGGCGAACAGGCTGTCCGCGCCCCTGCCCTGTGGGTCGAAACCGCGCGCGTGACCCTCGCCCAGCTCATCGAGCCGGCACAGCTCCACCCACGCCATGTTTCAACCCTGCTTCGCAGGTGGGCCGCTGGGTGCCCATTTCTCCCGCGAGGCGAACAGGAACAGCTGCGAGTTGTCGGCCGACATCGGTGCCTGACGCGCCGCCCACGCGTCATCGTGCTTGTCCATGTCGGCGTCGTACTCGATGTGGCAGCCCAGCGGGCTGTTGAAGTACCAGAACCAGTTGGAACCCAGCAGGTGTCGGCCCGGGCCCCAGAAGCTGGTCCAGCCCTGCTGCTGGAAACGCGTACCGGCCAGCAGGACCTCGGTGCCGCTGCCCATATGGAAGGTGAAGTGCTCGCAACCCTGCATGTGCGGTGGGGTCTGGATCATGAACAGGCAGTGGTGATCGTCCATGGCGGCGGTGCGCATGAACGGGCCGACGCCTATGAAGCTGTCAGTGGTGACGAAGCCCAGGCGATCGCGGTAGAACGCTTCGCCCTTGGCCGCATCGGGTACGAAGTACACCACGTGGGACAAGGTGCGCGGCAACGCCGGCATGTCCGGGGCAATGCCCAGCTGGTTGATCGGGCGCTGCGGTGCGCTACCGGGGGCGTTGGTAAGGTCGGCCGGCGCGTCGAAGGGGCGACGGCAGGTCACCTGGAAGGCAATGGCAAAGCCCAGGTCGTCGAAGGTGTGCAACGCGCCGCTGGCGTCGCGCCGCACCTCGCGGTCACGGCCCAGCTCGTCGGCGATGGCCGCCAGATCGGTGCTCGACGCGACGCCGTAAACGGTCTCGCGCAGCGATGGGGTCGGCCCGAACGCTGGCGGCAGGCCAGGGTCGTCGCCGCGACGGATAATGATCGAGGTGCCGTCCAGCGCCTCGAAACGGCCACCGTCGCCGTCCAGTTGAACGGCATCGAGGCCATAGTCACGCAGGCAATCGGCACAGGCCTGGATATCGTCGACGCCAAACACCAGCGCGTCGAGACCAAGAATATTCATGGCTACCACTCCATTGAAATTGTTATTCGGCGAGGCAGGTCACCGGTAGTGGGTCGCGGCGGCACATCGGCCGTACGACTGGCGTGCAGGTTGCTCGGTGGCGGGGTGGCGTGACCAATCGCGAGTCAGAATGCGAGGCATCGGCAATCGCGATACCTGGGCCACAGCCCATGTACTGTGGCGTTGGCTAGGTATCGTGGCTTGAAGGTCTTGACGTAGCGGCAATGCAGCGGGAAGGTATCGCGAAAATAACTACAAGAACCGAGAGCTATCACCATGCGCTTTCACCACCTGGACTTGAACTTGCTGGTTGCCCTGGACATCCTGCTCGAGGAGCAAAACATCACACGCGCCGCTGAGCGCCTGCACATGACTCAATCGGCCACCAGTGGGGTGCTGGGGCGTTTGCGAACGTTTTTCGAGGATGAGTTGCTGGTGCAGGTCGGCCGCAAGATGCAGCCCACCCCCTATGCTCTGGAACTGGCCAAGCCGGTACGCGAGGTGCTGCTGACCATTCGCGCCTCGATAACGGCCAAGCCGGTGTTCGATCCGGCCGCCAGCAAGCGACACTTCCGCCTGGTGGCCTCGGACTACCTGATCAGTGTGGTATTCGCTCAGGTCATCCAGAAAATCCATCAGGAGGCGCCGCACATTACCTTCGAGATGATCGGCCCAGGCGACAGTAGCGCCGAATTGCTGATGCGAGGCGAGGTCGACATGATGATCGTGCCCGAGCGCTATCTCATCGAGGGCCATCCGGCGCAGCTGCTGTTCGAGGAAGATCATGTCTGCGTGGTGTGGCGCGACAACCCCGAGGTGGGCGAGCATCTGACACTTGAGCAGTACATGCAGATGGGCCACATCTCGGTAGGCTTTGGCCGCAACCGCCACTTGAGCATCGAGGACTGGTTCATGAACCAGTACGGCTTCAATCGGCGGCTGGAAGTCATCACCAACGACTTCAACACCCTGCCCCAGTTGTTGGTGGGCACCGTGCGGATCGCCACCATGCACCGCCGACTGGCCGAACTCTATGCCGGCTACCTGCCGTTGCGCCTGTTGCCACCGCCAGTGAAGATCCCGGTTATGCGCGAATTCATGCTGTGGCACCGCAGCATGGACGGCGACCCCATGCACAGATGGCTGCGCGAGCGCATCAGCGATGTCATTCAGTGCGCCAGCACGCAGCCAGATGCTCTGCGCGCCACCGCCTGAGCTGTGACCATCGCCCCAGACACCGCGACGGTGCTGGGGCATCGCGTTTCGCAATACCTCGCATCCCTGATCACGATTGGCCCCACCCTGCCCTGCCTGCGTACCTTGCCTTCAAACCGCGCCCTGCCTGTCGCTCAAGTGGGCGCCGGACTCCACGACCGCAGAAGGACAACAAGAATGTTCCGTTACTTCCCCACCAATTACGTCTGGAACCTCTCGGTGGACCTGGCCATTGAAATGGGTGCCCGCATGGGTGAAATCGAGGAAATGTGCGCACCGCTGCAGGAAGCCGCCAAACAGCCCGACGCCGCCGGCACCCAGGCCTTCCGGGAAATATGGTCGACCATGGCCGACAAGCTGTGCGGCTTGGCCGAAGAAGACGAAACCGCCGGCCGACGCTTGTCCGCCGGCGAAAAATACAACCGCGCGGCCACCTACTACCTCACCTGCGAACGCTTGCAGGCCCACGGCGCGCCGGGTCGTGCAGCCTTGTATCAGCGCTTCCTCGACACCTTCGCCCGCGGCATCGATTTGGCCAAGGAGAACTGTGAGCGCGTAGAGATCCCGTATGAAGGCAAGCACCTCTCGGGACTGCTGGTGCGCGCAGAGGGAGTGAGTGGCCCGGCACCGCTGCTGGTGCAAGTCAACGGGCTGGATTCGACCAAGGAAATGAAATACCGCGTCGGCCTGCCTGCTTGGCTGGCCAGGCGAGGCGTGTCTTCGCTGGTTGTCGACCAGCCCGGCACCGGCGAAGCGCTTCGCCTCCACGGCATGACTGCGCGCCATGACAGCGAACACTGGGCCAGCCGCATAGTGGACTGGCTGGAAACCCGCGCTGATGTCGATGCCAAGCGCATCGGCCTGGAAGGCGTTTCCCTGGGCGGCTACTACTGTCCGCGCGCAGTGGCGTTCGAACCGCGCTTTGCTTGCGGCGTGGTGTGGGGCGCCAACCACGACTGGCGCGACGTGCAGAAACGTCGCCTGGAGAAGGAAGGCAACTTCCCGGTGCCACACTACTGGGCGCATGTGCAATGGGTCTGGGGGGCGAAGGACCTGGACGACTTCATGCGCATCGCCGAAAACGTACACCTCGACGGTGTACTCGACCGTATCCACGTACCGTTTCTGGTCACCCACGGCGAGAAAGACTCGCAGATCCCGCTTAAATGGGCACACCGCACCTACGAGCAACTGGTCAACAGTCCGAAACGCGAACTGAAGATTTTCACTGGCCGTGAAGGCGGCGTGCAGCACTCGAGCTTCGACAACAGCATCAATGCCGGGCACTACATCGCCGACTGGATCGCCGAAACCCTTGGCGGCCACACGGCCTGATCGGCGCTGCCGGCCCTGGCTTCGACGGCGCCGATTGGCGCAGTACTTGTTTCTGCGCCAGAGAGCGCTAGGTATCGATGCCATCGATACCTGGCCATCAATAGCATCTGTTGGTGCCGGGCAGTCACCACGGCCTAGCCTTGCACCACCCCTCTAGATGAGAGAGCTCACCAATGAGTGCCCTGCACCTGCACTGCTCCACCCTGTTCGACGGCACTGGCCTGCACACCCGCCAACGTCAGACATTGATCATCGAAGGCGGCGTGATCCGCCATGTCGGGCCTTCCGCCGAGGCACCCCGTCCGCAACCCGGCGACCGTGAAGCCCACGGCCAGTTCGTCATGCCCGGGCTGGTGGACGTGCACACCCACCTGGCGTTTGGCAATTCCCAGAGCGAGGAAGACATCGACATCTGGACCAGCGACGAGTTTCGCGCCCTGCGGGGGCTGTTCTTCGCTCAGCACGTTCTGGCTGCCGGCGTGACGTCCATGGTCTGCCCTGGCGATAGTGGCCAACTCAGCATTGCCGTGCGCAATACGGTCAACGCCGGACTGTTCGAAGGCCCCCGTATCGCTGCAAGCAGCCGAGTCATCACCAATCGACAGAGCCTGAACGACTGGTTCCCCAGCCGCGTCGGCGCCCCTGAGTACTTCACCGCCGCGCTGGTCACCAGCCGTGACGATGCCATTGCCCAGATCCGCAAGCAGGCCAAGGACGGCGTGGACCTGATCAAGATCGCCATGGACGGCACTCACCGTCGCCCCAACGGCGAAATCATCGCCGCTTTCACCGCCGACGAGACCCGTGAGATGGTCTACGAAGCTCATCGCCTCGGCTGCCGGGTGGCTACCCACGCCTATGGCCGAGAAGCGGTGATGTACGCGGCCAAGGCTGGCGTCGACCTGGTGTTCCACGCCTTCTACATGGATGACGCCTGCATCGAAGCGCTGCTTGAGGCTGGCAGCGTGCTCGCTCCGACCATGACCTTCCCGCAGAACACCGTGGACTTCTGCCAGCCCCATGACCCCGCGGTCAGCACCGGCTACGCCGCCTATTGCGCCCGTACCCTCGAGCTCGGCGCGCCGGTACTCAAGCGCGCCAAGGCCGCCGGCGTACCCTTCGCCTGCGGCAGCGACAGCGGCTTTGCAGTGACGCCCTATGGCGAATGGCACGCGCGTGAACTGGAGCTGCTGGTACGGCACCTGGACTTCACCCCGGCCGAAGCGTTATTCGCCGCAACCCATGTCGGCGCACGCTTGATGCCGCGCGGCGAGACGCTCGGCACCCTGGAACCGGGCAAACAGGCCGACCTGCTGGTGCTCGACGGTTCGCCCCTGGACGACATCCGCATCCTTCAAGACCGCGATCGCCTGCAAGCGGTGTACAAGGCCGGCGAGCCGGTACGGCTGCAACGCACCGCCTACAACCCCAAGCAGGTGTCGGACTTCAATTCGCTGAAATGGACCGACCTCTACACCCGCGACCGCGTGTCCGAACTCGGCAAATGGAGGCTGTGAACATGACAACGCTCAACTTCGAGCTGGCAGTGCAACTGGCCGTCGCGACCCTGCACCAGGCACGCACTTTGAACCTGAAGCCTATGGCCGCAGCGGTGCTCGACAGCGCCGGCCACCCGTTGGCGGTGCTGCGCGATGAGCAGGCCAGCTACCTGCGGCCGCAGATCGCCACCGGCAAGGCCCGCGGCTGCCTGGGCCTGGGCTTCGGCGGCCGCGAACTGGCGCGCCGCGCCCAGACCATGCCGGCGTTCTTCGATGCCATCAACAGCCTCACCGGTGGCGAGGTGATTCCGGTTGCAGGCGGCGTTCTTCTGCGCGATGCAGAAGGCCGCCTACTGGGCGCGATCGGCGTCAGTGGCGATACCTCGGACAACGATGAGCGGTGCGCGCTGCTGGCCATCGAAGCGCTCGGGCTGATCGGCGACAGCGGCGATCTTCAGCCCTGAGCCAACGCCTTGGCCTGTTCCACCAGCAATTGGCGGAGCCAGGCCAAGGCGAGGTCGCTCGCCGGCTGCGGATCCCACTGGAGGACTTGGGATGCTGCTGACGCAGCAATGGCCGAGGCGAACGGCTCGCAGCCAGGACTTGATCCTGACCCGGTAAAGCTCCGTCTTGTGCCCAGGATTCTCTAGGGCCACCATAGGCGATCTTCAATAGATCATTGGCTAATGCATGACACTGGAAAATTACCAGGCAATCGCTGAAAGCATTGCCCTGCTGCTGTACCCCCACGCGGAAGTCGTCATTCATGAGATACGCAGCCAGACAATCGTTCATATCGCCAATAATTTCTCACATCGCAAGCTCGGCGATGATTCGGCACTCGGTCCAGAACTGGGGGACCTTTTGAAGGGTACCAACCTTGGTCCTTACGAGAAGCTCAACTGGAACGGTCAGAAGGTCCGCTCGATCAGTGCTGTGCTGCACAATCCGCAAGGCGAAGCCGAGTATCTGATGTGCATCAATCTGAACGTGTCGGTGCTGGAGCAGGCGCGTGTGGCATTGGATGCGTTCTTCCAGATGAGTCGGCTGGAGCCGCAACCGGATGCGTTGTTCCGCAACGATTGGCAGGAGCGCATCAACACCTTCCTGCAAGCGTGGCTGCAAGCGCATAACCTGTCGCTGCAGACCTTGAAGATGAAGGACAAACGCAACCTTGTCCTGGCCTTGCATGCCGAGGGTGCATTCGAGGGGCGCAGCGGCGCCGATTACGTTGCCAACGTCCTCAGCATGGGGCGGGCCACCGTGTACAAATACCTGAAGGAAGTCAGGGCCTAGGCGGTATTGCCTGGCTGTAGGCACACGCTCTTGCTATTGGTGGAATATAATTCTATTGTGGACAAATTATCCATATGCCTGCAAGGACCCGTCATGCCAGCCACCCCGTCCGTTGATGCCCAGTTCCTTGATACATTGCACCAAAACATTCAGGAGGCCCATGCGGCGCTCCGCCCGGCCGTCAGCATTACCCCGCTCTTGCACAGCCCTCGTTTGTCGGCACTGACCGGCTGTGAAGTGCTGCTCAAATGCGAACACCTGCAGCACACCGGTTCATTCAAGTTTCGCGGTGCCAGCAACAAGGTGCGCCTGTTGCCGGCCGAGGCGCGCAAGCAGGGGGTGATAGCCGCCTCTTCCGGTAACCATGGGCAGGCCCTGGCCCTCGCCGGCAAGATGGCTGGCGTGCCAGTGAAGGTCTACACCACCACGGGCGCGTCGGCATACAAAACAGAGGCAATGCGCGCGCTGGGCGCCGAAGTGGTCTGCCTGCCCACCGACCCGCTGAGTGCAGAGCTGGAAGCAGCCAGGCAAGCCAAGGCCCAGGGCGTCCCCTTCGTGTCACCCTACAACGACCTGCAAGTCATTGCCGGCCAGGGCACCATCGGCATGGAGCTGTTCGAGCAGGCGCCAGACCTGGACGCGGTGTTCGTTGCCGTGGGCGGTGGCGGGATGATTTCCGGCATCGGCGCCGCCTTGCGCGTACTCAAGCCGGGCATCGAGATCATCGGCTGCTGGCCGGCGAATGACCCGACGTTGCAGCAATCGCTCAAGGCCGGTGAAATCATCGAAGTGGATGCCTGCGAAACGCTGTCCGATGGCACGGCTGGCGGCGTAGAGCCAGGTTCGGTCACCTTCCCGCTTTGCCAGGCACTGCTCACCGATACCGTGCTGGTCAGCGAGGACGAAATCCGCTGTGCCATGCGCGAGATCGCCAGCAGTGAGCGCTGGATCATCGAAGGCGCTGCAGCGGTGGCGGTCGCCGGCATGCAAAAGCTCGCCGAGCGCTATCAGGGCAAGCGTGTCGCGGTGATCCTGTGTGGCCGT
Source organism: Pseudomonas sp. FYR_5 (assembly GCF_043106315.1). Lineage (NCBI taxonomy): Bacteria > Pseudomonadati > Pseudomonadota > Gammaproteobacteria > Pseudomonadales > Pseudomonadaceae > Pseudomonas > Pseudomonas sp. FYR_5. The sequence continues at coordinate 80,682 of NZ_JBICMK010000047.1, read as the reverse complement.
AACATCCTGCTGGAAAAGTTCCTCGAGGCCATTCAATGAAGGTCTTCAGCAAGGCGCAGATCATCGCCCGCTTCAACCCGGAGCTGGCAGTAAGCCAACTGGAGGAAGGCTTCATCGCCTACTCCGAAGGCAAGGTGCAGGTACCGCCCGTGCAGGGCTTCGCATTCAAGGGCGGGAACGGTGACTGTTGCGTGAAGTCGGCCTACATCGAAGGCAGCCCGACCTTCACCGTCAAGCTTTCGACAGGCTTCTACGACAATCCGTCCAAGGGCCTGCCGAGCAATGACGGCCTGATGCTTGTGCTGTCTGCACACACCGGTCAGCCGCTGGCACTGCTGCAGGACCAAGGCTGGCTGACTGCCATGCGCACCGCGTTGGCCGGGCGTATCGCCGCCCGGCTGCTGGCGCCATCCCAGGTCAAGGCCATTGGCATCCTCGGCACCGGCATGCAGGCGCAGATGCAGCTTGAGCAGCTTCGCGCTGTGACCGACTGCCGCCAGGTGATTGTCTGGGGCCGGCATGAACGCGGGCTTGCGGCCTATACGGCATTTGCCCGCGAGCTGGGCTTCGCAGTGCACAGCACGCAGGATGCTGCCGAGGTTGCGGGCGCTGCAAACCTGATCGTCTGCACCACGCCTTCTCGCCAGGCGCTGTTGCACAGCGATTGGGTCCAGCCGGGTACGCATATCACCGCCGTCGGTGCCGATGCGCCCGGCAAGCAGGAGCTGGATCCGGCACTGGTGGCCAGGGCAGACCGTATCATCGTCGACGCCATCGCCCAGTGCAGCCAGTACGGCGAAGTGGCCCATGCCCTCGGCAGCGGCCGGATCGACGCTAACCAGCTGATCGAGCTGGGTACGCTGCTGGCTGGCCGCGCCAAGGGGCGTGAGCACGACAGCCAGATTACCCTGGCGGACCTGACCGGTGTGGCAGTGCAGGATGCGCAAGTCGCAAGCTACGCCCTGGCAGCCCTGTGCACCTGAGGCGACAACAGCGTCAGCGCAAACGTTGCACCTGCGCTGGCGTGCGCTGCATCAGTACCTTGCCATTGCGTACCGATACCAAAGCGTGCCCCTGGCTGCGCACCATCTCGTAATCATCCGGCGCCGACAGCAGCAACAGGTTCGCCGGCCGCCCCACCTCGATGCCATAGCGCTCGCCCAGGTTCAGGGTGCGGGCGCTGTTCTCGGTAATCAGGTCCAGGCAGCGCTGCAGGTCTTCATAGCCGAGCATGTGGCAGATGTGCAGGCCTGCTTCGAGAATGCGCAGGATGTTGCCATTGCCCAGCGGGTACCACGGGTCGACGATGGAATCCTGGCCGAAGCACACGTTCATGCCGGCGCGGTCAATCTCGGCGACGCGGGTAACGCCACGACGTTTCGGGTAGTTGTCGAAGCGCCCTTGCAGGTGAATGCTCTCGGTCGGGCACGACACAAAGTTGATGCCCGACAGCTTGAGCAGGCGGAACAGCTTGTAGCAATACGCATTGTCATACGAGCCCATGGCCACGGTGTGGCTGGCCGTGACCCGGGCCCCCATGCCGCGTACCCGCGCTTCTTCGGCCAACACTTCGAGGAAGCGCGATTGCGGGTCGTCGGTCTCGTCGCAGTGCACGTCCACCAGGCAGCCGGTACGCTCGGCCAGGTCCATCAGGAACTTCACCGACGATACCCCCTGGTCGCGGGTATTTTCGAAATGCGGAATGCCGCCGACGACGTCGGCGCCAATTGCCACGGCCTCAGTCATCAGCGCCCGGCCGTTGGCGTACGACTCGATACCCTCCTGCGGGAAGGCGACAATCTGCAGGTCGATCAGCTCACGCACTTCGTCACGCACCTCGACCATGGCCTTGAGCGCGGTGAGTTTCGGGTCGGTCACATCGACGTGGGTGCGCACATGCTGGATACCGTGGTCCACCAGCATGCCGATGGTTTTTTTCGCACGGGTCTTGATGTCGTCGTGGGTGGTGATTTCCTTGCGCTCGGACCAGCGCTCAATGCCTTCGAACAACGTGCCGCTCATGTTCCACTTCGGCTCACCAGCGGTCAGCGTGGCATCCAGATGAATGTGCGGCTCGACAAAGGGCGCGACCACCAGGTTTTGCCCGGCGTCCAGGTCATTGACCGTAGCGGGCGCCACGGCGTCGGTCTGGGGCACGATGGCGGCAATGCGCTCGCCGTTCAGTTCGACGCGGAACAGGCCAGGCTTGCCGCGCAGGCGTGCGTTGATAATGTTCATGCTGTTACTCCTTGCCGTGGGCTTCGCTCATGCGCCATACCAGCATGGCGACCGAAGCATTCATGCGAAAAAGCGGGTCGTCCAGCGACTGCCCGCTCAGTTGTTCGATGCGCTGGATGCGCTGATTGATGGTGTTGCGGTGCAGCCCCAGGCGTTGTGCGGCCTTGAGCCCGTTGCCATTTTCCATTAGCAAGGCGTCGAGGGTATGCACCAGGGCATTGGCGTGTTTGCGCCCGGGGGCGATCAGCGGGCCGAGGGTGCGGCTGACGAAATCGTCGATCAGCGAGCGGTCGACAATACCTTGCAGCAGGCGCAGGACGCCAAGCTCGCTGAAGTTGCAATAGCCGTTGACCGGGCGCAGATGCTGCGCTACATCCAGCGCCTGGCGTGCCTCGTTGAGGGCCTGGCGGTAATGCGCGCAATCGTCAGCGAGGCTCGACAGGCCCATGTAAAGGCCCAGTTCACCTGTCGCGGCTTGCAACTGCCGGTACAGCGCACCCAACGTCTCGGGTAAGTCGTGCGTATCGGCCAGCAGCACCACGAACAGGTCGCCCGGCAGTTGCGCTGTCACACTGTCAGGCCGCTGGCGGCACCAGGCTTCCAGCTGGTCTTCCAGGGCCTGCCGGGTGGCTTGCCAGGTACGCTCGCCGTGGGCCAGCCCTTGGCGCTCGAACAAGGCGTCCACGCCCGTCAGGCGCAACGCCAGCAGGCGCCGCGGCTTGTCCAGCGCCAGTTGCAGGTGCGCTGCACGCTGCCGGGCAATCGCCAGGCTCGGGTAGTCGCCCGTCAGCAGTTGGCCAAGGATGTCGTTGCGCGAGCGGCGCACCTGGCTCATCTGCACCAGTGCAGTGCCGATCAGGTGGGTGACCACCACCATCTTCAGCGCGTAGGGCTGTTCGATCAGCGGCAAGCCCAGTTGCTCGGCGCGCGCGATCACGGGCGCCGGGATGCTCTGGATGAAACTGCCGCCGGTGAGAATCACCATGCCGGCAATGCCCACGGCGTCGCCATCCTCCACCAGGCTCAGCAGGTTGGCTTCGCCGCGCGGGTGGTTGATGCCGGTGACGAACACCAGTTCGCCGCCCATCACCCATTCGGCGATACCCTCGTTCTCCGCCACGTAAGGCCAGCGTACCCGCCGTTGCAGGTTGCGCGCCCCGGCCCGCACATGCATTTCGTGCAGGCCGGGCAAACGCAGGATCTCGTCCAGCGCCAGGCTCACGGCTCGACACCCGCCTGGCGTGGCGCCCGGCGGCGTGCGCCCAGCTCCAGAATGACGATGTAGCACACTGCCGAGGCGGCGATGCCCACCAGCGGCGCGACCCACGGTGAGGCATAGGCCAGTACAGCGCCCACGGCATAGGCAAGCAGCCCGGTGAGGTTGTAGCGTGGCAGGTTTGCCGCACCCAGCGCCGGGTATTTGCCGCGGTGGCGATACCAGAAGTCAGCCATGATCACCCCACCCACCGGCGGAATGATCGACCCCAGCAGCACCAGGAACGGGATCAGCATTTCGTACATGCCACCCATCGCCAGCACAATCCCAACTCCGGCCGCCACCAGGGTTGCCGTGCGCCGGCGCTCACTGCGCAACAAATGGCAGGCGGCGGCCGACACGTTGTAGATGGTCGGCCCCTGAATGGTCCACAGGTTCAGGCACAGCATCACCACCGCTGCGAACGACAGACCCTGCAGCATCATCACGTCGACGATATCGGCCTGCTGGTAAACCATCGCGCACCACGCGCCGGCCACCACCATCAGGCCGTTGCCAAGGAGGAATGCCACCACGCTGGCGGTCACCGCTACCCGGCCACTGCGTGCCAGCCGTGTCCAGTTGGTGGCCTGGGTGGCGCCGCTGGCGAAGGTGCCGAAGACCATGGTGACTGCCGCCGAAAAGGTCATGGTTTCATGCGGGACGACTGCAGCCAGGCCGGCAAAGCCACCGGCATCACGGGTGGCGATGTACATGGACACCAACAGCAGCACGAACATCAATGGCACCGACACCCGCGACAACACATCCAGCCCCTTGAAACCGATGATGGCCGTAATGCTGAAACCCAGCCCGAACAGCACCATCAAAGGCATGCCGAAGCCATCCGCCAGCCCCAGCAGCTTGACCAGCACGATGGCCACCGTAGCCGTGCCCCAGGCATACCAGCCCAGTTCGGCAAAACCCAGCAGAAAATCCGAGAGCCGGCTCCCCGCTTCACCGAAACAGAAGCGCCCCATCAGCACGGTGTTCAGCCCGCTGCGCGAGGCGATGAAGGCCAGCACTGCGGCATACAAGGCAAGCAGGCTGTTGCCAAGGGTAGCCACCCACAGCATGTCGACAAAACTGAATGCCATGCCCAGCTTGCCGCCGGCGAACATCGTGCCGGTAAAGAAGGTGAAGCTGAACAAGACCATCGCGATCGGCAGCAGGCCCCTACGGGCGGACTGCGGGGCTTCGCTGAGGGGGAATTCGTTGGGTGAGCTCATTGCACGGGTGCTCCGGGTGTGTAGTCGGGAGCAGAAAGAGCAATATGCGGGCCGCTTTTTTTACTGCGCCGCCACCCGGAAAAATCGGGCTGGTCGCCCAGAAATCCATATGCACTGTGCACATTAAAGCCGCGATCTGACGATTTGAAGTGTGCGGGACGACTTATTTTGAGGCGTTCATGCACCAAAGCGGGCTCAGGCTGGGTAGTAATCACCCAGCCCACGGCGGTTTACACGATCCCGTCCAGCCCCATCTGCCAGAAATCAGCCTCCAGGCTGGAGGCCTGGCCAAAAATCCCTGCCAGTTCGGCGAACCGCTGTTCGGTCATGCTGCGCGCTGCCAGTTCGTCCAGGTGCTTGCGCGCTGCTGCGGCCACCCCTTGGTAGCCCTCCCCGGCATACTCGCCAATCCACTCGCGGTAGGGGTGATTGCTCAAGTCGCCAATGCGCTCGGCCAGGGTCCGGCCGATTTCGGCATAGCCGATCACGCAAGGTGCCAGTGCCACATGCAGCTCCAGCAGGTCGCCGGCAGCGCCGCAGTCCAGCACGTAACGGGTGTATGCCACCGTGGCCTGGTGCTCTGGCGCGGCTTCGATGTCTGCCTGGGTCAAGCCCCAGCGCGCGCACAGGCGCAAGTGCAGCTCTGTTTCATCCAGGATCGCCGCCAGCCCGGCCTGCGCCGCGCGAATGTCGGTCGGGCGACGGCTCTTGTAGGCGGCCAGCGCCCAGGCGCGGGCGAACTGGATCAGGAACAGGTAATCCTGCACAAGGTAGGTTCGGAACGCTTCCTCGCTCAGCGTGCCCTCGCCCATCTGACGCACGAAGTCATGGTCTACGTAGCTGTTCCATTGTGGCGTGGCGGCGGCCTTGAGGCGCTCGAAGATATCCATGCTCATTTGCCCTCCGGGTACACTGCATCGAAGAAAGCCAGCTCCAGCGCCACGGTGCGCTGGTAGAAGTCACTGGCCAATGCGGCCTCCTGCGGGCCGACGCGGTCCAGTTCGGCCTGCAGGAAAGCGACGAATGCCTGGAACGCCGGGTTGTCGTGCAGGGTAATCCACTCGGCATGGACGAAGTTGTCCGGCATCGGTTTCGGCGCCTTGAGCGCCCAGTCCAGGTACAGGCCTTCGGCAACGTTCAGCACCGCCAGTGCCGCTGCATAGGAACGGGTGGCTGCCGCTTCGCGCATGATCGCCTTGAAACCTGCGGTAGGCGCGGTATCGGCCGGTTCACTGCGTTGCGCCGGGCTGACACCCAGGGCCTCGAAGGCACGCAGGAAATAGGTGTTCTCGTCACTGGAGATCATCCCGGCAAAGCGGCCGAAGCGCAGGCGGGCTTCAAACGTGTCAGCGGTGGCGATCGCCGCGCCCAGCAGGGTCAGGAAGCTGTCGAGAAAACGGTGGTCCTGAACCAGGTAGCTGACCATGATCGGGTCAGGCAGGCTGCCGTCGCACAATTGGGTCACGAAACGGTGGCCAACGGCCGCCGACCAGGTCGGCTCGCACTGGCGGCGCAGGGACTGGCTGAAACGTTCGGTCATGTTGCTGTCCTTGATGAGGGTGACAGCGAGACCTTGAAAGTTGGCATGGACTGGCCTCGCAGTGAGGCCGGCAAAAAGGCAGGTTACAAGCCCCATCCCTTCGCCGGCATGATCCGGATCAGGTTCGAAGGGTCACCGCGCTGTAGCGTTCAGCGGTTTCTCAGCCCATTGCCGGGCTCCCCTTGGTGGCGTTCAGGTATACCCGAGGGCGCCGCGCCTGTCACTACTCTCCAACTCCCCGAACTGTGGGCAATGGTGACCCGCTAATGGGTATCTGCCCCCATTCTTGACGCGCCATCGTTTAGTGCACGCCAGGCGCTGCAAGGTTTTGTATGTCAAAGCATTACTGAAATATCTGTTGGCATAGCTGTTGCTCATGGCCATTTAACGGGCAAAACGCCATTGATGGCTTAAGGCCGTAAGGCCGCAACAGAGGCTTAAGCCAATGAAAACATCCGCCATGAGCCACGCGTCCAGGCGCGCGTTCCATCTGTCCTCCGTCACTGCGCTGATGATCAGCCTGGGGTTGATCACGGCCATGGCAGCCCCCCTCGACGACAACAGCCCGCCACCGCCGACCGACCCGTCGGCCTACACTGACCAGCCGGACGACCCGACCGCTGCCTTGCTTGAGCTGAAAACCTTGCCCGAGGCCAACGAGGGCGCGCTGGAGCTGACCGATGGCGTATATGGCGACCGCAGCACGGTACGCACCGACAACGTGCTGCCGCCTGCCCTGCAAACGTCGGACAAGTACCCTACCAACGGCAAACCCAGCCCGTTGTTCGGTGCGCAACCTTTCACCCAGCAACTGTTGCTGTTCGAAGAGTTCGGGCCAGAGAAGCTCGACCCGACCACGCCGGCGCCCGATCTGACCTTTCCGGTCCCCACCCTCGGCGCGGCCCCCGCGCAAGACCCCAACGTGGTGGCACGCAGCGGACCCAGTGGCAGCGCACTGGAAGCGTTCCTCAAGCAACCCGGCCTGTACCCGTTCCCGACCCAGTACGCCAACGTGCTGGACCGCAACCCATGGAAGGCGCAGATCGAGATGTTCCTCAACCGCCAGCCGGTCGGCTCGCCCGCTGAAGGCCGGCCACCAGGAAAAGGCTGGTCGCACCAGCGCTGGAACGAGTTCTACCCGCAGGCAGCGTTCAAGACCGCCCAGGCCGGTGCGCGCATCAACCTCGGCCTGCGCGACCGCAAGCAACTGCACAACTATGCCGTCGGTGAATTTGCCCCAGGAGGCCTGTACTACCAGACGTCGGACATTCCGACCACGCTGGGCACCACCAAGGGTATCGACATACGCTTCCACCCAAACATGCCGCTGCAAAACCACAAATCGTTGTGGACCTTCGACGGCACTTTCCCGCCCAAGCTGCTGATGGTGCGCTACGGCCAGCCAATCCTGATGCGCCATTACAACGCCCTGCCGATTGACCCGTCGGCCAACGGCGGCTTTGGCCTGCATACCATCTCGACCCACGAGCACAACGGCCACTCCCCGGCCGAAAGCGACGGCTTTGCCAACGCGTACTTCTTCCCCGGCCAGTACTACGACTACCGCTGGCCGGTGCAGCTGGCCGGCTACGACACCATCAACACCCGTGCCCAGGACCCGCGAGCAGCTTTCCCCTGCTCGCCGGGTGAAACCTTGTTCGTCAACGATGGCACACCGGGCCTGAAAACCTGCGAGAACGGCAGCATCAAGATTCGTGGTGACTGGCGCGAAACCATGAGTACCCACTGGTTCCACGGCCACATGATGGATTTCACGGCGCAGAACGTCTACAAAGGCAACGCCGTGATGATGAACTACTACAGCGCCCTGGACCGCGGCAACGAGGCCCTGCAGGACGGTGTCAACCTGCGCTTCCCAAGTGGCTCAGCCATGCCTTGGGGTAACCGTGACTATGACGTCAACCTGGTGATAGCCGACAAGGCCTGGGATGCAAACGGCCAGCTGTGGTTCAACCCGTTCAACACTGACGGCTTCCTCGGTGACCAGATCCTGGTCAACTGGCAGTACCAGCCCAGGCTCAAGGTGCGTGCGCGCAGTTACCGTTTCCGTATCCTCAACGGTTCGGTTTCACGCTACTTCAAGTTCGCCGTGGTGCGGGAAATTGCCGGTAACAGTGGCGAGTTCAAAGGCCCGTCCGGCTCCAACGTGTCGTATGCGCGGGTGCCGTTCCACATGATCGCCAACGACGGCAACATCATGGAACACGCGGTGCCATTCGACGGCACGATGGACCTCAATGGTGACGGCAACCTGCAAGACAACAACGGCATCCTGCCACTGCAGGGCATTGCCGAGCGCTACGACATCATCATCAACTTCGCCAGGAATGGCATCAAGGCAGGCGACAAGCTGTACTTCGTCAACCTGATGGAGCACGACTCCGGCAAAGGTCCGAAGCAAGCTATCCCGTTGGCCGACGTGCTGTCGGAAAAATACAAGGCGGTGATAAAGCAGACCAGCAAAGGCCCGCAGTGGGACAAGGGCGATCCGGCAGTCGGCAAGTTTCTGCAACTGTGGGTGCAACCGTACACCGGCCAGGACCTGAGCATGGACCCGGTAGCCTATGAGCCGGCCAAGCCAGGCAAGGCTGCCGGCCTGAAAATGCTGCCCCTGCCAATTGACCGCGACGCCGCAGCCGACCAGGCCAAACTCAAGGATGCCCGCCACCGCGAGTTCATCTTTGGCCGCTCTGACGGTACGGACACCACCCCGTGGACCATCAAGACCGACGGCGGCTTTGGCTACAGCATGGACCCACGCCGCATCAGTGCCGCACCGCAACTGGCCAACCAGTCTACCGACGCTGGTTTCAGCGGCGACGGCACCCTGGAAGTGTGGAAAATCGTCAACGCCGGCAATGGCTGGAGCCACCCGGTACACGTGCACTTCGAGGAAGGCGTGATTCTTAGCCGCGACGGCAAGGCCCCGCCAGAATGGGAAAAATGGGCGCGCAAGGATGTGTACCGAATCGGGCCGGATACTGATTCGTCCATCGAGGTGGAAATGGCCATCCGCTTCCGCGAGTTTGCCGGCACCTACATGGAGCACTGCCACAACACACAGCACGAGGACTCTTCGATGCTGCTGCGCTGGGACATTGAACACCCGGGGCAGTTCCAGGTGATGCCGACCCCGCTGCCGGGATGGGATGGCGTGCATTACATGGCCTCGGTGGGCCTGCCAACGTTCCGCACCAAAACCCACGACGACAATGACGACCCGGCCAACAAACCACCCGTCGCGGCCAATGACAGTGCCGCAACGACGGCTGGCACACCGATCACCCTGAACGTGCTGGCCAACGACAGTGACCCGGACGGCAATGTACCGCTCACGGTAACCGGCCTCAGCCAGCCGGACTCCGGCCAGGGTGCCGTCAGCACTGACGGCACCACCGTAACGTACAGCCCGCCCGCTACGGTCGCCACGCCATTCACGGCCAGCTTCAATTACACGGCGCGTGATACCAAGGGTGCCGAGTCGGTGGCCCCGGCCACGGTCAGCATCGCCGTAACCGCAGCAGCAGCGGCCGACGAACTCAAGGTCACCAGTGCCACGGTGCAGGAACGCAGCGGCAACCGTTTCACCTGGGATGTGCAGGGGACTACCACGGTGGCCACGGGCAACAGCATCAGTGTGACTGCAGCAACCACCGGTGGTCCGGTAAGCCTGGGGAACGCGACGCTGACTGCCACGACTACGGGGGCCCGTTGGCGGGTAGCGGTGACCACCACCGGCTTTGGCCCGGCCACGCCAGCGACGGTCACGGTGAAATCGGCACTGGGCCAGACGGTGACAGCGCCAGTCAAATACAAGTGAGTGCAAAGCGGGGACCCCTATGCGGCCCCGCTCAGCCAACCCACGAGGACCGCATCATGCCCGGCTCATGGCGTTTCCTGCTGGTACTTGCGTTGTTCGCCGCCAGCATTCCGTTCTGGCCACTGCACCCGCAACAAACGGTGGCCGAAGCAGCTGCCACTCCCTGGGGGGCCAACTACTTCCCCAACATCCCCCTGCTCACCCAGGATGGCGAAGAAGTGCATTTCTTCGACGACCTTATCAAGGACAAGGTGGTTGCCATCAACTTCATCTTTACCGGCTGCTCCGATTCCTGCCCAGTGGAAACCGCACGCCTGCGCCAGGTACAGAAAATCCTCGGTGACCGGGTCGGCAAGGATATCTTCCTCTACTCCATCAGCATCGACCCCTATAACGACACCCCCGCCACCCTCAAGCGCTATGCCGAAAAGTTCAGCATCGGCCCAGGCTGGACCTTGCTGACCGGCGAACCTGACGATATCGAGCAACTACGCCGCAGCCTGGGGCTGTGGATCGATGGCCTGGAAAACGGCCGCTCCAAAGACCACAACCTGAGCCTCATCATCGGCAACCAGGCCACCGGCCGCTGGATGAAAGCCTCGCCTTTCGAAAGCCCGTACATCCTCGCCGACCGCCTCGGCAACAGCTTGCACAACTGGAAGCAGGCCAGCGCCATGACCAATGACTACGCTCAAGCGCCGCAGATGCGCACACCCAGCAGCGGCGAGCAGATCTTCCGCACCCGTTGCTCTTCCTGCCACACCGTGGGCAACACCGAGCCAGGCCAACCAGGCATAGGTCCCGACCTGCTGGGCGTGACCCGCCAGCGTGACGCCAACTGGCTGGTCCGCTGGCTGAAGGTGCCCGACCAGATGCTGGCCGAAAAAGACCCCTTGGCCATGCTGCTGTTCGAACAATACAACCGCCTGGCCATGCCCAACATGCGCCTGGGCGATGCCGAAGTCAGCGCATTGATAAGCTACCTCGAAGAAGAAACGGCACGCCTGCAGACACCCGTTGCAAATAAGGGAATCCCCTAAAGGCGATTAGCCATCAGTCATCAGGCTGTCATCTCGCTGTCGTATTTTTCGAGCATCACCCAGGGTCGGGAACTATCAGCAGTGATTCGCCGTTCGCTTTCCTCATCCAGCCTTCTGCGACTGCTGATCCTGATACTCTGTGCAGCGACCCTGGCCTTTCTCTGGGGGCTGCACGTCACGCAAAAAGCCGCCGCCCGACAGGATGCACTGTCGGCCAAGGCCATCGAGCACCTGAACCTGGCCAACATCTTGGGCGAAAGCCTGCGACAGCTTGTCGACCGCGCCCAGGCGGTGGGTCGTGTTACCCAGGACGATATGAAAGCGCTGCGTCAGGGCAACTTCCGCCTGGCACCCAGCCTGGTAGCAGACCCAGTTTTCAAGCGCTTGAGCCTGTACGACCGACAAGGCCGGCTGCTGTCGGCCAGCCATACCGATGAGGCCGCCGAGTTGCCGGCAGACTGGTTGCGCCAACTGCAACGGCACATTGACCGCTACGGTTTCAAACCTTTCCTGCCAAGCATTCAGCCTGTCAACCAAACCGCTACCCTGCCCACTTGGCGCCTGCCCTTCCTGCTGCCGTTGACCAATTCGACCGGCCGGGAAATCGACAACATTTTGATGGTGCAACTGGACGTCGGCTACCTGGCGGTGCTGTTCCAGCCTATCGACCTGGGCAACAGTGGCCTGGTGCGTCTGCTGCAGGATGACGGCCTGGAGCGGCTGCGCATCGACAACAGCGGCACGGTGACTGCCGGCGACCTATTGCAGCCCCCGCTGCCGGCGCTAAACACCGAAGCGGGCATGCTGACCCAGTACGTAGCGGGTGATGCCTACCAAAGCGTGTACCGCCATGTACCCGAGCAAGGCTTCAGCGTGGTGGTCAGCCAGCGCCAGGCAGAAATCCTCACACCCTCGACGCTGGCCTATTCCCGGCAATTCTGGTTGAACCTGAGCATGACCCTGATGATCCTGGCCAGCCTGCTATGGACCTTGCGCCTGCTACGCAAGCGCCAGGAGGCATTCGATGCGCTGGAACATGCCCAGCAGGTCAATCAGCAGCTGATCGTGCGCCTGGAGGACGAACACCGGCGCAGCAGCCACGCCGCCGCCACCGACCACCTCAGCGGCCTGCACAACCGTCGCCAGTTCGTCGAAGTGGCCAGCCAGGTGCTGACTCGGCAACGTGGCAAGCGCCGACTGATGGCGATCCTGTTCATCGACATGGACCGTTTCAAGTCGATCAACGATTCGCTTGGACACAAGATTGGTGACCTGCTGCTACAGGCCGTGGCCGGGCGTATCCAGCGCCTGCTGGAGCCCGGCGACGAGGCTTCGCGCTTTGGCGGCGACGAATTCGTGGTGCTGCTGGCCGGCGAGCGCAGCGAGGAGCAGATCAACGCCTGGGTCCACGAACTGGTGCAGAAACTGTCGGCCACCTACGCCCTGGATGGCCAAGAGGTCAACACCAGCCCCAGCGTAGGGGTGAGCATCTGTCCGCGTGATGGCCAGGACATCGACAGCCTGATACGCAGCGCCGATGCGGCAATGTACTCGGCCAAGCAGGCAGGGCGCGCGCAGTATCGCTTTTTCGACCCCTCGCTGAACCTGGCCGATATCCAGGCGTTTACCCTTGAACAGGCGTTCGGCAGTGCCTTGGCCGAACGCCAGTTCGTGCTGCACTACCAGCCGCAGATGCGCCTTGACACCCACCAGGTGCTGGGCTACGAGGCGCTGGTGCGCTGGGACCACCCCGAGTTCGGCCTGCTGTACCCGGACCGCTTCATCGGCCTGGCCGAGCGCAGTGGTTTCATTGTCGAGCTGGGTTGGGAAGTACTGCAGCTGGCCTGTGAAGCCTTGTCGAGCTGGAATGCCCAAGGCCGCAAGACACGGCTGGCCGTCAATGTCTCCGCCCTGCAACTGCGTCAAGCCGACTTCGCTGACCGGCTGCTGAGCAAGTTGCAGCATCATGGCATCGCGCCCCAGCAGCTGGAGCTGGAAATTACCGAAACCACCATTCTCGACCCCGAAGGCACGGCGGTGGCGCACCTGCATACGTTGCGCGGCGCAGGTCTGGGTATCAGTCTGGACGATTTTGGCCGTGGCTACGCCGGCTTTGCCCACCTGCATTCACTGCCCCTGAGCAAGCTGAAGATCGATCGTTCGCTGATCGCGGCGCTGTCCAACAGCCATGACGACAGCCCTATCGTGTCCTCCACCATCATCCTGGCCAAGCGCCTGGGCCTGGAAGTGGTGGCCGAGGGGGTGGAAACCCGTGAACAGGTGGTGTATCTGAAGCTTGCCGGCTGCGATATCGCCCAGGGCTACCACTTCAGCCGGCCACTGTCGCTGCCGCAGCTGTGGGTTTACCCGCCCTTCAACGGTATCGAGGACAAGGCATGCGTGTACTGAGCGCAACGGCAGGCTTGCCGATGGCGTTGGGCAAGGACAGGCAACGCATTTCGGTTTATCGTGTACCGATCACACACCGACACCCGCACCATGACCGATATCGAGCGCTACCTTCGCGCCGCCACCCGTGACAACACCCGGCGCAGCTACCAGGCCGCCATCGAACATTTCGAAAGCCACTGGGGCGGTTTTCTCCCGGCCACTGCCGAGAGTATCGCCCGCTACCTGGCCGATCATGCCGACCAGCATGCCGTCAGCACCCTGCGTCAACGCCTGGCCGCGCTCAGCCAATGGCACGTCGCCCAAGGTTTCCCCGACCCGACCAAGGCACCCTTGGTGCGTCAGGTGCTGCGCGGCATCCGCACCCTGCACCCGACGCCACCCAAACAGGCCGCCCCGCTGTTGCTGCAACACCTGCAAACTGCTGTGACGTGTTTTGAAGAAGAAGCCCGACAAGCCCGCGAGCACCATGATTTGGCAGCCCTGCGCCGGGCTCGCCGTGACAGCGCCTTGCTGTTGCTGGGTTTCTGGCGTGGTTTTCGCGGCGATGAGTTGGCACGCCTGCGCATCGAACACATCCAGGCTGAAGCCGGTGTCGGCATTACGCTTTTCCTGCCACGCAGCAAGGGCGACCGCGAAGCCTTGGGCGTGCAGCACCGCACCCCTGCCCTCAAGGCCTTGTGCCCTGTCACTGCCTACCTGCAATGGCTTGAAGTCGCCGGTATTGCCCATGGGCCAGTGTTCCGCAAACTCGACCGCTGGGGCAACCTTGGCGACAGCGCGCTCAACAGCAACAGCCTGGTCGGCCTGCTGCGGCGCATGCTGGAACGCGCCGGGGTGCCGGCGGCGCTGTATACCGGCCACTCGCTACGGCGTGGCTTCGCCACCTGGGCAACCGCCAATGGTTGGGAACTGAAATCGCTGATGAGCTATGTGGGCTGGAAAGATGCCAAGTCGGCGCTGCGCTACATCGACTCGGCGCAACGCTTTGGCGAACTGGCCGTGCTACCGGCCAGTCAGGTGCAACCGCTTATTCCTTGAAGCTGTGCCTGGCGACGCCGCCCGTTTCCGGGCGGATGGCATACAGGTCGCCAGCGTCCGGATAATGGTGCAGGTCTTCTGGCATCATGTCGTAACGCGCGGTGCTGATGTACAAGGTGTTCATCCCGGGCCCGCCAAAGCAGCAGCTGGTGGGGCACGGTACTGGCATCAACACCTGGTCGGTCAGGTGCCCGTGGCGGTCGTAGCGCAGCAGGCAACTGCCATGGTACTGGCACACCCACAGCCCGCCTTCGCGGTCCAGCGCCAGGCCATCCGGCCGGCCCAGTTCGGCGGGAGTTTCGGCAAACAGCGTAACAGCGCCCAGCCGGCCTTCGATGAGGTACTCGGCGCGGTAGATCGCACGCGCCGCCGAATCGACGAAATACACCGTGTGGCCGTCCTGCGACCAGGCAAGGCCGGTGGGCAAGGCCATGTCATCGTGAATCACCTGGTCGCTCAATTGCCAGTCAAAGCGAAAAAGCGCCCCGGTATTGCCACTGGGGGCCTCGTCCATCAGGCCGGTGACGAAGCGTCCCTGCGGGTCGCAGGCGCCATCGTTGAAGCGGAAAGTCGAGCGCGGATGAACCGATGCCGAATGCTGGCGCACCTTGCGCGTTGGCACATCGAAGATGGCCACGCTGGCATCCTCGGTGAAAATCAGGTTGCCTCGGTCGGTCAGCGCCAGGGCGCCAATGCGCGCGGCAGACTCGTAAAGGCAATCGACTTCGCCATCAGGTGCCAGGCAGTTGATGCGCCCGCCGGAGATATCGACAAAGTACAGCACGCCACTGCCTTCATCCCAGACCAGGCTTTCACCAAGGTCCGCGCGTGCGTTGGCAACTTTGACTGGCACGTAGTTGCATTCCTTGATGCCTCTCCTACGCTCGGCCACCTGCGCCAGGTCGCTGGCCTGCACACGGCCGAGGTCAAGACGATAGCTGACGCCGCTGTCTTTGTTGAAGCGCGTGGCGGTGTACTGGCCATCGCTGTCATTAGTGTGATGGCACAGCGCACCGGCCAGGTGAGTAACGGGCATTTCTGGCTACCTTCAATTCTCCTTTTTTACGATATCAACAAAAAAATCAATGACTTAATATTAAAAGCATGCAACTTTGATATCCCATGGATATCACCGCCGTGTCGCCGCGCTGCAGGAATGCTGGATGATCGAAACACGTTTGCTCAGGCAGTTCATCGCCGTGGCCGAAGAGCTGCACTTTCACAAGGCCGCCCAGCGCCTGCACATGGCGCAGCCACCGCTGAGCCAGGCGATCAACCGGCTTGAGGAAAAGCTCGGCTTTGGCCTGTTTCTGCGTAACAAGCGCGAGGTGCGTCTGACCGCAGCGGGTGCAGCGTTTCTCGACACCGCTTACCGCACGCTTGCCGAACTGGAACAAGGGATCGAGTACGCGCGCAACGTTTCTGCGGGGGTCAGCGGCAAATTGACCATCACGGCCATTTCCATCGCCTATTACGACTCGCTGCTCAACCGCTTGCGCCGCTTTCGGGAAACCTATCCGAACGTGCAACTGACCATCCGCGAGATGCCATCCGCCGCTCAGGCCAAGGCCTTGCTGGCCGGTGAGGCGGATATTGGCTTCATGCGCAGGCTTCCGCTACCAGTCGGCACCCTGGAGGCACGCTTGCTGCTTGACGAGCAGATCGTCATGGCGTTGCCCGCCAGCCATCCCAAGGCACGGCACGAAGTTGTCGACTTGCGCGAGTTTGCCGATGAGGACTTCGTGTTCACCCCGCAAGCGCTGGGCGGGGGCTACCACGCGCAGTTGGTTGCGCTGTGCGAATCGGCCGGGTTCTACCCCAGGATCGTGCAGGAGGCGGCGCAGATCCACACCCTGCTTGGCCTGGTGGCCTGCGGCTTTGGCGTGGCCCTGGTGCCGGAGTCGTTCGTCCGCTCGACCCCGCGCGAACGCGTGCAGTTTTGCCCGATCCAGCCTATCGATGACCAGCCTGCCCCAGGGCTTGGGTTGTACATGAAATGGAGCGCCCAGAATGCTTCGCCAGCGCTGGCCAACTTCATTGCCATGTTCCAGACGCAGCCCTAAGGCCACTTGAACAGTGGTGTTCAGCCTCGCTTCGCGCAGCGCCACAACCGACCAATATCACAAGCCCTGGCCTGCAACAGCTCGGCAGCATTTGCACATGCCTGCTCCAGGGTCATCG
The DNA here is from genome assembly GCF_043106315.1 of Pseudomonas sp. FYR_5. Lineage (NCBI taxonomy): Bacteria > Pseudomonadati > Pseudomonadota > Gammaproteobacteria > Pseudomonadales > Pseudomonadaceae > Pseudomonas > Pseudomonas sp. FYR_5. Next base: position 63,908 of record NZ_JBICMK010000047.1, on the reverse strand, counting down.
GCCCACTGGCCAGTGCAAACGCAGCATCGACCCCATGGGCATACAACTGTTGATACCCCTCCCCCAAGGTACCGGCCAGCACCACCACCGGCACGCCATGGCGCTTGGCAACCCGTGCCACACCCATAGGCGTCTTGCCACGCAATGTCTGGGCATCGAAACGCCCCTCGCCAGTCACCACCAGATCTGCCCCCTGCACCAGGGCGGCAAGGCCAGCCAGCTCAGCCACGACTTCCACCCCTGGACGGAACTGCGCATCCATGAATGCCCGGGCAGCGAAGCCCATGCCACCGGCCGCGCCACAACCAGGGTAATCGCGCACATCCTCGCCCAACAGCAGCGCACAATGGTCGGCAAAGTGCTTCAGCGCGTGGTCCAGCGCCTCCACTTGCTGCGGGTTGGCACCTTTTTGCGGGCCGAAGATGGCCGATGCGCCGTTGGCGCCACACAATGGGTTGTCGACATCCGCCGCGACTTCAAACTGCACCTCGGCCAGGCGCGGGTCGAGGCCGCTGGCGTCGATACGGGCCAGCTTGGACAAGGCCAGGCCGCCCTCTTCCAGTGCTTGCCCGTCAGCATCCAGCAGGCGTAGCCCAAGCGCTCGCAACATACCACTGCCGGCATCGTTGGTGGCGCTGCCGCCAATCGCCAGCACCACACGCAGGGCTCCGGCGGCGAGGGCTGCGGCAATCAGTTCACCGGTACCCCAGGTGCTGCTGCGGCAAGCATCGCGCTGGCCGGTTGGCACCCGTTGCAGGCCACTGGCCTGGGCCATTTCAATGATTGCGGTGCGATCTTGCGGCAACCAGCCCCAGCTGGCCTCGACGCTTTGCCCTAATGGCCCGCGCACGGCCTGGCGGCGCAGTTCACCGTGGCTGGCGGCCAGGATCGCTTCCATGGTGCCTTCGCCACCGTCGGCCATCGGGCACTCGACCAGTTCAGCCTCCGGCCACGCTTCGTTCAGGCCTGCAGCGATGGCGCGGGCGACACCGGCAGCGTCGAGGCTGTCCTTGAACGAGTCGGGGGCAATGACGATCTTCATGGGGTTTCTCCTGTCCTGATGAGCAGCATGCTGACAGGTGGCAGCCAAGGTGACCTCGGTCAAATGCACAAATCGCTGGCCGGGTTGTTTGGGCAGATGCCTTTTTGCCTGTTCTCGCCCAATCGCCGGCAAGTGAACCCTTCAGTCAGCTGGCAACAGCTGCAACCCCAAGTACAAGCTAAGCATCCCTTCCAGGCGCAACGGGTCGACCTCTCCCAGCTCGGCTATCCGCTCCAGTCGATAGCGCAGGCTGTTGCGGTGGATGCCCAGGGCATCGGCACAGGACTGGCTCTGGCCGTCATGGGCACACCAGGCGCGCAGAGTGACGAGTAACTGACCACTGCTGTCCTTGGCGCGGATGCGCTGCAACGGCTCCATCAACTCGTCCAGCGCGTCGTCGTTACGGTGGCGCCACAGCAGCGCCGGCAGCCGGTAGCGCTGCAGGCTGAGCAATCGTTCGGTGGGCAATACCTCGCGGCCATAGGCCAGCAAGTCACGCACCCGGCGGTAACCACGGCGTAACTGCTCCAGACTCTGCGCTGCACTACCCAGGGCCAGTCGCTCAATGTCCCAGCCGTGGCGTTGCAGGCGTTCCAGCAGGCGCAGTTCATCCAGTGCCACGCCGGCCGGGCGGCACCACAGCAACGACTGGCGGGCCGGGCTGACACACCAGCTATCCGGATAACGGCTCATCAACCATGCGGCCAGCGCCTCGGCAGGTGCCCCCGAGGTAATTTCAAACAGGCACGGAATCCGCGGCAGCTGAGGTTTCAAACCCAACTGACGGGCTTCGTCCAGCAAGCGCGGGGCGTTACCGCTGCCGCCGAGCAACAGCGCCAGCAGGTCGTCACAGCGCTGCCTTCGCCATTGCTGGTCAGCCTGTAAATTGCGTTGGGCCAGCAGCATTTCGGCGGTCATGCGTACCAGCTCGCCATAGGTGCGCACCTGCTGCGGGTCACCGGTCAGGCCCAACACACCCATCAGTCGCCCATCAAGCATCAATGGCAGGTTCACCCCAGGCTGCACGCCCTTCAGGCACTTGGCCGCGTCGGTATCCAGCTCCACGATCCGGCCATTGGCCAAAACCAGCTGCGCCCCCTCGTGACGGGTGTTGATGCGCTCCGGTTCACCACTGCCCAGGATCAACCCCTGGCTGTCCATGACATTGACGTTGCAAGGCAAGATGGCCATTGCCCGGTCAACGATATCCTGTGCCAGGTCATGGTCGAGTTCGAACATTGCGTGGTCCTTTAGGTGTTTGGCTTTTGGGCTCGGGCACAGCAGCCTGGGCCAAGCGCTGTGCAAAAGCACAAAGACAGGCTAGCCGCAGTCCCCGAGACTCGTCAGGGCGAGCGCCGAAACAGGCGACGCGGCGAAAACCATAACAACAGAGAACCCGATCATGGCACACAGCCCCGCCCCTGACCAAGGCACGGACACCACCCGTAACGCGCTGTACCGGCGTATCACCCTGCGGCTGATTCCGTTCATTTTCATCTGCTACCTGTTCAACTATCTGGACCGCGTCAACGTCGGCTTTGCCAAGCTGCAAATGCTCGACGCTCTGAAATTCAGCGAAACGGTGTACGGCCTTGGCGCCGGCATCTTCTTCATCGGCTACGTACTGTGCGGCCTGCCAAGCAACCTGGCCCTCAATCGCTTCGGCCCACGGCGCTGGATCGCCCTGATGATGATCGCCTGGGGCAGCCTGTCCACCTGCCTGCTGTTCGTCACCTCCCCTACCGAGTTCTACACCCTGCGCCTGCTCACCGGCGCTGCCGAAGCCGGCTTCTTCCCGGGTGTGGTGCTGTACCTCTCGCGCTGGTTCCCGGCGGCCCGGCGCGGCCGCATCATGGCCCTTTTCATGTCGGCGATCCCGGTATCGGGTCTGCTTGGCGGGCCGTTCTCCGGCTGGATCCTCGAACATTTTGCCGCCGGCCAGCACGGCCTGGCCGGCTGGCAGTGGATGTTCCTGATCCAGGGCCTGCCAACCGTGGCCTTGGGCGTACTGGCGGTGTTCCTGCTCAGTGACGGCTACCAGAAAGCCGCCTGGCTGAGCCCGGCTGAACGTCAACTGATCGCTGCCGACCTGCAGGCCGATGCCGCAAGCAAACCGAACACCACCAGCGACAGCGTGCTGGCCGTATTGACCAACCCGCTGATCTGGACCTTCGGCTTCGTCTACTTCTGCATCCAGAGCGGTGTGTACGCGATCAACTTCTGGCTACCCTCGATCATCAAGAGCATGGGCTTCGACAACCCGCTGCTGATCGGCTGGCTCAGCGCCATCCCGTACTTGCTGGCGGGTGTGTTCATGATCCTTTGCGGGCGCTCGGCCGACCTGCACAGCGAGCGCCGCTGGCACCTTGTGGTGCCAATGCTGATGGGCGCCGTCGGCCTGCTGATTGCGGTGAACTTCGCCGGTACCCCGAGCATTGCCATTCTTGGCTTGTCGATCGCCACCATGGGCGCGCTTACCGGCCTGCCGATGTTCTGGCCAATGCCCACCGCGCTGCTCAGTGCCGGAGCTGCCGTGGCAGGTCTGGCGATCATCAATTCGGTAGGCCAGATGGCAGGGTTCCTCAGCCCGTACCTGGTCGGGTTCATCAAGGACCAGACCGGCTCAACCGATGCCGCACTGTATTCGCTCGCGGCGTTGATCGTAGTGGGTAGCCTGGTGGCCTTGCGTGTAACGCGAGCGGGTTCGCTGAGCACTGCGCGGGCGAGTTGAGGCATTCGCGGGCTTGCCCACTCCCACAAGTTTCAAGCCTGTGGGCGGGCAAGCCCGCGAAGAGGCCCACCCAAGCCATACGAAATTCAAACCCTCCACCGATCGTCAGCTCAACGCATCCCCTCCGCGCCCCAGGCGTCAAATGGTTCCAAAGGCCCCTTTGGAGAAACCTCGATGACCCAATACGCCGTGGCACGCTTGGCTCAGCTCGACGAACACCGCCCCCTGCGCGTGCAGGCCGGCAACGAAGAACTCATCCTCATCCGCCAAGGCGATCAGGTACATGCCTACCAGGGCAACTGCCCCCACGCAGGCGCCCCCCTTGATGAAGGCGTGGTTTGCAGTGGCCTGCTGGTCTGTCCTTGGCACAAAGCTGCCTTCGCGGTTGACGACGGGGTGGTCTGTGAGCCACCTGCGCTGGCCGACCTGCGCCGCTACAAGGCATGGATCAAGGGCGATGAAATCTGGGTCGATGACCAGCCCCTGCCGGTAACCGAACCGCCCAGGCACAGCGATGCCCGCTGTTTCGTGGTAGTCGGCGCCGGTGCCGCCGGCAGCGCCGCCGTCGCCACCCTGTTGGCTCATGGCTTCGCTGGCCGGTTGGTATGGATCGATCAGGAACGCCAGCCGGCCTACGACCGCACAGCACTGAGCAAATTCGTGATTGCCGGGCAGATGCCGCCCGATGAGGTCCCCCCGCTGCTCGAAGCCGACGCCCTGCGCAAGGGCCAGCTGGAACGCAAGTGCGGCAAGGTGCGCACCCTGAACAGCCAGAAGCGCCAGGTCACCCTCGCCGATGGTCAGCAGATCGATTACCACGCCTGCCTGCTGGCAACCGGCGGTAAAGCACTGCGCCCAGACATTCCCGGTGCCGACTTGCCCGGGGTGTTCACCCTCCGCTCACTGGAAGATGCTGCACAGCTGCTCGATGCAGCCGAGCCTGGCCAGCCGGTGGTCATCGTCGGTGACGGCTTCATCGGCCTGGAGGCAGCCTCGGCATTGCGCAAATATGGCTTGCAGGTGCACGTGGTCACACGCCACGAAGTCCCTCTGGCCCGACAGTTGGGTGAGCGGATCGGGCGCTGCATTCGCGCGCTGCATGAACGAAAAGGGATCACCTTCCACGGCCCTACCGAGGTCGAGCGGATCGAAGGCCAGGACAAGGCCGAAGCGGTGAAACTGGCCAATGGTGAACGGCTGCAGACCCCCTTGGTCCTGCTCGGCACCGGGGTAAAACCCGCCACCGCGTTCCTTCAAGGTGTGCCGCTTGGCGAAGACAAATCGGTGAGGGTCGACGCAGAAATGCGCGCAGCTGACGGTTTGTGGGCCGCAGGTGACATTGCCACGTTCCCGCTCACGGGGCGCCCGGTGCGCATCGAACACTGGCGCCTGGCCCAGCAACACGGGGTTATCGCCGCCGCGAACATGCTTGGCGAACAGCGCCGTTATGCCGATGTACCCTTCTTCTGGACCTACCAGCACGGCCGTACCTATGAAGTGCTGGGTCATGCCAGGGACTGGAACCGGATCGAATTCGTCGGGGAGCCGGAAAAAGGCGATTTCGTTGCCCTGCAGTGTGTGGATGAGCGCGTCGAGGCCGTTATCGCCAAAGGTTATTCCGATGCCATGGCGACACTGTCGCAACGCCTGAAGCGCCCGTTAAGCCTGCAGGAGGCTTTGGCGCTCATTGGCTGAGCGGTGCCTTTCAATGCTTCCCGGTTGTGTGTAAAACAGGCAGGTCAGCCGACTGCACAAGGACCCACGCGCATGATCTACCGCCCCCTCGGCCACAGTGGCCTGCAGGTTTCCGCCCTTACCCTGGGCAGCATGATGTTCGGCGAGCAGACCAGTACCGATGATGCCCTGCGCATCATCGACAAGGCCTGGGACCAAGGCATCAACTTCATCGACACCGCCGACGTGTACAACGCCGGGCGCTCGGAAGAAATCGTCGGTGAAGCCGTGGCGCGCCATCGCCATGACTGGGTGGTCGCCAGCAAGGTCGGCTTCGGCCCGGCCGACGGCCTGCCCAACCGCAGCGGGTTGTCGCGCAAGCACATCTTCAATGCCGTGGATGCCACGCTGACCCGCATGGGCATGGACTACCTGGACATCTACTACCTGCACCGCGAAGACCACAAGGTACCGCTGGAAGAGACCGTGCAGGCCATTGGCGACTTGTTGCGCCAAGGCAAGATCCGCTACTGGGGGGTGTCCAATTTCCGTGGCTGGCGCATTGCCGAGGTCTGTCATATTGCCGAGCGCCTTGGCGTACCCAAGCCGGTAGTCAGCCAGCCACTGTACAACATCGTCAACCGCCAGGCCGAGCCAGAGCAACTCACTGCTGCGGCCGCGCACGGTCTGGGCGTGGTGCCGTTCAGCCCGCTGGCGCGAGGCGTGCTCAGTGGCAAGTACGCGCCCGGGGCGGTGCCGGACGCTGGCAGCCGTGCCGGGCGCCAGGACAAGCGCATCATGGAGGTGGAGTGGCGCCAGGAATCGCTGGCGATTGCCCGGCAGATCCAGGCCTATGTCGAGGCCAAAGGTGTGGGGATCGTCGAGTTTGCCATTGCCTGGGTATTGAACAACCAGCTGGTGAGTTCCGCTATCGTAGGGCCTCGCACCGAGGAACAGTGGGAGACCTATGGCGGTGCGCTGGCGGTGAAGATCACCGCAGAGGACGAGGCGTTCATTGACTCACTGGTGACGCCGGGGCATGCGTCGACCCCAGGGTTCAATGATGTCGCGCATTATGTGAGTGGGCGGTTGGCACGCAGCTGAGCGTCTTGCTGTACTGGCCTCTTCGCGGGCAATGGGGGCCCGACGCCGGGCTCCCGCCCCCCTTGATCACCGCGGCCCGATGCCTGGCTCATGACAGGACCTTGATGACCAGCAAATGCAGCGGATAGAACAGGTAACCCCAGCGCCCCACTACGGGCACCCGCCATTCATCATGCCGTAACAACAGCACCCCGAGCGGAATCGCCAGAATTGCAGCAGTCAGTGTCAGCACCGTGAACGGCGCCAACAGGTGCTCGCGCAACCAGCTATTGGTCAGATTGCCGCCCGCAGCCAACAGGCAAGGCAACAACCCGGCAACCCCACCTTGCCTGCGCGCCATCAACCAGGCGCCCGGCAGCAACACCCCCGGCAACCCATACATCAGCTGCTCACGCAACAACCAACCCGCCAGCAGGCCGGCGATGCCGAGCACGCGTGCCGATATCAAGGGGTGATGCACACCCCAGGCAACCACCAACCCCAATAACAAGGTCGGCATCACGCTGAATGTCTGCGAGCCACTGTCCAGCCAACGATACGCAGGCTCGGACAGCACCGCGAACATCAGCATCAGCGCCAGGTAGCGCAGGTTGCCACGGGTATACAACGCCCCCGCACGGGCTCGTTCCACATTCACTGCAATCGCCAGGCAGAACAGCGGAAACGCCAGCCGCCCCAACACGAACAGGCTATCGGCCTCGGGCCACAGAAAACGCAAGTGATCGACGACCATGGTCAACATCGCCGTCCATTTGACCAGATCCAGCCCGGCCGAGCGCAAGCGCTAGTGCTCGCGCTCTACGGGGCTGACGCCCAGGTAGCGTTCGGTCCACACTGCCAGAGGCAAGGGTGGTTGCTGTTCGATAATGCGCCGCCAGATCAACGCCAGGTCTGCACCACTGAACATCGAACCTGGGCCAGCGCCCTGGAACATCGAAGGCACATCGACAATCCAGCGCCCCTGGTTGTCACGGTGGGCCATGTTGAAACGGAAGGTGTAGTTGCCTGGAATACCCATACGCAGGTCGGTGACCACCAGCGCATCACCGATCTGGTCGTATCGCAGCCAGTCATCGGTGAACCAGCGCAACCGCTGGTGCAGGGGATCATCGCTCAGCGCTTGGGCAAGCTGCAGGTTACGTGACAAGCGTTGCATCTCGGGCGCTTGCCGGTCGAATGCACTGCTGATGCCTTCGTAGTAATCCCCTTCCGCAGTCTTGGCCAGCACCCGCCAGACCAGGCTGTTGAACGCGATCGGCACGGCGCGGACCTCGTTGGTAGCGATACCGCGCTGGTGCAGCGCCGCCTCGAAGCGCTGCTCGGCCGCCATGCGCCCGGCAAGGCCAAACCCCAGGTAAGCGGTACTGAATACCAGCGCCAGGGTCAATAGGCGTTTAGCCCTGGCAGTCACGCCCTTGGCGATGCCGTAGATGACCGCCAGCAGCAGTGGCACGGTATAGACCGGGTCGATGATGAACACCGCCGCCCAGCTTTGCGGGGTGCCTTGCAGTGGCCAGAACAGCTGCGTGCCGTAGACCGTAAAGGCGTCCAGCAGCGGGTGGGTAACCAGTACCAGCCAGAATGCGAGGAACAGCCGTGGCAAGGTATAGCCCTTGCCAGGCCAGCATTTGTTGACCAGCCAGGCCAGCAGCAAGGCCAGCCCCGTTAGCACGAACAGCGAGTGGGAAAAACCACGGTGGTAGGTCATCTGCGACACCGGGTCGGCGTAGCGAATGATCACATCCAGGTCCGGCAACGTGCCCAGTGCTGCACCATACAGCAGCGAGCGGCGGCCCTGGATGCGCCCGAGCACGGTCCCTTGCAGCGCCGCGCCGAGTACGGCTTGGGTGATGGAGTCCAAGGGGGGATTCCTGAAAGAGTCGTTTCCGCAAGCTACCCTCATACACCCCCGGTGCGCAATTCTCCTGGATGGCTTAGAACAGCTGCCAGGTGTACACCAGCGTCAGGCGGTTCTCGTCGATATCACTGCGGTAGTTGGAGCGCGCCATGGCGTTTCTCACCCGTATCCCCAAGCCTTTCAGTGCCCCGCTCTGCACCGCATAGCCGATATCCAGATCACGCTCGCGATCACGCCCTTCGTAACCCAGCCCGGTATCGACATTGTTACCGGTTATGTAGCGCACGGTCGCTGTCAGGCCCGGCACGCCCATGGCGGCGAAGTTGTAGTCGTAACGCACCTGGTACGAGCGTTCGTCGGTGTAGGCAAACTCATAGGTCGGCACTTCGTTGCCCAGCGGCGAGATGTTGGCGAATACCCGTGGGAACGGGCTATCGCCATAAATGCCCTGGTAGCCGGCATGGAAGCTGTGCCCGCCATGCCGGGCAGTGAACAGCGAGAAGAACGCCTGGTTGTCGATGTTGCCCAGCAGCGCATCGCCTTCCTCGCGCGCGGTGAAATAACCCAGGTTGGCGCTGAGTACCCAGTCCCCGACCGGTTTGCTGTGTTTCAGGCCAACAAAGCCCTGTTGGTAGATGTCCTCCAGCTGGCCGTACCAAAGGCTGAGGCTGCTCTGGTTGGCATTGAACGCATAGTCCCCACCCACATAGTTGAACGCGCCGCTTTCGGCCTGCCGCATCGGCACATGGCCGAGCATCGCGTTCATCTTGCCGTCGCCGCCTTCGTTGCGCAGATGGGTGCTTTTCAAGTGCCCGGCCTGCACGGTCAGCCCGTCGATTTCCGACGAACTCAAACTCACGCCCTGATAGGTGGGTGGCAACAGGCGAATATCACTGAAGGTCAGCACCGGCAGGTTCGGTTGCAGTTCACCTGCACGCAGTTCGGTTTTTGATATCCGGGCCTTGAAGGTCGGCGCCAGGCGGCTGTACTCATCGGCAGCACGGCCGTCGCCATGCACCGGCAACAGGCCGGTATTGGCGCGGTCTGGACTGCTGTCCAGCTTGATCCCCAGCAAGCCCAGGGCGTCTACGCCAAAGCCGACCGGGCCCGGGGTGTAGCCACTTTTGAAGTCGAGGATGAAACCCTGGGCCCACTCCTCGGCCTTGGACTGTTTGTTGGCCCCCACAATGTCGGAAAAATCGCGGCTGAAGTAGTAGTTACGGGCACTCAGGCTGGCCTTCGAATCCTCGAAGAAGCCGCCTTCGGCAGCCAGCAGTGGCTGGCTGAGCAATGTCAGGCCCAGGGCAACGCAAGGGGTGTGGTTCATTTCGAAGCTCTCTTGATCTTGTTTTTATGGGTAAAGCGTTGGAAACACGACAGTTCATGGTGTACGGCGCAGCACCTCCCGGGCACTTGGTTGGCGCAGCCTCAGCAGCGCGTGGGCCAGCAGGCCGAACAGCAGCCCCCAGAACGCTGCCGACAGGCCCAGGAAAGCCACCCCCGAAGCGGTGACCAGGAAGGTGAACAGCCCGGCATCGCGCTCGGCCGGCTCTGCCAGGCTGCGGACCAAGGCTTCGCTGATGGCGCCATACAGGGCCAAACCGGCCAGGGCAGCGATCAGTACGGCGGGAAAGGCGGCGAACAGCGACATCAAGGTGGCCCCGGCAATGCCCAGTAGCAGGTACAACACACTGCCAGCCACCGCTGCCACATAACGCCGTTGCGGGTTTTCATGGGCTTCCTGGCCGGTGCACAGGCTGGCGGTAACCGCCGCCAGGTTCAGCCCGTGGCAACCGAACGGCGCCAGTAGCGCCCCAGCCAGGGCACTGGCGCTGATCAGCGGGCTGGCCGGCGTGACGTAGCCAGCGTTGCGCAGTACTGCCATACCCGGCATGAACTGCCCGGTCAGCGCCACCAGCACCATCGGCAACGCCAGGCTGAACACTGCCGGCAGGCTGAACTGGGGGGTGATCCACTGGGGTGAGGCCAGTTCCAGCACCAGTGCCTCGCTGCGCAACGTACCGCTGGCCACGGTCACCAGCATGCCCACGCCCAGCACCGCAGCCACTGCATAGCGCGGCTGCACCCGGCGCATCAGCACGTAGGTGACGAACATCGCCAGTACCAGCAGCGGTTGCACAGGCAAGGCGCGGAACACCTCGATGCCAAAGCTGAACAGGATCCCGGCCTGCATGCCGGCAGCGATAGAGCCCGGCAGGCGCGCGATGATGCGGTCGAAGGCCCCGCTGATGCCGATCAGCAGCAGAACCAGGTTGGCCACCAGGTAGGCACCCACGGCCTGCTCCAGGCCCAGTTGCGGCAAGGCAGTGACCAACAGCGCCGACCCCGGGATCGACCAGGCGATCACTACCGGCACGCGGTAGCGCAGGCTGAGCAGCGCACCGAGCACCGCACCGCCCATGGACACGGCCCAAACCCAGGACGACAACTGCTGGTGCGACAGGCCGGCCGCTTCGGCGGCGTGGAAAATGATCACCAACGGGCCGGCGTAGGAGATCGTCGTGGCAATGCAGCCGGCGACAATGGCCGACACAGAGCAGTCCTTGATCAGCGTTTTCATGAAGCGTCTCGCAAGGCAGCGGCCGGCCTTTGTGGCGGGCTCTTGTTTGGGGGTTGTCTGCTTCGCGGGCATGCCCGCTCCAACAACGACTGCACAGGCTTCACCTGTGGGAGCGGGCATGCCCGCGAAACAGCCCACGCGGTGGATCAGGCCTCCTGCAAAGCCCGCGGCCGCCCGCTGCGCTGCTCATCGGTACCGCCCTGGGCCTGCTGCAACCGGAAGTCGAAGGTCAATTCGGCATGCCGACCATCCGGCCCTTCGACGAACACCACCTCCCCGACCAACCCGTCCCGTGTGGCATAGGCAAAGTCATCCCACAGGTACTTGTCCCCCGACAGGTTTATCTGCGTGGTCAGATGCCGGTACCCTGGCGCCGAGATAAAGAAGTGCACATGCGCCGGGCGCTGGCCATGACGGCCCAGCAGGTCCAGGCATTCCTGGGTTGGCCCCTGCGGGTCGCAGCCATAGCCCGATGGCACGATGGAGCGCGCGCGGTAGCGCCCCTGGGCATCGGTAACGATGCGCCGACGCAGGTTGTACGCCGACTGGCTTTGGTCGAAGAACGAATAGGTACCACGGGTATTGGCATGCCACAGGTCGACCGTGGCACCCGCCAGCGGGTGTCCGTGCGGGTCCAGCACCTGGCCTTCCAGGAACATCACCGTGGCGACGCCCTCCTCGCTGCCGTCGTCCATGCGCACTTCACCTTGGGCAATCGGTGCGCCAGCCACGTACAACGGGCCTTCGATGGTGCGTGGGGTACCGCCAACGCGTCCTGCCGCCTGGTCCTTGGCATCCTGCAGCAGGTCGAGGAAGTGCTCGATGCCCAGCCCCGCCACCAGCAGCCCGGCTTCGCCGCGACCGCCCAGGCGGTTGAGGTAATCGACGGCGTGCCAGAACTCGTCTTCGCTGATGTCCAGGTCTTCGATCAGTCGCGCGGTATCCTGTAGCAGGCGCTGCACAATGCGTTTGAGGCGTGGGTTGCCGGCCGCATTACCAAAACCTGCAGCCTCCTCGAAGAACTGCTGTACCTCGGCAGTATGGGAAATGTTCACCGTCATGGGGGTTACCTCGTCTTGTTCTGTTCGGTTCAGGCCTGCGCGGCAAGGGTCTGGGCGTGGCGCCGACCACTGGCCAGGTGCACGGCCATGGCCAGCGCGGCGATAGCGCCAGGAATGGCGAAGGCGATGAAATTGAGTTGAAGTGGCAGGTTGATGCCCATCAGCGCACCACCCAGCAGCGGGCCGACGATGGCGCCATTACGGCCGACGCCCGAGGCCCAGCCCAGGCCGGTAGAGCGCACCGACAGGCCGTACATCTGGGCAGCGCCGGCATACAGCAGAATCTGCGTACCAATGGTGGTGGCGCCGGCGATGAAGATCAGCAGGTACAGCACCGGCATCGGGCTGTTCACCCCCAGCAGGCTGATCGACAGTGCGGCGGCAATGAAGAACGCCACCTTCACCTTGACCAGGTTGTAGCGGTCACCCAGCCAGCCGCCGAGGATCGCCCCGGCCATGCCGCCAAAGTTCAGTGCCAGCAGGAAAGACAGGCTTGAGCCCAGGCTGTAGCCGGCGTTGGCCATCAGTTTTGGCAGCCAGGAACTCAGTGCGTAGACCATCAGCAGGCAGCAGAAGAACGCAACCCACAGTGCCAGGGTGCGAATCGCCAGGCCATTGCGGAACAGTTCCAGCACCGAAGCGCCGCTGCCTTTGCGGTCGGTTGCCTGAAGCATGTCATCGGCCTGGACATCGCAGTCCGGGTCCAGCCGTTTGAGCAGCGTGCGTGCTTCCTCGACACGGCCTTGGCGCACCAGGAAGCCGATGGATTCAGGCAGGTAGTAGAGAATCACCGGTAACAGCAGCAGTGGCACCGCTGCGGCGAAGAACATCGACTCCCAGCCAAAACGCGGCAGCATGAAGATGCCGACACCTGCCGACAGCATGCCGCCCAGCGAATAGCCACTGAACATGATCGCCACCAGCGTGCTGCGCAGGCGCTTGGGCGCGTATTCGTTCATCAGTGCCACGGCGTTGGGCATCAGGCCGCCACAGCCCAGGCCGGCGATGAAGCGGTAGATGCCAAACTCGCTCGGGCTGCTGGCGAAGCCATTGAGGATGGTCGCCCCCGAGAACAAGGCAAAACAGATGGCAATGCCCTTCTTGCGCCCGATGCGGTCGGCCAGGCTGCCGAAGACCAGGGCGCCGAACATCATGCCGAACAGCGCATAGCTGCCCAACGCGCCGGCCTGCAACGGGGTCAGGCCCCACTCTTTCATGATGACCGGCAGTACCACACCGTAGATGAACAGGTCATAGCCGTCGAAAATCAGCAGCAGGCCGCACCAGGCCATGACCATCCAGTGAAACGAGGTAAAGCGCGCATTGTCGATGATCGGGTGTACGTCAAGTGTTCGCATGGCATCTGTCGCTCTTGTTTTTGTTGTGGAAGAAAGCTTTTGCCTTGAGGTTGCAGTTCAGCCGAGGTCGCCGCCCCCTACCGGGAGGGTCACGCCGGTGATGTACGAGGCTTCGTCGGAAGCGAGGAACAGAATGGCCCCCACCTGCTCGTCGATGCTGCCGTAACGGTGCATCAGGCTGCTGCCCAGGGTCTGGTCGACGATCTGCTGGTACCAGCGCTTCTCCTGCTCGGTTTGCTCGGCACTGTTGCGCGGTACCCGCCGGGGCGGCGCTTCAGTGCCGCCTGGCGCGGTGGCGTTGACACGGATGCCCCGGCCGGCGGTTTCGAAGGCCAGGCAGGCAGTGAGCGCGTTGACGCCTCCCTTGGCTGCGCCGTAAGGCACACGGTTGACGCCGCGGGTAGCGATGGAGGAGACATTGACGATGGCGCCACTGCCACGTTCGAGCATGTACGGCAGCGCGGCGTGGCAGCACCACAGGGTGGGGAACAGCGAACGGCGCACTTCGGCCTCGATCTGCTCGACATCGTAGTGCTCGAAGGGCTTGGCCCAAATGGTCCCACCTACGTTGTTGACCAGAATGTCGAGGCGCCCAAAGGCGTCCACCGCGCTGGCCATGACCCGGGCGCAGTCGGTGTGTTGCTCCAGATCGGCGGTGAGGGTAAGCATGCCTTCACCCGCCAGCTCGTGGACCAGTTCGGAACGGTCTACGGCCACCACTTGCGCACCTTCGGCCTTCAGCCGCCAGCACACGCCACGGCCGATGCCTTGTGCAGCGCCGGTGACCAGGGCGACCTTGCCTTGGAATCTGTTGTTCATATGCAAATCTCCAGTTCGCGAGAGACCCTGTGGCTGCAACTGTCTTGCTCAAAGCCTGAAAGGCTGCGCGATCACTGTGGGAGCGGGCTTGCCCGCGAACACGGGCGAAGCCCGTGCCATCCACCGCGCAACCTGCTTCGCGGGCTCGCCCGCTCCCACAGGGTCGGCGTATTGCTTTGAATCAGAGGGGCTGTCAGGCCGCAGCCGCAAACTTCTCGTAGTAGAAGTTGGCCGGGGTAATGCCTTGTTCGCGCACGTACTGGCTGACCGCTTCCACCATGGGTGGCGGGCCGCACAGGTATACGTCCACATCGCCGTCATTGAGGTGGCGTGGCTCGATGTGCTGGGTGACATAGCCCTTCTGCGGGTACTGGCTGTCCGGGTTGGCGACGCAGGCGCTGTAGGTGAAGTTGGGGATGCGTGCCGCCAGCGCTTGCAGGCGGTCGAGTTCGACCAGGTCGAAGTCGTTGGTCACGCCATAGATCAGGTGCAGCGGATGCTCACTGCCCTGCTCGGCGATCTTCTCCAGCATCGCAGTGAACGGCGCCAGCCCGGTACCACCGGCCAACAGCAACAGCGGGCGCTGGATCGGCCGCAGGTAGAAGCTGCCCAACGGCCCGGCCAGGCTCAGGCTGTCGCCGGCTTTGGCAAGGTTGGTCAGGAAGCTGCTCATCAGCCCACCCGGTACGTTGCGGATCAGGAAGCTGACTTCACCGTCCTTCTGCAGCGAGCTGAACGAGTAGGCCCGGCTCTGCTCGCTGCCTGGCACCTTGAGGTTGACGTACTGCCCCGGCAGGAAGGCCAGACGGCTCAGGGCCTCACCCTTGATCGACAGGGCAATGGTGCTGACCGAGAGTTGGCGCACATCGCTGATGGCGGCCTCGAAAGTGGCCTGCTCGGTCTTGCACAGCTGCGACGAAGCCGGGATGCGGATGACGCAGTCGCTTTCGGCGCGCATCTGGCACGTCAGCACGTAGCCTTCGGCGATTTCATCTTCGCTCAAGGCGTCTTCGATGAAGTTGTCGCCAAGGTCATAACGACCGGACTCAGCCTTGCACTTGCAGGTACCGCAAGCACCGTCGCGGCAGTCCAGAGGGATGTTCATACCCTGGCGGTAAGCGGCGTCGGCCACGGTTTCCTGACCGGTGGCTTCAATGAAACGGGTAACCCCGTCTTCGAAATTCAGTGCGATCTGGTAGCTCATGTTGCACCTCGCGGGCGAGCCAGGCCACGGCGCGTCACAAGACGCACCGGGCAATGCTCGCAAAACCCAGTATCAGATGTGGTAGATGTCGATGACCTGGCGGACGTAGTCGTTTTTCAGCACCACCTTCTTGGCCTTGATCAGCGGCTGCTCGCCGCGCAGGTCGAGGGTGTAGAAGCTGGTGCCGAAGTAACTGTCGGTGGTCTTGTAGCGAAAGCTCAGGGTGTGCCAGTTGAAGCGCACCTGGCAGCTGCCCTCGCCCTGCTCGACGATCTCGATGTTGCTGATGTTGTGCGAAGTGCGGGTGTCGGGCACGGTCGCACTGGAGCGCTCAGTCTTGATGCGGAACACGCGGTCTTCCAGGCCGCCACGGTTGCCGTACCAGATCAGCGAGATTTCGCTTTGTGGGTCTTCGGTGAGGGTATCGTCATCGTCCCAGCTCGGCATCCAGAAGCTGGCATCGCTGGCGTACAGTTCCAGCCACTGGTCCCACTGGGCATCGTCCAGATAGCGCGCTTCGCGGTAGAGAAAGTCGCGCACGGTTTCATACAGGCTCATTGCACGGCCTCCACGGGGATCAGCTGCTGTTCGTCCTTGAGGGCCTGAATCATGGTGTCCTGCCAGTACTTGTGCTGCAGCACGAACAGGCCTTCGTCCTCGGTGCGCACGCCCGACAGCAGGGGTTCGAGTTCAATCTCCCTGGCCGCCTCATCGGCACCTTCGACCCAGTGTTTGGCGCCGCGAGACATGTCGTTCCAGCCGGTACCGCCGCCGTAGCCGGTCTGGCACGAGCGGAATTCTTCCAGGTCGTCCGGGGTGGCCATGCCGCTGACGTTGAAGAAGTCTTCGTACTGGCGAATACGCTTGGCACGGGCATCGGCGCTCTCGCCTTTCGGCGCGATGCAGTAGATGGTGATTTCGGTCTTGTTCACCGAAATCGGCCGGGCGACGCGGATCTGCGAGCTGAACTGGTCCATCAGGTACACGTTGGGGTACAGGCACAGGTTGCGCGAATTTTCGATCATCCAGTCGGCGCGCGCCTGGCCGAAATCGGCCGCCAGCTGCAAGCGGCGCTCGTAGGCCGGGCGGTCTTCGGGGTTGGCCCAGCGCGTCCACAGCAGCAGGTGGCCGTGGTCGAAGGAATAGAAACCGCCGCCCTGTTTGGCCCAGGCACCAGCGCTCATGGTCTTGATCTCGTCACCCGCCTCGCGCTGCTTGCGCTGGTTCTGGGTGGCAGCGTAGTTCCAGTGCACGGAGCTTACGTGGTAGCCGTCAGCACCGTTTTCGGCGGTGAGTTTCCAGTTGCCTTCGTAGATGTACGAGCTGGCACCGCGCAGCACTTCCAGGCCTTCAGGCGACTGATCGACGATCATGTCGATGATCTTCGCCGACTCGCCCAAGTGCTCGACCAGCGGCTTCACATCGGCGTTCAGGCTGCCGAACAAGAAGCCCCGGTACGACTCGAAGCGTGCCACCTTGGTCAGGTCGTGGGAGCCGTCGCAGTTGAAGCTGTCGGGGTAGCCGGCGTTGCTGGGGTCTTTCACCTTCAGCAGTTTGCCGCTGTTGTTGAACGTCCAGCCGTGGAACGGGCAGGTATAGCTGGAACGGTTGCCGCGCTTGTGCCGGCACAGCATGGCACCGCGGTGGCTGCAGGCGTTGAGGAAGGCATTGAGCTCACCGTCCTTGTTGCGCGCGATGAAAATCGGCTGGCGCCCCATGGTCAGGGTGAGGAAGTCATTCTTCTCGGGGATCTGGCTTTCGTGGGCCAGGTAGATCCAGTTGCCCTCGAAGATGTGCTTCATCTCCAGGTCGAACAGGCGTGGGTCGGTGAACATCTCCCGCTTGCAGCGGTAGATGCCCTTTTCACGGTCGTCCTCGAGCATGGCATCGAGGTAGTCGAATCCCAGGGACATGGCCAGGGTCTCCCTTGTTATTGTTTAGACCTGGTCAGGTTAGAGGCTGGGATTGGGTCGCAATATCCGGTTTGTGCGGGGTGCTATCCGTTTTGTGCAGGTTGAGGTAACAGGTTCAAGCGTCTCTTCGCGGGCGTACCCGCGAGAGACCAGTACGGTTCATCGCCGGTTGCGCAAGGTTTCGGACGGCAATTCGCCAAACTGCTGCCGATACACCTCGGAAAAACGCCCGAGGTGCAGAAAGCCATAATCCATGGCCAGTTCGGTCACGCTGCGTACCGAGCAACTGACATCGCCCAGGCAGGCACGCACCTGTTCCAGCTTGCGTTGTCGCACGTACTGCTTGGGTGTGGTCTGCAGGTGCCGATCGAACAACGCATACAACGAGCGCAGGCTCATGCATGCCTGCTCCGCCAGCGTCTCCGCTGTCAGCTCGGACTTAAGGTTGCGGTCGATGTAGTCGATGATCCGCTCCAGGCTTGCACCCGCTGAGCTGAGGCTCTCGCGGCGGATGTTGGTGCTCATCAGGGTCAGCAGCTTGCTGGCGACAATCTGGCTGTAATGGCCTTGCACCCTGGGCAGCGAATCGCTGACTTCCGCCTCATGACAAACCATGGCCAGCAGGTTCACGAAGCCATCCAGCTCATCCAGCCGGTAATGATTGCGCAAGAACCGCACGCCCCCATCAGGCCGCTGCCAGCGCTGTTCATCGCAGATCGAATCCAGCAGCCGGGTTGGCACCTTGAGGATGAACTTCTCGCAGTCTTCTGAATAGGTGAGGTCAACCGGGTCGTCCGGGTTGATCAGCAGCAGCTCGCCCGGCACCAGGTGCTGCTCGCGCTTGTGCCCGCGCCACAGGCAGTTGCCATTGAGCAAGACTTGCAGGTGGTAGATGGTTTCCAGCGCGGGCGACGTCACGCGAACACTGCCGCCATAGCTGATACGGCACAGGTCGAGCTCGGCGAACTTGCGATGGCTGAGGCTGGCCTGGGGGTGGGTGGTGCGGGACAGACCGATGCAATGCTGGCCTACATGCTGGTTCACATAATCGGACACAGCATAAGGGTCGGCGTGGTGAAACACGCTACTGCGCTCGCTCAGCAGGCGGCTTTCCATAGGCAAGGCACTCGGTATCGTTATTGTTCTGGTCGCCGCGCCCTACCGCCTTGTCGGCTGTGGTTGCGGTCATCACGGTCATTCTATCGGGCTGGCAGCGCGTCGCAGGGGCAGGCGACAGCCGGCGGATAGGGGACACTACAGCAAAAAGGCGGGGGTTGGGCAATGCAACGATGGGATTGGCTGGGCGGATAGCGGACAGGTCCGGCGCCATGCGTGTTCGTTTATCGAACAGTACTTTAGGTACTCGCGTGGCCTGCACATGGCGTCCGTCCAAAGCGCTCCTGCAACGACCGTCATTCACTGCACCGGCAGGAAGTTCATCAGCAACAGGCTCTGCGCGTAATTCAAGCCTATGCGCCGATAACGCTCATCCAGCAACTCGGCCAGCAAGTCCAGCCGCGCGACGATCTTGCCGAACTCCACGGCAAAACTCAGGTTGGTGCCCTCCTCCGAGATCTCGTTCGAGAACAGCAGCAACACCCCATTGGCATCTTGCCGCTGGCTGAGCATCCATGTTGCCTTCTCGATATTGCGCGCGGCGTTGTTGACGAACAGCGGGTCGATGGTATCGGTCATGTAGAACTCGGTACGCCCACCGTGCGCGGTGATCAGCATGCTGCCAATGGCGTAGATGAAGGCTCCGACGCGGTCCCCGCGAAACTCGGGGCTCAGGGCGTAGCTCAAGGCTGCAAGGTCACGGCGGTTGCCCAGTTGCGGCAGCGGCCGGCGCTGTTCGATGGCGATGCGGATCTGTCGCTCGGCGGTGGCGGCGTCAAGGTAGCCAGACACTTTCCACTGGCTGGGGTTGCGCAGGTACAGCTTGTTCATCAGCAGGTACAGGCTTTGCAGGTTGTCGCGCATCGACAGCGTGGCCAGGCGGTCGACGCTGGTCTGGAACAGCTCGCTGGGTTTGCCGTTGCCGAGCTGGTTGACCATGTCACGGCCCTGCTGCTGCGTGCAGGCGCACAGGCATGCCAGGGCACCTGTCAGTAGCAGGCGGGGGAGGAAATTCGGGTAGCTTGCAACCATCGGCACCGGGTCGATATTCGGCGGCTGCGCCGGGAGTCAGCGCGGCCTGGCCAAGCATAGAGCCCGAAAATGGGAAAAAGTGCGGTGGCTGGAGAGAATGGAAACCTGTGGCGGCCTCTTCGCGGGTGAACCCGCTCCCACAAGAAGGGACTCGCCCGCGAAGAGGCTAGGCGCGACGAACCCGGATCACATGGCGTGGCGCAACATCTCCACCACCTGCGCATGCAGCGCAGGGTCCCCACAGGCCACCACGCAGCCGCCATCCTGCGCCGAACTGCCATCCCACGCCGTGATGACGCCACCCGCCCCTTCGATGATCGGCATCAGCGCCTGTACGTCATACGGCTGAAGGCTCGCTTCGACAATCACGTCAACAAAACCCGACGCCAGCATGCAGTAGGCATAGCAATCACCGCCATAACGCATCAACCGCGCCTTGCCGGCGACCGCTTCGAATGCCGCCTTGCGCTCGGCGGTGTCGAACATGTCCGGCGTGGTGCACATCAGCGTGGCGGCAGCCAGGTCGGTGCAGGCACGCGTCTTCAGCGGCGTGCCACTGCGCCAGGCGCCTGCCGGGGTACCCACGAAACGTTCGCCGGTGAACGGCTGGTTCATCACGCCCAGCACCGGGCGGGTGCCGTCATTCAGGGCAATCAGGGTGCCCCACAGTGGCAGGCCCGTAATGAACGCCCGGGTGCCGTCGATCGGGTCCAGCACCCAGGTCAGCGGGCTGCTGCCCACTGCAACGCCAGCCTCTTCACCGAGAATGCCATGTTCGGGATACCGAGCCTGGATCAACTCACGCATGGCATCCTCGGCGGCCTTGTCGGCCACGGTCACCGGGTCGTACAGGCGCCCGCCCTTGTCCTCGACATCCAGGCTGGCGCGGAAGTACGGCGCGATCGCTGCAGCGGCAGCATCGGCCAATTGCTCGGCAAAGGCGCGATACTCAACGATCTGTTCAGCACTCAGGGACATGGGGCGGGCCTCGTGACAATGATGGGGCACGCATCATACCCGACACATCGCCCCGGTGTACGTTGCGGCAGTCTAGACTGAACATGACCAGATCACCGGGGGGCTGCCACACGTGGAGGTGTGCGATGAGCCAGTTCAAACGTCTGTTCGTCATGCTCGGCCCGCAAATGCGTCATACGCCTGCGCTGCAACGCGCTGCGGCGTTGGCGGAATCCAGCGGTGCCCTGCTGGATATCAATGTGTTCGTCGACGACGTCGACACCTTTGGCTTGATGAGCGATGGCCGTGAGCGTGAGCGGCTGCTCAGCGACAACCGCCAATGGCTGGCGGATGAGGCCGAACAGCTGAGCGATGCCGGCCTGGACGTGTCCACCGAGCTGTTGTTGACCCGCGACCCGCTGGGCAGCGTACTAGAGCGGGTCGAACGGCTGGGCTGCGATCTGCTGGTCAAGGACGTACAGCACGAACCCGTACTCAAACGCCTGCTGGTCACGCCGCTGGACTGGCAATTGCTCAAGGACAGCCCGGTCGCCGTGCATCTGGTCAGCGACATTCGCCTGCCCCTGCCACGGCAGATCGCTGCCGCGGTGGACCTGAACAGCCACGGCGCTGGTGAACACCTGGACGAGCAAGTCATCCACTGCGCCCATGACCTGGCCCTGCAGTGCAACGCCGAGCTGCACCTGCTGCATGTGTGCGATGCGGCCAAGACCCACATCGCCGACTTCGGTGCCGGTGCGGTCACCATGCCCGGCTTCGATGGCAGCGTGCGTACCGCGCAGCGGGCGGCGTTCAACCGCCTGGGCGACCATCACCAGATTCCGCTGGAGCGCCGGCACTTCCTCGAAGGGGCTGCGACCAGGGCAATTGCCCAGTTCGTCGGCCACAACCGGGTGGACGTGATAGTCATGGGCAGCCATCGGCATGACGCCATGCAGACATTCCTGGGCGGGACAACGGCGCATGTGCTGGAACACCCGCTGTGCAATGTGTTGGCGATCAAGGCGATTCGCTGAGCTTCATCAGCCTGACCAGGGGCCAGGCTAGGACGACCTTGTACTGCGAAGAGGCAATTCCACCCACAGAGCAGCTCCTGACCTATCGGTCCCTTCGCAGCACAAGGTTGCTCCTGCAGGCACTACTGTGACCGTAACTTCTTCCCCCTTGGTTTCTGGTACACCAGTGCCACTCAAAACTAATGCATTTGATAATGATTCGTAGTATGTTCGCGGCATCTCCCGACCCAGCCTCTTAGCGCCCTATTCAAGGACCGTACCGTCGATGCGCCGCACGTTCGTTTCGCTTTGTGTGCTTCATGCTGTCTCCCCGCTGGCCTTTGCCGAGCCTGAACCGCTCAGCGACCCTAACCAGATCGAACTCCAGGCCCTGAGCATCACCAGTACTGCCGACAGCGAACGCGCCGACGGCCCGGTCGAAGGCTACAAGGCCACCCGCTCGGCCAGTGCCACCCGCACCGACACGGCGCTGCACGAAACCCCGCAATCGGTCAGCGTGGTACCCAAGGATGTGCTGGTAGACACGGGCGCCACGCGCCTGCAGGATGGCCTGGACTACGCCGGTGGTGTCGGCCGCGCCAACAACTTCGGTGGCCAGGGCCTCACAACCTTCACCGTGCGTGGCTTCACGACCGGTGAGTTCTACCGCAACGGCTTTCCGATCAACCGCGGCTACCCCAATGCCCCGGATGCCAACACCGTCGAGCGCCTGGAGGTCATCCGTGGCCCGGCCAGCAGCCTGTACGGCCGTGGCGACCCTGGCGGTACGTTCAACGTGGTCAGCAAGCAGCCGTTGCCCGAGTCCAAGGTCACCCTTGGCAGCCAGTTCGACGACCAGGGCATGCACCGTGCCACCCTTGATGCCACCGGGCCGCTGAGCCAGGACGGCTCGCTGGCCTACCGTCTGAACATACTGGGTGAAGGTGGCGACAGCTTCCGCGACGATGTCGAAAGCGAACGCTACGATGTCGCCCCGGTCATCAGCTGGCAGGTCAATGACGCCACGAAGATCACCTTCGAAGGCGATTTCATGCGCAACAACCACCCCCTCGATCGCGGCCTGACCCGCTACCCCACCCAGACCGGCAGCGCCTCGCGCGATACCTATATCTGGGAAAAAGGCAGCGACAACCTGCTGCACAACGACAACAACATGGCGCAGCTGCGTTTCGAGCACCTGCTCAATGACAACTGGACGCTGGCTGGCGGGTTCCAGTTCCTCGATGGCTCGCTCAAAGGCAACGCTGTCGAAGCCGACGGCGCACCGGCAGATGGACGCACGCTGCAGCGCAACTTCAACTACCGCAAGCTGGAGTGGACCGACCGCGACTGGCAGCTGAACCTGACCGGTCATTTTGACACCGGCAATTTCAGCCATACCTTGTTGACCGGGGTCGAATACGAGAACTACGACTACAACTCGATCATCCAGCGTTCCTCGGCAGCCTACCCGATCGACATCTACAACCCGGTACTGGGCCAGCCGCGCCCGGCACTGGACCGCACCACCACCTGGGACAAGGAAAACCTGCAGACGTGGGCGTTCTTCATTCAGGACCAGGTAGCGCTGACCGAGCGATTGAAGGCGCTGGCGGGTGTGCGCTTCGAGCGTTTCGAGCATGACTATGACAACAAGCTGAACAATGCCGGCGATTTCAGCAAGGGCGAAAACGGCGTTACACCCCGCCTTGGCTTGATCTACGACCTGACCGATACCCTGGCGGTCTACGCCAACACCGCACGTTCGTTCAAACCCAATACGGGCACGCCGGCCAGTGGCGGTGGTTTCGACCCGGAGAAGGGCAAATCCTACGAGCTGGGTGTGAAATGGGAGTCACTTGATCGCCAGTTGAGTGTCGACGCAGCGATCTACCACATCGTCAAGGAGAACGTCCTGACGCGCGACCCGGTGAATACCAACTACAGCTTGGCCGCCGGGGAAGTACGCAGCCGCGGGCTGGATATCAACATCGCCGGCAATATCACGCCTGAGTGGCGGGTAATCGGTGGCTACGCCTATGTCGATGCCGAAGTTACCAAGGACAACCGCCTGCCGACGGGTACGCGACTGGCCAACATCCCGCGCAACAGCTTCAGCCTGCTCAACACTTATGAGTTCCAGGACGGTTTTGCCAAAGGTTTGGGGCTAGGGCTTGGGTTGAAGTATGTGGATGACCGCAATGGCCAGACCGAGGCGGTCACCTACAACATGGACCAGTACACCGTGGTTGACCTGCTGACGTTCTACAAGGTTAACGAACACGTGCGGTTGAATCTGGACGTGAAGAACGTGTTCAACAAGGGGTATGACGAGGGGGCGTTCAACAGCTACGTATACCCCGGCGCACCGCGCACGGTGCAGGCCGGCGTTTCCTATACGTTCTGAATTGCCGGGGCCGCGCAGCGGCCCCGTAATGTCAGAAAGCTCTGCTATAGAACAGCGAGTACGACTCGATGCCGTCGTTTGGCTGCTTTATCCCGGCGTTGGAGTAGTGCATGGCACGGATGCCTACCTTCTGTTCTCCCGGCAACTTCAGGCCAAAGCCGATACGGTCTTCGAAGTTGACCGACGACCCCAGTCGCTGGTCGCCCACGTCGGTCTTTGAAAACGCTGCCAGGCCAATACCTGCCTCGATGTAAGGCGTGTAGGTAAAGCCGCTGAACTCATACGTGAACACCGGGCTGAACGACAGCGAATGCGCACCACTGGCATCGCCACCTTCCCAATAGGTGTAGGCCGCATCCCAGTAACCGCTCACATGACCGGCACTGCTTTGCAGCCATTTCTTGTCCCAGTCGAACGACATGCCGATACGGTAGGTCATGTCACCTTGGCCAGTGGCGCCCACGGCGCCTGATATCTGCGCAGCCTGGACCAGATCGGCTCCGGCAAAGGCCAGCACTGCAACGGCCAGCGAAGCTGCTAGACGGGTTTTCATCAACGACTCTCCTGATGGTCTACACGGCAAGCGGGGGCTTGGGCCCCTCGATGTTATGCGCTGACCGGTGCATCCAAACCGGTCATACGAAGTAATACTTTTCTGATTATTGTCCAGATAATCAGAAAGTTGGAAGTGTATTGCCACTATTGGCTAAATCACTTGGAAACGCTGTGCTTTGCCGGGAGGCAGCTGCACATACAGCAGTGGCCCGGCATCGCTGACGCTGAGCACGGGCTGGCCCTGAGCATTCTGGATATCGACTGTTATCGAGAAAAAACATCAGCTTGCGCGTCCTTCTTCAAGCAACTTCACGAACATGCTCAAACTGCGCGAGACCGTACCCCGTCGCCATACCAGCCAGGTTTTCAGGTAGCGGAAGTCCTCTGACATTGGCCAGGCGCTGACGGTGCTGCACCCGGGCATATTGTCGAGCATGCTGCGCGGCAGCATGGCCAGACCGGCGCCCGCACTGACGCAGGCCAACATGCCGTGATAGGACTCCATTTCGTGGATCTTGCCCGGTACCGCCTGGTCCTGTACGAACCAGTTTTCGAAGTGATGGCGGTACGAACAGTTGGCGCGGAAGGCATAGATGCTTTCACCGTTCACGTCCTGGGCGCGGGTCACCGGTGTATGGTTGAGTGGCGCAATGACCATCATCTCTTCCTCGAACACCGGTATGCCCTCCAGCGTCGGGTGCAGCACCGGGCCGTCGACGAACGCGGCCACCAGGCGGCCAGACAGCACGCCTTCGAGCATGGTCCCGGAGGGCCCGGTG
This sequence comes from Pseudomonas sp. FYR_5, assembly GCF_043106315.1. NCBI lineage: Bacteria > Pseudomonadati > Pseudomonadota > Gammaproteobacteria > Pseudomonadales > Pseudomonadaceae > Pseudomonas > Pseudomonas sp. FYR_5. The sequence goes on along the minus strand of NZ_JBICMK010000047.1, from coordinate 38,701 downwards.
GACAGGTCAAGGTCAACCTTGGGGTAGCGCTGGTTATAGGCCGCCAGCAACGCGGGGATGCGCACCGCCGCCGTGCTTTCCAGTGATCCTAGGGCAAAGGTGCCCTGCGGGTCTTCACCCGCCACGGTCAGCCGCGCCTCATGGACCAGGTCGAGGATGCGCCGGGTATATTCGAGGAAGTTCCAACCCGCAGGCGACAGGCGCAGGCGGCTCTTCTCACGAATGAACAGCTCTACCCCCAAGTCCTCCTCCAGTTGCTTGATGCGCGTGGTCAGGTTCGACGGCACCCGATGGATGTGCTGCGCGGCGGCGCTGATGCTGCCCTGCTCTGCCACGGCCTTGAAGATCTCCAGTTGCACCAGGTCCACAGCCATTCTCCAAACGTGAATGTTTCGCTCATTATTATTCAGTTTTCATTAAAGCCATAGCCCACTAGTCTGGCCTCACTGATTAACAACAACGAGAGTGTCCCGCCATGAGCGCGATCAGCAGCCTGACCCACGCCATCTCCCTCGACCCGTACAGCGGCGAGCAGATCGGCGCCTACCCGTTCGACAGCGACGCCGCACTGGAAGCGGCGCTGCAACGTGCCAAGGTTGGCTACCGCCAGTGGCGCCAGGTGTCGCTGGGTCAGCGCAGCGAGTACCTGCTGGCCCTGGCCGGCACCCTCGAAACCAAGGCCGAAGCCTTCGCGCACATGATCAGCCGCGAAATTGGCAAGCCGATCGCCCAGGCTCGCGGCGAAGTCAGCAAGTGCGTGGGCCTTTGCCGCTGGTACGCCGAGCACGGCCCGGCCATGCTCGCCGCCGAGCCGACCCAGGTCGAAAAAGCCCGTATCGAATACCGCCCGCTAGGCCCGATCCTGGCCGTGATGCCGTGGAACTTCCCGGTCTGGCAGGTGCTGCGCGGCGCCGTGCCGGCGATTCTGGCGGGTAACACCTACGTGCTCAAGCACGCACCGAACGTGATGGGCAGCGCCTACCTGATGGGTGAGCTGTTCAAGGATGCCGGCCTGCCGGAAGGCGTGTTCGAAGTACTGAACGTGACCCCGGATGGCGTTACCCGCGCCATCAACGATCCGCGCATCGCCGCCGTGACCCTGACCGGCAGCGTGCGTGCCGGCATGGCGATTGGTGCACAGGCCGGTGCCGCACTGAAGAAGTGCGTGTTGGAACTGGGTGGCTCCGACCCGTTCATCGTGCTGGCTGACGCCGACCTGGATGCCGCCGTTCAGGCTGCGGTGATAGGCCGCTACCAGAACACCGGCCAGGTGTGTGCCGCCGCCAAGCGCCTGATCGTGGAAGCCAGCATCGTCGACGCGTTCACCCACAAGTTCGTTGAAGCCACGCGCCAGCTGAAAATCGGCAGCCCGCTGGAGGACGACACCTATATCGGCCCGATGGCCCGCTACGACCTGCGCGACGAGTTGGACGGCCAGGTTCAGGCGACGTTGGCCGAAGGCGCCACGTTGCTGCTGGGCGGCAACAAGGTCGAAGGCGTGGCCAACTTCTACGCGCCGACCGTGTTCGCCAATGTCACCCCGGACATGACCGCGTTCAAGCAGGAGCTGTTCGGCCCGGTAGCGGCGATCATCACGGCACGCGATGCCGACCATGCCGTGGAACTGGCCAACGACAGCGAGTTCGGCCTGGCCTCGACCATCTACACAGCCGACTATGCGCTGGCCGAACGCATGACCGCCGCACTGGATACCGGTGGCGTGTTCATCAACGGCTACTGCGCTTCCGACCCCCGTGTTGCGTTTGGTGGCGTGAAGAAGAGCGGTTTCGGCCGTGAGCTGTCGCACTTTGGGGTGCGCGAGTTCACCAATGCCCAGACGGTGTGGCTGGACCGTAACTGATTCATGACCCTGGGGCTGCTTTGCAGCCCCATCTGTGTCAATCCCGAACCTGGTCCTTGACCCAGTCCAGCATCCCCCCCGGCACGATCAGTTCATGCCGCGCCCGCGAACAGGCGGTATACAACCCCGCCAGCATACGCGCCCGTTCATTGCGGTTACCCGCCACCTGTGGCGCCACCATCAGCTCCGGCGACACCATCACCCGGGCAAACTCCATGTTCTTCACATCCCGTACACGCCCCAGGAACAACTTCGGCGCCTTGTCCCAGCGGTAACGGCTCTTGGCCTTGGCAAAGTGCTCCGGCGTGTAGCCCTTGCGCAGCATGTTGGCCACGGCGACGAACGCTTTGTCATCGCCCTTGTCCTGCTCCAGCGCCTGCCAGCTGGCATAGCGGAACAGCATCGGGTGGCGCGGCCGCGTGCCGTAGCGGTACAGCTCGATGCAGTCCTCGACGAACAGTTCAAAGTCCTTGCGAGCGCTTTTCAGCAACAAGAACGGCACACCCTGATGCGTCAGGCGCTGGAACCAGCCAAACAGCCCCCATTCATCATCGACGATAAGCGCCGTGGGCTGTTCCGGCACCACCACCGTATCGAAGAAACTGACCCGGGTGTAGTGCTCGGCGTTGCCACTGAAGGCCGCCTGGATCGTGGCCGGGTGCGCCTGGATCAACGGGTTGAGCACATTGTCCATTGCCGGCCCGGCGCGAAGTGAATGGTCGATGCAGCGTTGCCGGATGAAGCTGCCATGGTGCGGGCTGAGGCCATTGAGGTTTTGCAGTTCGTCACCCAGGGTAATGATCGACTGTGGACTGCGATCGAGTACCGCCAGCATCGGTGCCGACAGTTCGTGGGCCTCGTCGACGATGACATGGGTGTAACGGCTGTCGATTACATGCTCGGTCAGCGACAGCAGCTTGACCCGGTGGTAGTCACGCACAGGCAGCTGAATGTCCCGCGCCGACGGACGAATCAGCTCTTGCCAGTACAGGCGTGCCTTCTCCAGCAGCACCTCCTGATCCAGCGGCGAAGTGCCCGGCCCGGCCCAGGGCAAGTGGTGCAGCTGAAGTTGGGTATCGGCACTGTGGCAGAACGTGCGCACGGCGCGGATGCACAAGGCAACCACGTCACGCGCTGCGAGCGGGCCGATATCAGGGATGGCCAACCAGCGCACCACTTGCGCTTCCTGGGGGCGCCAGGACAGCTTGGTGCGATACGGATCGCGCAGTCGCCAGCCGTTGCTGGTGAGGTCGCGGTTGAGCAGTTCGTCAGCCAGTTGGCCGAAGGTCAGCGCGGTATAGGCGGCAGCGTCCTTGACCCGCGCCTGCAGTGCGCGCAACTGCCCTTCGGTCAAGGCCAGCAGCAATGTGCGCTGTGGCTCCAGCAGCCGGGCGAACTGGTGAATCAGGAAGGTCTTGCCGGTGCCGGCGAAACCTTGCACAGCCACAGACTCGTCGACGCCACTGAGGAATTCACGCAGCAGGCGGTTTTGCTGGTCGCTGAGCATCAAGTCGCTGGCCAGCGATGGCAGGTACACAGGGTGCAGCGGCGTGGCCCGTTGGCGGTAGCGGTCGGCGAACTGGAAGTTCCACTGGCCTTCGTCATCCAGCAACTCGTCCGCCTGGTACTCCACTTCGGCCGACAGCAGTGCAATGCCATTTTCGCCCAGCATGCCCAGGCCCATGGCGAACGCTTCGCGATCGAAGTGCTGCGCTACCTGGCCCTGGAAACGCCCGGGGGCGACACCTTCGACTTGGTTGGCGATGCGCACGATTTCGGCGAAACGACGCTCCTGCGCGTCGGCCGAGGCGGTGGCAGGTTGGCGTGGCAGGTTTTGCACGAACAGCACGGCGGCGGCATCGAGCACACTGGCAGTGGTGAAGAATTCGGTTACAGCCGCGCTGGCGAGGCGGTCAGCCTGGTCGCTGGGCAAAGGCAGGTAGAACATCGGCACCTCGGGTGAAATCAGGGCGGCACGATAGCAACTTTCGGCACGGGATGCTGGGTTCAGTTTTGGCGTGCCCCCTTCAACCTCTGCCCCGCCGCAACGTCTCGCTCGGAAACTCCTTGAACAACTGCCGATAACTCTCTGAAAACCTTCCCAAATGCCAGAACGACCAACGCATCGCCACCTCGGCGACGGTCACCCCTCCTCCCCGCAAAAGATCGCGCCGCGCGCCGTTCAAACGGCGCAGCCGTAACCAGTGCGCAGGCGGCATGCCGGTGAACGCTTTGAACGCCTGTTGCAACTGACGCAATGAAACCCCGGCAACCTCCGCCAACTCCACCAGGTTCAGCGTTTCTTCCGGGCAGTCGGCCGCCCATTCGCTGACCCGGCGCATGATCGCCCGCTCCTCGTCACGTCGCCCCAGGGCCACACCCTGCAAGCGCTGGCAGGCGTTGTCGAGTATGAACAGGCAGTCCTCCAGCAGTTGCTCTGCCAGGGCCGGCCCCTGCAGCGGGCTACCGGCCTCGGCCAGGCGCGTCAGGGTGGCGCTCAGCCAACTGCCGAACAAGGCATTCTGGCCGCTGCCCAATGGCACCATGAACAACCCCTCCAGGCGCTGCGGGTCCAGCCCATGACGGGCCAGGAAGGCCTGGTCGAACACGACCGCCACCTCGTGGTAGTTCTCCGGCGTGATCCAGATATTGCGGCTTTGTTCGTTCAGCAGGTACAGGCTGTTCTCGCTGCGGTCGAAGCAAAACGCCAACGCGCCGCTTGGCGCGCGAAAAAACTGCTCCACACGGGTGTTCAGGCGCTCTTCGTACACCTCCACGCCATCCAGCCCCAGACAACGCAGCTCACCGCTGAAGTACCCGGGTGACATCTGCCGGTACTGCTGCTGCCAGCCAGGGGTGGCGCGCACTTGCTCGGTGACGTCAGTGGTATGGAAAGCCTGGACCTTCAACGCATTGGCGGTTGTCACACATCATCCTGTATGCACTCTTTTGGTGCATTCGATACTGAAGAAAGTGGATAGATCGCCCCGGGGGGCTGCGCCCAAGATAGTCTCCAGCGCGTCACCTGGGAAGCGTAACGCCTTCGCAACTGTTGAACGGTTTTCGCAGGCGTCCACGCTCCCACACCAAAACCCAACCAAGAGGTCTGTATGAACGCCCCCTTCGATCAGCTGTCCACCTGGCTGAAAGAACACCGGATCACCGAAGTCGAATGCGTGATCAGCGACTTGACCGGCATCGCCCGCGGCAAGATCGCGCCCACCGCCAAGTTCCTCCATGAGCGAGGCATGCGCCTGCCAGAAAGCGTGCTGCTGCAGACGGTCACCGGCGACTACGTCGATGATGACATCTATTACAACCTGCTCGACGCCGCCGACATCGACATGGTCTGCCGCCCTGACCCCACTGCCGTTTACCAGATCCCGTGGGCGATCGAGCCAACCGCGATCGTGATCCACGACACCTTCGACAAGCAAGGCAACCCCATCGAGCTTTCGCCACGCAACGTGCTGAAGAAGGTGCTCAAGCTGTACGCCGACAAGGGCTGGCAGCCAATCGTCGCACCCGAGATGGAGTTCTACCTGACCAAGCGCTGCGAAGACCCGGACTTGCCACTGCAGGTGCCACTGGGGCGTTCCGGCCGTGCTGAAAGTGGCCGTCAATCGTTCTCGATCGATGCCGCCAACGAATTCGACCCACTGTTCGAAGACGTCTACGACTGGTGCGAGATCCAGGGCCTGGACCTGGATACGCTGATCCACGAAGACGGCCCGGCGCAGATGGAAATCAACTTCCGCCACGGCGATGCGCTGGACCTGGCCGACCAGATCACCGTGTTCAAGCGCACCATGCGCGAGGCAGCGCTCAAGCACAACGTGGCCGCCACGTTCATGGCCAAGCCGATCACCGACGAACCCGGCAGTGCCATGCACCTGCACCAGAGCGTGGTCGACATCGCCACGGGCAAACCGATCTTCGCCAACGAAGACGGCAGCATGAGCCCGCTGTTCCTGCATCACATCGGCGGCTTGCAGAAGTACATCCCCAAGCTGCTGCCGATGTTCGCGCCCAACGTCAACTCGTTCCGCCGCTTCCTGCCGGATACTTCGGCACCGGTCAACGTCGAGTGGGGTGTAGAAAACCGCACCGCCGGCTTGCGCGTGCCTACGTCCAGCCCGGAGGCGATGCGGGTGGAAAACCGCCTGCCGGGCGCCGATGCCAACCCGTACCTGGCCATCGCTGCCAGCCTGCTGTGCGGCTACCTGGGCATGGTCGAGCAGATCGACCCTAGCGCAGCAGTGCAGGGCCGTGCCTATGAACGACGCAACCTGCGCCTGCCGATCACCATCGAAGATGCGCTGCAGCACATGGAAGACTGCGAAACCGTGCAGCAGTACCTGGGCAAGCAATTCGTCCAGGGCTACGTGGCGGTCAAGCGCGCCGAACACGAGAACTACAAGCGCGTCATCAGCTCGTGGGAGCGTGAATTCCTGATGCTGAGTGTCTGATCCACTGCGGGGGTGCTTTGCCCCCCATGCACAGGCAAGCCTGCTCCGAACTCGAAGAACAAGACCAACGAGGTGTTCCCATGCGTCATCTGCAAGCCCTGATCCCCGCTGCATTCACCCTGCTGTTCGCCACCACCACCCAGGCCACGCCCACGGTCAGTGTGTACAACTGGACCGACTACATCGGTGACACCACCTTGGCCGATTTCCAGGCCAGCAGCGGAATCAAGGTGGTCTATGACGTGTTCGACTCCAACGAAACCCTCGAAGGCAAGCTGTTGGCCGGGCGCACAGGTTATGACGTGGTGGTACCGTCCAACCACTTCCTCGCCCGCCAGGCCCAGGCCGGGGCCTTCCTGCCGTTGGACCGCAGCAAGTTGCCGAACTGGCAGCACCTGGACCCCAAACTGCTCAAGCAACTTGAACAGAACGACCCCGGCAACCAGTACGCCGTGCCTTACCTGTGGGGCACCAATGGCATCGGCTACAACGTCGACAAGGTCAAGGCGGCACTGGGTGTGGACCATATCGACTCGTGGGCGGTGCTGTTCGAGCCCGAGAACCTGAAAAAGCTCAAGCAGTGCGGCGTGGCATTCATGGACTCGCCCGACGAACTGTTCCCGGCCGTGCTCAACTACCTGGGCCTGGACCCGCGCAGCGAAAAACCGGGCGATTACGCCAAGGCCGAGGCCCGGCTACTCGAACTGCGCCCCTACATCACCTACTTCCACTCCTCCAAGTACGTCTCGGACCTGGCGAACGGTAATGTCTGCGTAGCGTTCGGCTACTCCGGCGACGTGTTCCAGGCTGCCAACCGCGCCGTAGAAGCGAAGAACGGCGTGAAGGTCGCCTACAGCATTCCCAAGGAAGGCAGCAACCTGTGGTTCGACCTGCTGGCCATCCCCAAGGACGCCAACAACCCCGAGCAGGCCCTGGCGTTCATCAACTACCTGCTCGACCCCAAAGTGATCGCCAAGGTCAGCGCCACGGTCGGCTATGCCAATGCCAACCCGGACGCCAAGGCCTACATGGATGCATCGCTGGTGAACAATCCCGAGATCTACCCACCCCAGGAGGTGCTGGACAAGCTGTACATCTCCAGCACCCCGAGCCCAAAAATCATGCGCGTCATGACCCGCTCCTGGAGCAAGATCAAGTCCAACCGCTGAGTCGAGAACGCTCATGTCTTTCAATACCCAACACACCGCCTCGTACTACGCCGCCACAGCGCGCGACGCGGCACCCTACCCCAGCCTGGACAGTGAACTGACGGCCGACGTATGCGTGATCGGCGGCGGGCTGACCGGGGTCAATACCGCCCTGGAGCTGGCCGAGCGCGGCCTCTCGGTGGTGCTGCTGGAGGCCCGGCGCATCGGCTGGGGCGCCAGTGGGCGCAATGGCGGCCAACTGATTCGCGGTATCGGCCATGATGTCAGCGGCTTTGCCCGGCATGTCGGGCAGGACGGTGTGCGCTACCTGAAACAGGCCGGCATCGATTCAGTGGAACTGGTGGCCGACCGTATCGCCCGCTACGGCATTGACTGCGATCTGCGCTGGGGCTTCTGCGAACTGGCCAACACCGATGCGCAGTTCGCCGCTTTCAAGGATGAACAGGACGACCTGGCCGCCCTGGGCTATCGCCATGAAACACGCCTGGTCGGCGCCGGGCAGTTGAACGAGATCGTCGCCAGCGACCAGTACGCTGGCGGCCTGGTAGACATGGGCTCGGGCCACCTGCACCCGCTGGATCTGGTACAGGGCGAAGCCCGCGCGGCTCACAGCCTGGGCGTGCGCATTTTCGAGCAAAGCCCGGTCCTGCGCATTGAGCACGGGCCCAGGTTGACGCTGCACACGGCGCGCGGCAAGGTGCGCGCAAACAGCCTGGTGCTGGGCTGCAACGCTCACCTCGATGAACTGGAACCGCGCCTGAGTGGCAAGGTGCTCCCGGCCGGCAGCTATGTGGTGGCCACCGAACCCTTGCCCGAAGCGCTGGCCAGCAGCCTGATCCCGCAGAACATGGCGCTGTGCGACCAGAAGGTCGGCCTGGACTACTACCGTCTCACTGCAGACCGCCGCCTGCTGTTCGGTGGCGCCTGCCACTATTCCGGGCGCGACCCTAAAGACATCGGCGCGTACATGCGGCCGAAGGTATTGAAGGTGTTCCCGCAACTGGCCAACGTGCGCATCGACTACCAGTGGGGTGGCATGATCGGCATCACCGCCAACCGGTTCCCCCAGGTCGGGCGCCTTGGCCAGCACCCCAACGTGTATTACGCCCAAGGCTATTCCGGGCACGGGCTGAACGTGACGCACTGGACGGCGAAACTGCTGGCCGAAAGCATCGCCCTCGGCCATAGCCAGGGCCTGGATGTGTTCAGTGCCGTGCCGCACCTGACCTTCCCCGGCGGCAAGGCCCTGCGCTCCCCCCTGCTGGCGCTGGGCATGTTGTGGTACCGCTTGCGTGAGGCCCTGGGTTGAGTGGGCAACAACGTTTGCAGCGCCACTCAGGGCGAGCGCGTCCCGGTCACGCATTCTGTACTTTTCAAAGAGGATTGCCCCGTCCACTGGCCAACTGCCTCGCACCTGCTAGCGTTGTTGAGGCCGACCTCTCATGGATGCCTTTTCATCATGAAATCATTGACTCGCATTACCCTGTTGTGCGCCGCGCTGCTTGCCGTGGCCGCCTGCTCCAGCAACCGCGTGGACCCCAAGGATTACTCCGGCTTCCTCAAGGATTACAGCCGGCTGCAAGAGGCCAAGAGCCCGTCGGGTGACCCGGTGATGCGCTGGATCGACCCCAAGGTCAATATCAACCAGTACAGCCAGGTGTTCGTCGAGCCAAGCCAGTTCTACCCCAAACCGCAGCCAACAGCGGTTATCTCGCAGCAGACGCTGCAGGAAATCACCCGCTACTTCAACGAGGCCCTGCGCAGGGAAATGAGCAGCGTGATGCCTCTGGCCAAGGGGCCTGGCCCGGGCGTGATCGTGATACGCCCGGCGATCACGGCAGTGTCCACCAGTAACGAGGGCCTCAGGCCTTACGAGGTGATCCCTATCGCGCTTATCGCGGCGGGAGTGAATACCGCCATGGGTGGCCGCGACCAGGACGTGGATGTCGGTGTGGAGGCAGCGTTCCTGGACGGCGCCAGCCAGAAGGTGCTGGCCCAGGTGGTACGCAAGGGCGCGGGCCAGGAGCTGGAAAACGATACCCAGAAGCTGACCTTGAACGACGTCAAGCCGGTGCTGGATGGCTGGGCCAAGGACATGCGTGCGAGCTTCCTGGCAGCGAAGCAGAAAGGCCGCTGATTCAGTTCTGACCCAACCGGTCAACGCAATCTGGTTCAGGAGCGGCCCATCGAGACACAAGGCCGCTCCAGTTGACCGCGTTGAAACTCAGCACTCGACAAAAGCGACCGCCAAACCGCCGCGCGAGGTTTCCTTGTAGTTGGCATGCATGTCCGCCCCGGTATCACGCATGGTGCGGATCACCCGATCGAGCGAGATGAAGTGCTCGCCATCCCCCCGCAGCGCCATCTGCACGGCATTGATCGCTTTTACTGCAGCAATTGCATTGCGCTCGATACAGGGCACCTGCACCAGGCCACCCACGGGGTCGCAAGTGAGCCCGAGGTTGTGCTCCAGGGCAATCTCGGCCGCGTTTTCCAGCTGCGGCGGCGTCGCCCCCAGCACCTGGGCCAAGCCGGCGGCAGCCATCGAACAGGCCGAACCCACCTCGCCCTGGCAGCCTACCTCTGCCCCCGAGATCGACGCATTTTTCTTGCACAAAATACCGACCGCCGCAGCCGCCAGCAGGAAATCGACGACATCGGCATCGCAAACGGTCGGGTTGAACTTCATGTAGTAATGCAGCACAGCCGGGATAATGCCAGCGGCACCGTTGGTGGGCGCGGTAACCATGCGCCCGCCCGCGGCGTTCTCCTCATTGACCGCCAAGGCGAACAGGTTCACCCACTCCATGGCGCTGAGGGTTGAGCCGATCACGTTGGGCTTGCCCAACTCCTGCAGGCTGCGGTGCAACCGCGCAGCGCGGCGCTTGACGTGCAAGCCGCCTGGCAGGACGCCCTCGTTGCGCAGGCCGTTCGCCACGCACTCACGCATGGCCGCCCAGATGCGCAACAAGCCTTCGCGCACCTCGGCCTCCGGGCGCCAGGCGCATTCGTTGGCCATCATCAGTTGCGCCACGCTCAGGTTGTGGGCCTTGCACAACGCCAGCAGTTGGGCACCACTGTCAAACTCATAAGGCAGCATCACGGCATTCGCTTCGCTTGCCGGCGCATCGATCTCGGCTTGCTCGACGATGAAGCCGCCGCCTACCGAAAAATAGGTCTGGCTCAACAGGCTGTGCTGCCCGTCCATGGCTTCCAGGCTCATGGCATTGGGGTGATAAGGCAGGCTCTCGTCGAGCAGCAGCATGTCACGGCCATAGTCGAAGGCCAGCGGATGGCTACCGTCGAGCATCAGGCAGTCTTCCTGCAGCACCTGGCCAATGCGCGACTCGATGGTGGCCGGGTCGATACGGTCCGGCCACTGGCCCATCAAGCCTAGCAGGCACGCGCGGTCGGTGGCATGGCCAACCCCGGTCGCCGACAGCGAGCCATACAGCCGCACTTCCACGCGCGTTACCCGGGCCAGCAGCCCCTGCTCACGCAGGGCCTGGGCAAAGGTAGCCGCCGCCCGCATCGGGCCGACGGTGTGGGAGCTGGAAGGCCCGATGCCAATTTTGAAAAGGTCGAAAACACTGATAGCCATGCTAATGCCTGACCCTACCCTGATATGCATCCAAGATAGAGTTGTCTGGAGAAATTGAGCGTTGTTGCGATTTTGCGCGATACTGACGCGATGGCTCACGGATGACCAACGAAACTTCCTAAGCAAGCCTTTAGTGGTACTAAACGATGCGACGACAACTCAATGGTCAGATGTTCGTCTGGCTGCATGTATTTGCCTGCGCAGCCCGGCACTTGTCCTTCACCCGCTGTGCCGAAGAGCTGCATATCACCCCGGGCGCGGTCAGCCAGCAGATGCGCCAACTGGAAGAGCGCCTGGGCTACCGGCTGTTCCTGCGCCGGGCGCGCGGCGTGGAGCTGAGCGCCGAGGGGCAACGCCTGGCCCAGACGGTGGCCGAGGCCTACGGCAATATCGAGGCCGAACTGCTGCGGCTGGACGCGGGAGAAATCCGCGGCACGTTGCGTGTGCGTTCGATCCCGTCGTTCCTGGCCAAATGGCTCACGCCGCGCTTGCCGCGTTTTCAACAACGTTACCCGGACATCGAGTTGCGCCTGGTGGCTGAGGACAGTGCTCAGGCGCTGACGCCGGGCGACTTCGACCTGGCCATCGACCTGAACGATGGCAGTTACCCAGGCATGCTCTCGACGCCGCTGCTGGACGAGCAGATCTTCCCGGTGTGCTCACCTGCCCTGCTGCGCGGGCGCCCGCCGCTGCACGGCCCGGCTGACCTGGCGCACTACCCGCTGCTGCATGACATCACCGCCTGGCGTGGCAGTTCGGAATATGCCGAGTGGGAGTTCTACCTGGAAGGCATCGGCGCCGCCGGCCTGGATGTACGGCGCGGGCACACCTTCAACCGCAACCACCTGACCATCGAGGCGGCGATTGCCGGGATCGGCGTGGCGATTGCCCGGCGCACGCTGCTCAATGATGAACTGGAACGCGGGGCACTGATCGTGCCGTTTGGTGTACCGATCGCCAACCACAAGCGTTATGTGGTGCATTACCCGCCAGGCGGCTTGAACCAGCCGGGTGCGCGGGCAGTGCATGACTGGCTGGTGGAAGAAGCGCGGGGGTTCAGGGAGTTGCATCCGTTGAACAAGGACTAACTGGCGGTACACGGTCGATGCGGGCGGGCGTTGCTCAATAAGCCTGCTTACCCGTAAAGGCATTAAGCGTGCGCACCAGAATCACAAAGTCCAGCCACAACGACCAGTTGTTGATGTACTCGATGTCCGAGTCGACCCGCTGGATCATTTGCTCGATATCCTTGGTCTCCCCCCTGAACCCGCGCACCTGCGCCAAACCCGTCATGCCTGGCTTGATATTGTGGCGGGCAAAGTAGTCGACGATATCCTGCGAATACAGGGTGTCATGTTGCAAGGCGTGTGGCCGCGGCCCTACCAGGGACATTTCCCCGGTCAGTACATTGAACAATTGTGGCAGTTCATCAAGGCTTGTACGCCGGATGAAGGCACCGACCCGGGTCAACCGTGGGTCATTCTTCTGCGCCTGCTTGACCACCCCTTCTTCCGGTTGGTGAACATGCATGCTGCGAAACTTCCAGATACGGAACGATTCGCCTGTCCAGCCGGTACGTTCCTGGCGGAAGAACACCGGCCCGCGGCTATCGATCTTGATGGCCAGCGCAACAGCCAGCAGCACGGGTGATGCAAACAGCAAAATCAACGCGGCCAGCACCCGGTCCTCAAGGTTTTTCAAGAACAGGCTCATGCCCGTCAAGGGTGTCTCCGACAAGGTCAGCACCGGAATGCCGGCAATTTCCCGCACGCTGTGGTTGATCAGGCGCAACGAGAAGATATCCGGCACCCAGTTCACCGCAATGCACTTGTCGAGCAACTTGAAATACACGTCGTTGATGACCTCGGAGCCACCCAGTGGCGTCACCAGATACACCGTACGAATGCCGTGCTGGGCCACCAGTTCGTCGAGGTCGCCAATATGCCCCAGCACCGGCAGGCGCTGCTTGCCCTCGGCACTCTCCAGCCCCTGCCCGTCGCCTTTGTCGAGTAGCACGCACCCCAGCACCCGCTCGCCGAACCACGGGTTGTTGCTGATTTTCTGATACAGGAAGTTGGCCAGGTCACCGTTGCCGATGATGAGGGCATTGTCCAGGCGCGCATGCGCGCTAAAGCGCTTTTGCAGTTCGCGCACGGCAAAATGCAAGAATAACTGGGCAAAATAACCAATGACGAACAGTTGCACCACCAATAGCCGTGAATAGGTTTCGCTCTGTTTGGTCAGGAACGCCATGACGACCAGGAAGCAAAACGTTGCCGACCAGGCCTTGAACAGGCGGAACGCCTTGATCGAAAGCCCGACATTGGTGCGGTAGATCGCGTAATGATCATAAATGACTGCCAGTGCGCCAATCAGCAACAGCAGCATGATCACGTAATCGGATGTGATATAGCCGAACTGGTCGTAGATCAGGTACCAGGCAATACCGGTGACGGCAATACCATCGAGGCCGGCCTGGATGGCGTTACTGACACTGCTTCTTCTCTGGAGTAAGGAACGACTGCTTCTGGGTTCGAAAACCATTTCAGACCTCATCAAAATGAGCGTAGCAAGTGCCTTCCATCAAACAGCAAGTCTTGAAAACAGACTTATGCAAAGCCAGTGCAGCAGGTTCGTGGAGCCTTCAAGCCATTGATATCACTGTAGCAGCCACCCGCTAGTGGCGTATCCGGAATCATGGCTTGTGCGAATTTTGACCGATTCACAGGGCCCGTCTGGCCGAAACCGCCGCCCTCCGGTACAACAGGGTGCGCAACAGGAATAGCGGATTGCCCACCACATAACGCATGAACAGGCGCTTGGGCTCGCGCAGCAGGCGGTACAGCCACTCGCCCCCCAAACGCCGCAGCCATTCGGGGGCACGGCTGACCTTGCCGCCGAGAAAATCCAGGATCGCCCCACCGCACACGATCAGGCATGCCCCACCAGTGGCTGCCAACTCCGCTGCCACCGCCTCCTGCTTGGGCATGCCCATGCCCAGCACGATCAGCTCGGGCTGCTGCTTGCGGGCCAACTGCAGATAGGTTTCAACGCTGGCAAAGCCATCGTGAACCGACACTGGCACGATGCCAAACTCGGCTTTACAGCGCTGCGCAGCCTGGTCCAGGTAGGGTTGCCGGGTGCCCCAGAAGGCGACCTTGCGCCCTCGGTAAGCAGCCATGAGCCTGGGAATGAAGTCAGTGCCATTCATGTTGAGCCCGGGCTCCAGGCCCAGGCCGCGATACAGGATCGCCATGCCGGCGCCATCGCGCAGCAGCACATCTGCGGCCGACAGTGCCTGGCTGTAGCCACCATCGCGCACCACCAGGTTCATCGCATGGGCGTTGACGAAACCCAGCACGGTGCCCGTGTCCGGCGTGGCCAGGCGGTCGAGCAGATGCTGCACGGCGGCGTCATCAGCGATCACGTCCAGTTGGTCGATCACTCGCTTCCAGCGATTCTGCCACTGAGCCATCAGTCGTCATCCCGTTTTGAACGCACCCATTCAACCTGGCGCTTGATCAGGAAGCTCAGGTACAAGGGAATTTTCCTGGCCGCGTAGAACGGCGCGTACAACAACACCGAAAACGGTATCACTTCACGACAGAAGCGCGCCCAGGCCAACACCACGGCAAAGGCCAGCAAGGCCAAACCGGCCAAGGCGAGCCACGCGGGCAGCGCCAGGCCGAACAGCAGGTACGCCAGCCAGGTCACCAGGTTAAGCCCGAGCAAGGCCAGCACCAGCAACGCCAGGGGCGGTACCAGCAGGTCCAGGGTCAAGGCCGCCAGGCTAGCGTTACGCTGGGTGATTGCAGCCTTCGCCCGTTTGGGTGCGTCGGCGAGCATCAAGCCCAGATGGCCATGTTCCCAGCGGGTGCGTTGGCTGTTGAGGCCTTGCTGACTGAGCGGGAACTGGCTCGTGACCAGTGCCTCGGGGCAGAAAGCCGGGGGCTTACCCTGCTGGCAAAGGTCCAGGCCCAGCTTCACATCCTCGACCAGATGACCATTGGCCAGGTTGATCAGGCTCAGATCGTGCCAGCCGAACGCCATGCCCGCGCCCATCAACTGGCATGGCAGGCCCAGGCGCGCCCAGCCGCGTGGCCGCACCAGGTTCTTGACCCGCCAGGCAAACTCGGCAACCTGCACTCTCAACCCGGCACCTGCCGGTGCACGCATCAGGTACAGCGACTGTACCGGGCGCCCAAGTTCGAGGCAGCGGCGCGCCAGGCAGTCGATCGCCCCCTCGCCCACCTGACAGTCGGCATCCACCACGATGACCACCTCGGGCGGCCGCTGAGCCAGGTGGCGCACGCCGAAATCCAATGCGTAACCTTTGCCGCGCAAGCGCGTATCGCGGCGCTCTACCACTTCGGCGCCGGACGCGCGTGCCAACCGGGCCGTGTCATCCGAACAGTTGTCTGCCACGACCAGCAAGCGGTCGCCGTCCAGCAGCTGCGGCGTAACGCTGGCCAGCATCGCACGAATGACCAACGCCTCATCGTGGGCGGGCACCAACACCGCCACTCGCGGGCGCTCGCCAATGCCCTCGGGCCTTGACCGCGCCGGCAGGCAAGCCAGCAACACTTGCAACACCAGGACCAACACCGGCACCAGGACGATGATCGCCAACAGGCCCAGTAACCAACCCAATACACTTATCATGCGTATGCCTTGAAATAGCCGGCCAGCCTGGCCGCCTCGGTGTCGATGTCATGCCGTTGCACTACACGCTGGTAGGCCACCTCGCCCATGCGCTGCAGTACCTCGGCCGGTTGCGCCAGGCAGTCGGCCATGGCTGTTGCCAGCTCGTCCACGGCACCGGCAGGGAACAACCAGCCGTTTTCGCCAGGCCGCACCAGCTCGGGGATACCCGCTACGTAGGTGGTCAGCACGGGCCGGCGCAAGGCCATGGCCTCCATGATGACCACGGGCAAGCCCTCGGCGAAGCTGGGTAGCACCAGCGCACGGGCGGCCAGGATTTCCTCGCGTACCTGCGCACTGCTGATCCAACCGGTGATACGCACTTGCTGCTGCAAGCCGTGCCGGGCAATCAAGGCCTCGATCTGCTCGCGCATTTCACCGTCACCCGCCAGCACCAGCTCGAAGGCGATCGACTGGGCAGCGAGACAGCGCGCCGCTTCCAGCAACAGCAGCTGGCCCTTCTGTTCGCACAGGCGCCCGACACACACCAGCCTTGGTGCCGGCGGCACATTGACCGGCGCCACCTCATGAAACCCACGCTCCAGGCCGCAATGCACCACCTTCACCTTGCCCCACTGCTCGTGCGCCACCCAACGGTACAGCTGGCTGCGCCCGTACGAGCTCACCGCCGCGACAAAGGCGGCGCGCCGTACTTTCTCACCCAAGTGCAGGAACTGTGGTTTGTCGAATTCTTCAGGGCCGTGCACGGTAAAGCTGTATGCCGGCCCGCCCAGGGCGTTGGCCAGCATGACCACTTCAGTAGAGTTGGTGCCGAAATGCGCGTGCACATGTGTCGCCTCCCCTGCCTGCAACCACTGCAGCACCTGGCAGGCCTCGGCCAGGTAGACCAGGTGGTAGGGCCAGGCACGGTCGGCCCGCAAGCCGAGGCGCATGGCCAGCCACAGCGCCTGGAAAAACCGCCGCGGCTGCGTACGCAGTACCTGCCAAGTCGGTGCCAACAACCCCTTGAGCCCACCTTGCAATACGTAGCGGGTCTTGCCCCGTTCGGTTGTGTCCTCGGCATCCTGCACTTCGGCGTCCCACCCACGCAGGGCTATACGTTGCACCTCGACCCCTTGGCGCTCCAGCGCCAGAATTTCGCGACGGATGAAACTGTGGCTGACTTTCGGGTACTGATTGATGAAGTAAGCAATGCGCATACGAATCCAGATCCAAACCCGCTTGATGACCAACCTTCCCTGGCAACCTTTACTTCAGGCTGTCGACTACGGGCGGTCCGTCTACTGCCGATGCACTCACAGCAAATGCATCCCCCTGTTTTCCTTGTAGTCCAAGGTTGTGATTGCTGCTTGGCAATGCTGCCTGCAAACGGGTGAAAACATCGTCGAGCAATGCCTGGCGGCGGCGGTACATCGCCCGTTTCTTGGCCGGGATGTCAGTTTCCGCCCGTTGCGCCGGCGCTAATGGCAGGCTGAAAAAATCCTCACGGTCAGACGCTGTGGCACCGTGTTCTTGCCAGATCACGTCGTAGTTGGCCGCCAGGTCCTGGCCCTTGTCGCTGCCAAAATAGGGATGGCGATGGTGCCGGCAGGCGTCGCTGACGGCATACAGCTGCGTCACACCCAGGGTCCTGCCCAGGCATTTCAACGCTTCGAGCAACAGGCTGCGTGGCCGCAGCCCTTCGAAGTCCTTGGTCAGGTCACGGTAGATGGCCAGCGAGGTTTCGCTGTCGACGCCTTTGTGGATGCCCTGCACCGCACCGATGAACAGACTTGTCTCACCCTGGCTGCGGCCTAGGGTGAAGGCCAGGGATGCCACACGCAGGTCGGCCTGGAACAAGTTAAGCACCAGTTCGCCTTCGCGCTTGAACCAGATTGGCCGGTCCAGTACCAGGCAGCAGCCCGGCGAATGGCTGGACAGGTCACACAGCCTCAGGTTTTCGTCGCGGCCCAGCAATAGCAACGCCGGGAATTGCCCCGCCACCCGTTCAAAGTGTGAAGCCACCACATCCAGACGCTGTGGCGCCTCCCAGCATCGGCTGATGTAAGGCCATTGCACGACACCGATACAATCCACACCCAGACGCTGCAGACCATGCGGGCCCAGCGCCGCCGTCATGCGCTGCATGAACCCGTTCAGCTCAGGCCACTGCCTGGCGATCTGCCGCGCCAACTTGTACTTGTTGTGCAACGCCCGCAACGAGTATCCCGGTTGCAAGATAAACACGCTTTTCACGAGGGTGCCGAGCTTCATGGGTTTCTCTCACTTGTACTCGATCAAAGCCGATTTGCCAGCCGCAAGACGGTGGCGCAGGAACTTCAGCTGGCCGAGCATTTCCGGAAACTTGCCCAACACCAGGAACACAGCCTGCAGCCAGTTCTCGCGCGTCGACTTGCCGCCGCGGCGGGCCAGGCGCACGGCCTGCAGTGGGTAGATCAACAGCAAGAGCAGGCCCCAGCCGCCCAGCAGCAGGCAGGCCAGCGCGATCACCAAAGGTATGCCCAGGCCCCACAACCAGGCCCGACGTGACTCGCGCAGCCAGTGCCGCTCGGGTGGCTGGCCATGCAAGTAGGCGCCCTCGGCATAGGCATGCCCAGCGCGCAGGCTACGCCGCCACCACTGGCTGAAACGGGTCATGTCGGCATCGTGCAGCGTCATCTCGGCAGCCAGTCGCCAGACTTTCCAGCCGTTGGCCCGCAAACGCACGCACAGTTCCGGCTCTTCTCCGGCGATCAGGTCAGGACGGAAGCCACCCACGGCAGCAAAGGCGTCTGCCCGCATCAGCGCATCGCCGCCACAGGCCTTGGCCTCACCGACCGGGGTATCCCATTCCAGGTCGCACAGCAAGTTGTACACCGAGCGCTGCGGGAAGCGCTCACGCCGGCGACCACACACCACTGCCACTGTGGGGTGCTGCTCAAGAAAAGCCTGCGCAGTGGGCAGCCAGGTGGCATTCACCTCGCAGTCGCCATCGACGAACTGTACCAGTTGCATCGATGGCAACAGGCGCTGCAAGGCGGCAAAACCTTCATTGCGGGCGCGTGCGGCAGTGAACGGGATACTCATGTCCAGCGCCAGCACTGCCACGCCAAGGTTGGCGGCCAATTGCAGCGAACCATCGGTGGACCCCGAGTCGACGTACATGACCTTGTCCGCCCCCTGCGCCAGCGAAACAAGGCAGCGCTCGAGACGCTGGCCCTCATTGCGGCCGATCACCACCACGCCGATCACCGTTGCCATAGGCCTCACTCGACCGATGCCATGGCGGCCGGTTGCCGGGCCTTGATGATGGCCGGCACCCCCACTGCCAGTGAATTGTCAGGCACATCTACCAGCACGACGGCATTGGCGCCGATGATCACGTTGTTGCCGATGCGAATACTGCCCAGCACCTTGGCCCCGGTACCAATGTCGACGTTATTGCCGAACACCGGGGCAATCGGCTCGTCGACATTCTTCAGGCCCACCACCACGCCGTTGCGGATACGGCAGTCATCGCCGAAGCGGGCATAGCCGCTGACAACGATGCCGCCAAAATGATCGATGACGAAGTTGCGCCCGATCACCACCTCGCAAGGCAGTTCGATACCGGTGATGATCTGGACGAACTTGAACAGCACCTTGTAGATGAGCGAGCACAGTTTGCGCAGCAGTGCCGGGCGCAGCGTATAACGCCAGCGGCCAAAGCGGTACACCAGCAATACCCAGAAGCCCTGGGCGCCCCAGTCCCCGCCATGGGCACGCAGGTCGGCGCGAATATTCTCGAACATGGCTCCACCTACCTTGTCGGTTGGCTGGCGTACCGGGTCTTGAACAGCAATGACCAGGTTGCCCGGCAATGACGCCAGCAGGCTTGGATGGCGCCCCAGCCGCGTCGTTTCAACAGCGCCTTGAGTGCCAGCACCAGGTCGCCCAGCGTGACCAGCAGCATGTGCAGGGCCAGCCCCGCCACCCCATGATGCTTGCGGAAGTACAGCAGCTCGCTTTCGATCTGGTAGGACGAGATCTGCCGGCTGGCGGCCTCCAGCTCCGCCACCGACTTGGAACTTTCGCCACCGATGTGCACCACCGTGGTATGCGGGTAGTACACCACTTTCCAGCCCGCCTCCTTCACCCGCTTGCAGTGGTCCACCTCTTCGTAATAAAGGAAGTAGCGCGGGTCGAACAACCCCACCTTGTCGAGCACTTCGCGGCGCACCAGGTAGAAGCAGCCGGGCAACCAGTCACATTCGCGCACCGAAGCGTGGTCCCAGTTCATGTCGTCGACCATCTTCAGCCCTGGGAAGAACCGCCCCAGCCCGGTGCGCCCGACGAACACATTGAGCGGCGTGGGGAAGTAGCGACAACTGGGCTGCAGGTCGCCATCGCGCCCCTCCAGGCGCACCCCCAGTACGCCGCACTCCGGGTGGGCGTCCATGTAGTCGAGCGTTTTCTGCAGCGAGTCGGTGGCAACGAAGGCATCGGTATTGAGCAGCAAGGCGTACTTGCCCTTGAGGTGCGCCAACAACTGGTTGTTGGCCCGGCCGAAACCCACGTTCTGCTTGTTGCTCAGCAGCAGTGCCTCGGGGCACACCTGGGCCATGCGCTGCACCGAATCATCGCGCGAGGCATTGTCCACCACCAGGTAACTGGCCAGCCGCTCGCTGTCGGCCCGGCGCAGCGCATCGAACATCGGCTGCAGCAGTCCAGCGGTATTGAAGTTGACCACCATGACATCCACAGGTTTGCTAGCCATTTCAGCTGTCCCCGAAGAAATACTGACGTCTTTGCGCCATCAGCAGCGGTTCCACTTCCGGGTCGTAGGCACCGTTGCGCTCCTTCACCAGATCGATCCATGGGTAGGCTTCGCAACGTGCCTCGACCCGTTGGATCAGCTGCTCGGTGGTACAGATGAACACAGCCGGGTTACCACCATAGACAGTGCCTGGCGGCACGTCCTTGGTCACCACCGCCCCTGCGGCCACGATGGATTCAGGCCCGATGGTCACGCGAGGCATCACGATCGCACCATGGCCGATGAAGCAGTTGTCCTTGATGTCGATGAAGCCGACCGAATCCAGGTGCTTGCCAAAGCGATGCTCGATCAGCAATACCACCCCGTCGTGACCGATCAACGTGCAGTCGGACAAGCCCACGCTGTTACCGATACGTACCAGCGACGGGTCGAGAAACTTGCAGCCTGTATTGACGTAGAAATTGCTGCCGACCGAATGAAAGTTGCCCCATCGGGCCAGATAGGCCCCCCATTCAAGACCAGAGGGGTTGCAGAACCTCCTGTAGAATTTGCCACCTCGCCCGGTTGCATGGGCGTAATGCGCCACTGCCTTGCGTATCCATCCCTTCATACTGCCTGGCCTCGCGATCTGAACAATCTGGAGTGTCCTGAGGCGTTCCGGTCTCGTTCTTCTAGGTGCTGACCGCATCGCTCTCACCCGTGTACAACCTGCATCACGCTGCGGCGCTGCCGGCCGCTTTCATCTTGTTATCGAGGTGATCGGCCAGCCGCAAGGCAAATTGCAACAGCGGCATGGTCGGGTTGGAGGCGCCGCCCTTGGCAAAAATGCTGCTGCCGGCGACATACAGGTTTTCGGTACCGAACACCTTGCAGTTGGCATCGACCACACCGAACTGCGGCGAGGCGGCCATACGCGTGGTGCCCATGTGATGGGCATGGGGTGCCATTCTCAGCGGTATCGAGGTGTCGTAGACGAAATCGTTGAGCTTGACGAAACCCAGGTCCATGTCGGCGAACTGCTTGGCCAGTTCGCTGCCAATGCACTTGATGGTGTGCCGGTCTTCGGCGCTAAGCACCCAATTGACATTGACCTTGGCCACGCCCAGCGCATCCTTCTCGTCCAGCAGCGAGATGCGGCTGTGCAGGTTGGGGAACTGCTCGATCATGGTGCCGATCACGCCGTCACCGGGGCAGCTGAACTTGGCGACGAAGGCGACCTTGCTGGCAAACCCCATGTCGCAGGCCAGGCTCTCGAGAAAATACTTGACCTCGGCAGTGCGGCCATAGGTTCGCACATCAGCCAGCAAGGAGGCGGTGACATTGCCTTTACCGGCCTTGTACTCGTCGACGAAAGCATCGGTGGTGTAGTACTGGCGCGGTTCCGGGCTCTGCCCGGACTTGAGGATGAAAGTGCCCATTTCGATGTTCAGGTGTTCCATGAAACACCCGCCGACCAGCCCTTCCTTGCTCACCACGCCTGCGGCCACCAGGGTCTCGCTGTTCAACAGTTGCCGAGCATTCTCGATGGCGCCTGCGGCCAGAATGAAGTTGCTTGCCACCAGGCGTTGACGATTGCGCTCATAGTCGGACAAAACCACCGCAGCCAAGTGGCCGGAAGCCTTGTCGAACTCCAGGTCAACGCAATTACAGTGGATGAATACGTCCAGACCTGGGGTCTGTTCCAGTGCTGTAGCGTACTTTTGCGCAAAACGGGTCGGTGTGCTGAGCAGAAAGCAGTCCGCCTCGAAGTCACCGCCATCGAGGCCGGTATTCATCGCGCGAAATTCCGCGCCAGGCACCAGGTCGACAATCTCCATCGCTGCCGGCAGAAAGCCTTCGATCTCCGAGTAGGGAATTGGCCAACCCGGCAAGTCGCCTGGCGGGGCAACGGCAAAATCCGAAGGCGTGAATGGCCGGCACCGGCCAGCCCAGTGATTGGAGGTGCCTCCCAGGTAACGCAGGCGGGATTCCTCGGCATACAGCTCCAGGCCGGTGGATGAGCACGCGTACAAGTCTTGCGAGTACGCCGCATATTCGCGGCCCCCGCCTTCGGCGATCATTACGCTCCAGCCGGCGGCTGCCAGGCGCAAGCCCAGGGTTATACCCGCCGGGCCGGCCCCGATGATGCCGAAATCGTAGTGGTCGCGCAGCGCCTTCTGCTGCTGAAAGTCCTTGATCATGCTGACGCGTTCCGGAAGTAACGGGACGGTAATACCCAGCCGTTGATTACCACGAACCCGGGCTTTTCGACGGTCTTGCCAGCAACGGCCGCCGAGGCGCCGAACACTGCGCCCCCCACGCCGAGCAAGACACAGCTCTGGAGAAAGCCTCTACGACCCAACTGCGCAGTACAAAAAGTGAGCTTCCCCATGATCCCGTGACCTGTAGCCATGAAAGTTACACCCGGCAAACTGCGCTACAGCCAGTTGAAAAAGGCCGTCAGCAGTGCCCCGCACAGCGCCCCGACCAGCAACATCGGCAGTACCACCAGCTCACGTTTGAGGCTGAAGATATCCAGTTTGCAGTTCACGTACACAACCAGCACCAGCGTTGGCACAGCATGCAGGGCAACCCCCCAGATAGCCCACTCCACCCCGCCAATCGCCAGCAGCAGCGGCAACAGTCCCCACAACGAGACCAGGCGGATGATGTTGTCCATGGCCTGGTACTTGGTCAGGCCCAAGGCAATCCACACCTGATGAGCCAAGGTATAGCGCAATACGATGAACGATAGCGAAAGAATCGCCAGCATCGGCCCTGCTTCGCGGTAGCGATCGTCATACATCCAGCCAATCAGCAATGGGCTGGCGGTCAGGAACCCGCCACAAATGAACAGCACCAGCAGGTCGACCAGCAGCCGAAAGCGGAAATACAGCGCTTTCAGGCGCTGCTTGTCGTCGGCCCGGGCCGCTTCGCTGAAAGCAGGCAGCGCCACCGCGCCGACAATTTTCATGAGCGCGGTCTGCACCGCACCCAGGATCAGCACGGCGATCGAATACACACCCAGCTGCGCCGCCGACATGCTGGCACCAAACCACATGCGGTCGCCGTACATCGCCAGCACGCCGACCATCGACGACAACAGGATCCAGCGGCCAAACACGATCAGTTCGGTCAGCGCCGAACGGTCCCAGCGCAGGTGGTTGGTGGGCCCCTCCAGGGCGGTATGCCCCAGCACGGTCCAGACCACCGCCGAAACCAGGCCTGATAACACCAGCGCCCAGATCGAATGGGTCAGCAAGCCCAGCACCAGCATGACCACCAGGCCGGCCACCTGCGAGCCAAGGTCGACCAGCACCACGCGCTTTTGTTGGAAAGTTCGTACCGCCACATCTATCTTGGTGGACTGGAAACCCCAGATGGCCGCCGACAAGCCGGTTACTGCCAGCACCATCGGCAGTACGGGAGCGGCATAGGTGGAGTCGGCCGGCCACAGCTCGGCCAGTTGCGCCAACCAAGCCCCCAGGGCCAGCAGCAGGGTAAGGGCAAACAGCAGGAAACCGCGGATGATCTGCACGGTCCAGGCGGTATTGAGAAAATCCGGATCGTCACCACGGTGGCTCTGGATGATGTTCTGGCGCAGGCCGACATCGGAAAGCAAATGCAGCAGTATCGAAACAGTGGTGGCAATGACCATCACCCCGAACATTTCCGGCAGCAGCAAGCGGGCCATGATCAGATTGCCGCCCAGGCGCATCACCTGTGAAGCCACCTGCGAGACCAGGTTCCACGACCCGGCTCTCAGGGCCCGCTTGCGCAGGCTCGCGGCGGCTGACACATCAATCGACGGCATGACTTCAATCTCTGACTGATTGGCTAAAAGTCACTATAGTTTCAATTAGCCATGATGCTAGCCGTTGCCCACCAAGGGAAAGGTGTACATAGCCAATGCCTGAACATTTTCGTGCGTTGATCGTCATCCTGTTTTTGGCGAGCGTGGTCTTCCTGATGGCGCGGCGGCCTGCCACCGACCTGATTCCGCTCAGCGACTACAAGCGCCGGCGCAATCTGTGGTTCCTGCTGACGCTGCTGGCTTTTTTCTCGCACAGCTTCTGGCTGTACCTGGGTGTGGGCGCGGTCGTCCTGTGGCTAGCCGGGCGCCGCGAGCACAACCCCTTGGCGCTGTTCTACATGCTGCTGTTCCTGATACCGCCAGCCTCGGTACAGGTGCCCGGGTTTGGCGTGGTCAACTATCTGGTCGACCTGAACCATATTCGCCTGTTGACCCTCTGCGTGCTGCTGCCGGCCGCGCTGCACCTGCGCCGGCAAAGTGACACCCAGCGCTTTGGCCGCACCTGGGCCGATAAATTGCTGGCGGCCGGCCTGCTGCTGATGAGCGTGCTCTATTTGCGCGAAACCACCCTTACCGACACGCTGCGCCAGGCGCTGTACCTGTATGTCGACGTACTCCTGCCGTATTACGTGGCCAGCCGTGGCCTGCGCCAGATCAGCGACTTCAAGGACACCCTGCTGGCCTTCGTGCTCGCCTCTTTCGTCATGGCACTGATCGCCGTGGCCGAGTATGTGCGCCACTGGCTGCTGTACAGCGCCCTGGTCGACGCCATGGGCGTACCCTGGAGCATGTCCGGCTACCTCAGCCGTGGCGGTGCGTTGCGGGCGAGCGTCACCACCGGCCAGGCGATTGTATTGGGTTACGTGATGAGCGTGGCCATCGGCCTGTTCCTGTTCGTGCAGGGCTATGTGCAACGCCCACTGCACAGGGCCATGGGTGCCCTGCTGTTGGCCGCCGGGCTGTTCGCGCCATTGTCACGCGGCCCGTGGGTCGGCACCTTGGTCATCGTGGTGGTGTTCATCGCCTTGGGCAAAGGTGCCTTCAAGCGCCTGGCGCTACTAGGTGCGGCTGGCATGCTGGCGTTGCCCTTGCTGACCGTGGTGCCCGGTGGCGACAAGGTGCTGGACCTGCTGCCGTTCATCGGCAACCTCGAGAAAGAGAACATCACCTACCGCGAACGGCTGATGGACAACTCCTGGATCGTCATCCAGCGCAATCCGTTGTTCGGCTCCTTCGACTTCCGCAACACACCCGAAATGCAGGCGATGATCCAGGGCGATGGCATCATCGACATTGTCAACACCTACATCAACCTCGCGCTGCGGGTCGGCCTGATCGGGCTAGGCCTGTTCGTGGCGTTCTTTGCCGTGGTGCTGCTGGGTATCCGTAGAGCCATGCTCAGCTTCGCCGACAAGGACGACGAGCGACGACAGCTCGGCCGGGTGTTGCTGGCAACGCTGATCGGCATTCTGGTCATCATCTTCACGGTCAGCAGCATCACCTTCATCCCGGTGGTGTACTGGTCTATTGCTGGCCTGGGCGTGGCCTACATCCAGATGGTTCGCCGGCTGCACAACAGCCAGGTCATGGAACTGGCAGAACCCGACCTACAACTCAGGTAAAGTGCATGAACAGGCTGTCCCTGCGTCATTATGTGCGCCTTTCGGCCATTGCCGGCCTGGCCCTGCTGCCGCTGGCCAGCTGGGCTTCAGACTGGCAGGTCAGTGTCGATGAGCAAAATGGCTTGCCTATCGTGACACACGGCGGTGGCCCAGTCATGAAGGCCAAATTCGATTTCTGGGCTGCCAACTGGAGCTGGACCGGTTTCCATACCGACTTCAAGGTCAATGGCCCATACCACTACACGCTGCAGGGCAAGAACAAGGAACTGGACTTCGACCTGCAGGCTGACATCCGTAAGGAACAAGCGCAAACCCTGAGCTGGGCCTTCGACCTCGACGCCCACAGCCGCCAGAGCGGTGTCATGGGAGGCGGCATGGTGTTCCAGTTCGACCCGGCGCAAATCGCCGGCGACATGGGAGCCCCGCAGTTGCTGCCCGACAACCGCGGCTGGACGTGGGGCAAGGCCGACCAGGGGCGACGCATCGAAATGCGTTTCGACCCGCCACTGGCCAAGGTCTATTTCGAGCGCGGCAACCCGTCCGAGCTGCGCGCATTCCTCTACAAGGACCCGATCAGCGCCGGCCGCCAACAGCTCAAGGCCGTGCTCAACGTGACTGGCGACATCGAACTCGGCCCTACCCCCAGCGAGCGCTTCGGCCTGGCAGACCCTGCCAACTGGCCTGATGACCAGCTGGACTGGCGCACCTCGCCGGTGGACCTGTCGTTCCTCAACGCAGCAGAAAAACCCGCCGGCAAGCGTGGCTTCATCAAGGCGGTTGGCGACCAGTTGATGTTCGCCGACAACACCCCGGTACGCTTCTGGGGCACCAACCTGTCGGCCTACTCGCTGTTCAAAAGCCCCGACGACGAAATACGTCAACAGGCCAAACGCCTTTCGGCACTGGGCTTCAACCTGGTGCGTCTGCATCACCACGACTCGCCCTGGGTCAGCCCCAACGTATTTGGCGACGGCACCTTGGTGCGCGATACCCAGCAGCTCAGCGCCGAATCGCTGCGCAAGCTCGACCTGTGGATCAAGTCACTCAAGGACGAAGGCATCTACATCTGGCTGGACATGCATGTGCAGCGTGGGTTTACCGCCAACGACAATATTGAAGACATCAGGGAGCTGCCTGAAAAGGACGGCCGCGTCGACCTGAAGGGCTACGCCTACGTGAACGACAGCATGCGGCAAGCGATGAAACGCTTCGCCGAGCAGTACCTGACCCATGTGAACGAATACACGGGCCTGGCCTACAAGGACGACCCGGCCATCGCCGCCGTGCTGATCACCAACGAGAATGACCTGACCCAGCATTACGGCAACGCCCTGATGCCGAACAAGGATGTACCGCGCCACAGCGCACGCTACATGACGGCGGCCAAGGCCTTTGCCAAACAGTTTGACCTGCCCGCCGACCTGACCTGGCGGGCCTGGGAGCATGGGCCGTCGAAGCTGTTGCTCAACGAACTGGAACAACGCTTCAATGCCGACATGATCGCCCACTTGCGCAGCGTGGGCGTGAAAGTCCCCATTGCTACCACCAGCACCTGGGGCGGCAATGGGCTTAGCGCACTGCCGGCACTGAGCGTTGGCGATGTCATCGACGCCCACAGCTACGGCGACACAGGCCAACTGGAGAAGAACCCACTGACCAGCGACGGCATGATCGACTGGATTGCTGCCGCCCAGGTCGTCGGCAAACCGCTGACCGTCACCGAGTGGAACGCCGAGCCCTTCCCGCTGCCTGACCGTCACTCGCTGCCGATTTACATCGCCGGCACCGCCAGCCACCAAGGCTGGGACGCCATGCTGCAATACGCCTACAGCCAACAGGCGTTCAACCCAGGCTGGCGCACGGCGGACAACTGGCACGCGTACAACGACCCGGCGATGATCGCCACCCTGCCCGCCGCTGCCCTGCTCTATCGCCGTGCGGACGTAAAACCAGCCACCACTCGCTACGTGTTCGCACCGACACCTGCCACCCTGTATAACCAGGAGATCACCCCGCGTAACTCACCGCTGCTGCGCACGGCCATGGAAAAGGGCCAGTTGCAGATCGCCCTGCCACACACGCCGGAATTGCCTTGGCTGAAACCCGCACCCATCCCGGCAGACGCGCAGGTGCTGCACGACCCGGGGCAAGCGCTGCTGGCCGCCGATGCCACCGAGTCGGTGACCGACACTGGCGAACTCAGGCGCAACTGGCAACAAGGCATCTACACCATCGACACGCCATTGACCCAGGCCGCCAGCGGCTGGCTGGGCGGCCGCCCGATCAACCTGGGTGCCATTCAGATACATACGAAAACGCCTTACGCCAGCGTGGTGGTCCAGAGCCTGGACGGCAAGCCACTGGGTCAGTCGCGCGAGCTTCTGCTGTCTCTGGGCACCCGTGCGATGCCCAAGGCCGATGACAAGACGCCGTTCAATGTGGAGCCCCTTGAAGGCAGCCTGAACATCAAGGCACCCGCCGGCCTGAAACTGTTCGCCCGCGATGCACAGGTGCAGTTGAAACCGCTGCCGGTGGCCTACAAGGAGGGGCAATACACCATTACCTTCGACGGCACCTACATGTCCAACTGGCTATTCTTGAAATAGAGCATAGGGCCATCTACGCTCAGGTCACCTGTAGATGATCATCCCACCTGCACGTGTCAGGGAGTGTTCACTGCGTCTGTAAACAGCAGATTCCAGGAGGTGGGGATGAAATATCTGGTTGTGGGTGGTGCGGGCTACATTGGTTCGCACATGGTCAAGCACCTGCTCGCCGCCGGCCATGAAGTGCTGGTCGCGGACCTGGTCTCACCTGGCCCCGGTATCCAGTGGGCCAGGCTCGACATCGCCGACGAAGCCGCACTGGACGTGCTGTTTGGCGTGTGCCGCTTCGATGCTGTGTTTCATTTCGCCTCGTTCATTCAAGTGGGCGAGTCGGTCAGCGCGCCCGGCAAGTACTACCAGAACAACGTCGCAGCCACCCTTGCCCTGCTGCAGGCCATGGTCAATGCCGGCATCAGGCACCTGGTGTTTTCTTCGAGCGCCGCCGTTTACGGCAACCCGCAGTACGTGCCGATCGATGAAGCGCACACCAAGGTGCCGATCAACCCGTACGGATTGAGCAAATGGATGGTCGAGCAGATTCTTGAGGACTTCGACCGGGCCTATGGTTTGAAGTCGGTATGCCTACGCTATTTCAATGCAGCGGGCGCTGACCCGGAAGGTCAGCTCGGGGAACGTCACGACCCGGAAACCCATCTGATCCCCTTGATCCTGCAGGCTGCATCTGGCCGGCGCGAGGCGGTGACAGTGTTCGGTCGTGACTACGACACACCGGATGGCACCTGCATTCGCGACTACGTGCATGTTGCAGACCTGGCGGCGGCCCATGCACTGGCGGTGGATTATTTACGGGCCGGTGGCGAGCGTGCCGCGTTCAACCTGGGCAATGGCCTGGGCTTTTCGGTGCAGGAGGTGATCGATACGGCCCGGGCAGTGACCGGGCGGCAGATCAATGCCCTTGACGCACCGCGCCGCGCCGGCGACCCGCCACGGCTGGTGGCGGATGCGAGCAAAGCCATGCACGTGCTGGGCTGGCGCCCGGCGTTCGCTTCGCTGGAGGAGATTGTGCGGCATGCGTGGCAGTGGGAGTTGCAGTATCCCTGGGAGCGCTGAGTGGGCTCGTTCCCTGTAGGCGCAGCACAAGGCCGCACCTACAGGCGGACGGCCAGAAGGCTCAGTAATAGGTACGCGGCTGTTCGTCAGCCTTGTTCAACACTGTCCCGATCAGGTTCACCGTGGCCAGGTGATGCAGGCAATCCTCGATTTCCTTCTTGTTGTTCATCCCGTTGGCCACCACCAGCAACACACAGTCGAACTTGGGCATGACGGTGATCGCATCGTCCGAGCTGAGCAGCGGTGGCAAATCGAAAATGCAGATGCGCGACTCGTAGCGGTTGCGCAACTCGCCAATCAGGTTGTTTACCTTGGGCGAGGACAGCATCTCGGTCGACAGGGGCACGGGTACCCGCGTCGGCAGCACCACAAAGCGCGGCAAGGTGGGGTTGACCAGGCAGTCCTGCAACTCGGCCTTGTCCGCCAGAAGCTCGTTCAGTGCCTGCTCCATGGGCAGGCCCAGGTAGCTGCCGACCTTGGGCCGGCGCAGGTCGAAGTCCACCAGTAACGCAGTCTTAGTGGTGTGGTGGGCAATGCTCATGGCCAGGTTGATCGCCAACATTGTCTTGCCCGCTTCCGGCGTTGGCGAGGTGATGGCCAAGGTACGCCAGCCGTTCTCGTCCATGGCCCTGAGCACCTGCGTACGCAACAGGTCGATCGGCCCGTTCATGTTGGAGTTCTTGTTGTACGCGACGATGCGGTTACGCTCCAGGTGGTCTGGACGCAGTGGTACCACTTTGGTGTTCACGTAATCGAACTGCCCCGGCACTTCTGCCAGCGCCGTACCGGGGGCGGGAGACAGTGCCTGGGGGGTACCCGGGGTAACCTGATGAATATTGTTGCCAACAGCCGGCTTGATCCTGTCCATCACTGCTTTCCCTATACAAACCGAGACATGACTTTGTACAACAGCACATCCAGTGGCATGTAGAACACGTGCACCAGCCCTATCATGATAGCTGCCAGCGCCAGTGCCGCCAGGATCAGGCGATTGCGCCAGCGCCTGCGTCGGGCCACGTCGGCCCGGGTATCGATATAGGGCAGTGCCATCAGCACCCGTTTGCCCAGCAGGCTTTCCAGGGCACCAACGCCGCGCACACGCTGATTGAGCATCTCCAGCAGCATCACCAGCGCACCGCCACCGGCCGGTGCCAACACCAGGCCCAGCGCAGCGATCTTCTTGCGGTTAGGCTTGATCGGCTTCTCAGGCAACAGGGGGGGTTCGAGCAGTACGAAGCGTTCAGCCTTGTTTTCCTGCTCGAGGCTTTCGGTAATCTTTGCGCCCATTTCCTTGGCACGAATCTCTTCGTATTTCTTGCGTGCGTTGTCGTGGTCACGCATCAAAGTCACCAGGCCGCGCTCGACCTGCGGTGCCTCGAGGATCTCCGCTTCGTAGCCTTCCATTTTCCGGGTCAGCTCGCGCTTTTGCTCTGCCAGCGAGGCAATACGTACCTGGGCGGCGCTCATTTTGGCGCGGACACGGGCCACGTCGAGGCTGACCGTAGAAGCTGCAGCAGTGCGGCCACCGCTGGCTTCGAGCGCCTGGATCTTGCGTTTGACCGCCACCACATCCGGGTGGGCGTCCTTGTAGCGGCTCATCAGCCGCGCGTATTCAGCTTTCAGGCTTGGCAGGTCCTCGGGCGGGTCAGCACGGGTTGACCGGGAGCCTTCGGCAACCTTGGTGGCAAGGCCCGCATTGGCCGCAGACAGCTCCAGTTCCAGGTAGCGCAGCTCTTCCTGGGCAGCCTTGTAGTCACGGTCGACCTCACGGAACTCCAGCTCCGCACGCGACAACATGTTCATGCGCAGGGTCTGGTGCTCGGGCAAGGCGTTGGCGTGAGCCTGCTTGAAATCGGCCAGCTGGTTCTCCAGGCTGGCCAGCTCGGCGCCCAGCTTGTTGGCTTCCTGGGTGAGGAACTCGGTGGTTTCATTGGCCCGCTCGGTGCGCTGCTTGAGGTTTTCGTTGAGGAACAGCGTCACCAGTTCGTCGGCGACTTCCTTGGCCACTTGTGCCTGCTTGTGCTCGAACGACACATTGAACGCCACGGTCGCTTCACCACGACCGCGCACGTAGGTGGTAAGGGTTTCGACCACGATCGCGTTGCGCATCTGGTCGATCTTGTCGCTTTCGCTGAAGCGCTTGTCGGCGAACAGGTCGTACTTGCCAATGATGCGCAACAGGTTTTCGCGGGTCATCACCCGTTGACGGATCACCTCGATGCGCTCATCGGCAAAACTGGTGTTGTTGGTCGACACCAGCTCGGGCGAAATCTGCTGTGACTCAACCAGAATGGTGCCGGTCGACTGGTAGATCGGCGGCACCATCAACGCGACGGCCACGGTCGCGGCGAGAATGACTGCGGCACTCACCCCTAACACCAGGGCTCTGTCCTTGATAATGGCGATGTAATCTCTGAGGGAGAGCTCGTAGTCAGACTTCATAGGGCCACCTGCCTGAAGTTCAGATGTCGGGGTACCTGTAC
Source organism: Pseudomonas sp. FYR_5 (assembly GCF_043106315.1). Taxonomy (NCBI): domain Bacteria; kingdom Pseudomonadati; phylum Pseudomonadota; class Gammaproteobacteria; order Pseudomonadales; family Pseudomonadaceae; genus Pseudomonas; species Pseudomonas sp. FYR_5. Next base: position 6,629 of record NZ_JBICMK010000047.1, on the reverse strand, counting down.
GTCAACGTCAAACCAACGATCGTAGCGGTTGCATCCGGTACATGGTCCTGCTGCCGCTCCTTGTACATCAGCGACAGGCGCAGGTCCCAGTAAGGCGAAAACTGGCGGCTGGCCCATACGCTGTAAGTCTGCAGCGTGTTGGGCGACTGCCCCTTGCTGTCTTGCCACGCGGCGTCCGCGCCCACCCGGGACAACTCGGTCAGCGCATAGCTCCACACACCACGCACCTGGTCCAGCTCAGCGAAACCGCCTTCGGCGCTTGCCACCGTGCTGCGCTCGGCGCTGAGGCTGGCAACGGCACGCGGGCCGGTGTACAGCAACGCAACCCCACCCTCCCCGCGTCGGCCGCCATCGTCACCTGACACTTGGTTGACGCCAACATGGGCGTCGGCGCTAAAGCCCTCGGCAAGCTGGTATTTGATGCCGACTGCCGGGGTGTAGCTGTTGGAAGCGGTCGCGGTAAGGTCCTCTTCGGGCTCATAGCGCCGGGCACCAAAACGGCTATACAGATCAGCCCGCTCGCTCCAGGCGTAAGTCCAGGTAAAGACGTTCGCCAGTTCGTCGTAGCCCGTCAGCGTACTGATGTCGTAACGGGCACGGTTGTAGGTGGTTTCGTTGCTCAAGGTACTGCGCTCGGTCACCGCCTGGCTCCAGTTGCCAGTCAAGGTGTAAAGCTTTTGTGTACCGTCGGTGGTAATCACCCCGGTATCCAGTACTGTCCCCGACAACGTCGAGCTTTCGTTGTAGCGCGCCACCAGGCCGAAACGCCCCCGCTCGGTAGTGCGCTGCCAGCCCAGGCTTATATCAGGGTCTTCACGGTCATCGACGATATCCGTATCGGACGAGCGCAGCACATGCATGCCAAGCCCCAACCTCAATTCGTCACGGTCAAAAGTGCCGATCAGGGTGTAATCCGGCGCGATGATCGTGCGCGTTATGCCCTTTTCCCCCGAGGTCAGCAGCAATGGGTTGCTGTCGTATTCGACGGATGTCGGTACCACCACCGTAGACTGCCAATTTGCCGCCAGTACCGCGTCCGTAAACGGCAAGACCAAGATTGCCGTTGCAATGCGAGTTGTTCTAAGAAGAGGCATTAAATGTTCTTATTAAAGGCAAGATCAAGGGACGACCAGCGTATCGCCAGCCTGAAGTTGGATGTTGGTGGACATGTCCCGCCCAGACACCAGGTCCTTATATCGCACGGGCAGGATTTTTTGGGAAGCACCCGTGCCGCGGACCACCTTGATTTCGCTTTCATCCGCAAACTTGTCCAGACCACCCGACATGCTCAACGCCTGCAATACCGCAGTGGGGCCCGCCATTTGCACCGGCCCGGGCTTGATCACTTTGCCTTGCACATAGACCATGTTGCCGGCAATGCTTTTGACGACAACGCTGACGTTAGGGTCGGGGAGGTATTTTTCGAGTTTGGCAGCGACCTGCTTTTCGACCGCTGTCACGTCCAGCCCGGCCACATTGATGCGCCCGGCCAGGGGGAAGGTGATACTGCCATCGGGAAGTACGGTGGCTTCTTGACGCAGGCTGTCTTCCTGCCACACCGAAACCATCACCACATCGCCGGGGCTGAGCAGGTAGGGAGCACTGCTCTGGTCGGCGTTAGCGGCGCCGGACCACACCGTCAGCATGCACAAAGCGGCAAACATTGAACGCACCATGAGGGTCCCTCCGGCCAAATGGCCCGACAAAGAGCACTGAATGAGAACAACACACCAACTCTCGCTCCGCTTCACGGCGCACAGCTGCCGCGATGGCCTCGACCTTCCTGGAGGCCCTTGCCTTGACGCTGCAAGCGCGGCTGCAACGCCCTGTAAACATTGGCCCTACGGGCTACTGGGAATATAGCAACGGTTGGAGAATTCACAAGCCATGCCAGTGGACTCGCGGCAATGGGCAGTCACTTCAGGTACAAGGTATCCGGTTCAGATCTTTCTGCGGTTGGCAACAGCAACAAAACCGACGACAGCAAAGGCAAAGAACCAGCCTGCAGTTGAAACAGGAATGATACTGTTTTGATTTATATACGAATCTGCCGCGCGGGCAGCACCACTTAGCATCACCAGCAAGAACATCGATTTGATTATCAGAGTCGAGCGCATACTCCCCTCCTAAAAACAGGAAAATCAATTAGTTATTGGCGCGGTGTTGCGGGAGTTGTTTCGTTGTTGATTTGAGCTTATGGGCACAATGACACTACGTCAATGATCCGACACCATAATAAAATTCAATGGGCGATGGGTTCATTCGTCAAAAAAACGACATGCAGATTATGCAAGGGAGGGCTGGTGCGATGGATCTGGCGTTTCACAGCTGAGAACAAGGGGCATACCTGCCCCCCTGATGTTTCACTCGTCTGCGTGGTGAACCACGACCAGTAATTGCGCCGGTGAGACACCTACCGAGCGCAGCCGGTGCGGCGTCTGGGCGTTGAAATGAAGGGCGTCGCCCTGCTCCAGCAGCACCCGCTCACTCATGAAGTCCACTTCCACCTGGCCTGCGTGAACAAACAGGAACTCTTCGCCCTGGTGTTCCTTGAACGTGGGGTCGCTGAACTCGGACGGCGGCTGAATCAGAAACGGCAGCAGGCTGCGCTGACCAACCTGACTGGTGAGGGCCGCGTACCCCGGCCCTTGCCCATCGCCAACCAGAGCCTGGCGCTCGGTATGGCGCACCAGGCTGTAGCGGCTCTGCCCAACCTGTTCTTCGGCGAACAGCTCTTCGACGTTGACGTTCAGCGCTCTCGCCAGTTTCAGCGCCGCGGCGATCGAGGGCGTGTTGAGGCCGCGCTCGACCTTGGACAGGTAGCTTTTGGTCATGCCAGTCTTTTCGGCCAGCATTTCCAGGGTCATCCCCAGTTTCTTACGCAGCAGTTTCAATCGGATAGACATGTGACGCGGGTTTCCCAGGCTGAGGCAGCCATGATACGCGTCTGAAAGCTGACGCCAAGCCTGCAGAGGCCTTGAATCAAGGCATCACTGGCAGTAAGGCAAAGCTTCGCGCTATAGGGGTGGCAAGTTGGCCACCCCATAACAGGCCCCTTCGCAGCACAAAGCTGTGCCTACAAGGGGCAGTCTGTAGCGGGCAATCAGAATGTCATTTCCTTCACATCATCCGGCACGATCAGCTTGCCGGCGGTTTTCTCGATGATTTCCTCGACGCTGACCCCGGGTGCGGTCTCGCGCAGGATGAAGGCGCCGTCTTCGATTTCCAGGTAGGCCAGGTCGGTCAGCACCTTGCGGATGCAGCCCGCACCGGTCAGCGGCAGGCTGCACTGCGGCAGCAACTTGGACTCGCCGTCCTTGGAGGCGTGGGTCATGGTGACGATGATGTTGTCGGCGCCGGCCACCAGGTCCATGGCCCCACCCATGCCCTTGACCAACTTGCCAGGAATCATCCACGAGGCGATGTTGCCCTGCACGTCCACCTCGAAAGCACCCAGTACGGTCAGGTCGACGTGGCCGCCACGGATCATGGCGAACGATTGTGCCGAATCGAAGATCGAGGCGCCGCGGCGGGCAGTGACAGTTTGCTTGCCGGCGTTGATCATGTCGGCATCGAGGGTGCTTTCGGTGGGGAATTCGCCCATGCCGAGCAGGCCGTTTTCCGATTGCAGCATCACATCCATGTCGGCGGGTACATAGTTGGCCACCAAGGTGGGGATGCCGATGCCCAGATTGACGTAGTAACCATCCTTCAGTTCACGGGCAACGCGTTGCGCCATCTGTTCGCGGGTCAATGCCATGGTCAGGATCTCTTTATTGTTCGGGTGGATGGCGCTCAGGCCTTGACGGTGCGCTTTTCGATACGCTTTTCGAAGGTGCCGACGATGACACGGTCCACGTAGATGCCCGGGGTGTGGATTTCGCTTGGCAGCAGCACGCCGGGCTCGACGATTTCTTCCACTTCGACCACGGTGATCTTGCCGGCGGTGGCCGCCAGCGGGTTGAAGTTTTGCGCAGTGTTGCGGTACACCACATTGCCGTAGTGGTCGGCCTTCCAGCCCTTGACGATGGCGAAGTCACCGGTGATGGATTCTTCCAGGATGTACTTGCGGCCCTTGAACTCGCGGACTTCCTTGCCGTCGGCAACCGGGGTGCCATAGCCGGTAGCGGTGTAGAACGCCGGGATGCCGGCACCACCTGCGCGCATTTTCTCGGCGAGGGTGCCCTGTGGGGTCAGTTCCACTTCCAGCTCGCCACTGAGCAACTGGCGTTCGAACTCGGCGTTTTCGCCTACGTAGGAGGCGATCATCTTGCGAATTTGCCGGTCTTCCAGCAGCACGCCCAGACCAAAACCGTCCACACCGCAGTTGTTGGAGACCACGGTCAGGCCCTTGACGCCACGCCGCTTGATTTCGCTGATAAGGTTTTCCGGGATGCCGCACAGGCCGAAACCACCGGCCAGTACCGTCATGTTGTCGCTCAGGCCTTCGAGGGCCTGTTCATAGGTTGCAACGCGCTTGTCCAGTCCGGCCATGCTGATCCGCCTTTTGTAGTTGTTTAACCGACGAGGCTGTCGGTGAGCGTGTGCAGACATCTTCACCGCAAGCGACTGATTTGTTAATTTTGTTTTCGTCATCGATTGATAATTTTTACAAAACAAACGATAGGCCCGACATGAACGTCAAACAACTGCGCGCCTTTGTCGCCGTGGCCAAGTACCAGAGCTTCGCCCAGGCCGGTGAACACCTGCACGTTTCGCAACCGGCACTGAGCCTGACCATCAAGGCGCTGGAAGAAAACCTCGGCGGCGCCCTGCTCAGCCGCACCACGCGCAGCGTCAGCCTGACTGCCGAAGGCGAAGTGCTGCTGCCACTGGCACGCCGCCTGCTGGCCGACTGGGACGACACCGAAGAGATGCTGCGCCAGCGCTTTACCCTGCAATTGGGCCGTGTGTCGGTGGCGGCCATGCCGGCTTTTGCCGGCAACCTGTTGCCCCACTCGCTCAAGGTGTTTCGCCAGCGCTACCCCAAGGTCAACGTCACGGTGCACGACGTGATCAACGAACAGGTACAGGAACTGGTACGCCATCGCCGCGTCGAACTGGGCATCGGCTTCGAGCCGGATAACATCGATGGGCTGGACTTCCACCCGTTGTACATGGACCGCTTCGTTGCCGTAGTGGCCGCCGACTCGCCCTTGGCGCTGCTGCCCCAGGTCAGCTGGGCACAGCTGATGGCCGAAGATTTCGTGGCCCTGCAGCGCCCTTCGGCGGTGCGCCTGCTGATGGAGCAGAATGTGGCGGCCCGCCACGGCAAGCTGGCAGTCGCGTTCGAAAGCCACCAGCTGACGACCATCGGCCGCATGGTTGCCAGCGGCCTGGGGGTCAGTGCCGTGCCGGCGCTGTGCATCAACCAGATGCAGGAACTGGGTGCCCGCTGCGTCACCTTGGTCGAGCCCACTGTCGAGCGGCGCATCGGCGTGATTGCCCTCAGCGAGCACAAGCTTTCCACTGCAGCGCAAGCACTGCTTGAGGTGCTTCTTTCCAATACCCGGATCCCGGAGGTGACATGCGATACGTAAATCTGGCAGGCACGAGTGTTCCAGCCATCGGCCAAGGCACTTGGTACATGGGCGAAGACCCAGGTCGCAAGGCTGCCGAAGTCGCGGCGCTGCAACAGGGCATCGAGCTGGGCCTGAACCTGATCGACACCGCCGAGATGTATGCCGAAGGGGGGGCAGAAGAGGTCGTAGGTCAAGCCATTGCCGGGCGCCGCGACCAGGTATTTCTGGTCAGCAAGGTCTACCCGCACAATGCCAGCCTGCGCGGCATGGCGGCTGCCTGCGAACGCAGCCTCACCCGGCTGGACACCGACTGCATCGACTTGTACCTGCTGCACTGGCGTGGCCAGCACCCGCTGGAGGAAACCGTCGAAGGCTTCGAGCGTTTGCGCGAGCAAGGCAAGATCAAGCGCTGGGGCGTGTCCAACTTCGACGTCGACGACCTGCGCGAGCTGCACAACCCTGATTGCGCAACCAACCAGGTGTTGTACAACCCGGCCCAGCGTGGCATCGAATTCGACTTGCTACCGTGGTGCGAAAAACGTGGCTTGCCGACCATGGCCTACTGCCCGCTGGCTCAGGCCGGGCGCTTGTTGCAGCACCCGGTACTGGCGGAAATCGCCGAGCGCCATGGCGCCACACCGGCCCAGGTCAGCCTGGCCTGGGTGACCCGCGATGACGGCGTGATCGCCATCCCCAAGGCGGTGGCGCCCGAGCACGTGCAGCTCAATGCAGCAGCGGGAGCGCTGACCTTGACCAGCGAAGACCTGGGGGCGATCGACCGGGCGTTCCCTGCGCCGACGCACAAGCAGCGGTTGGCGATGGTGTAACCGGCGAGCGCAAGCTGGATCAGTAGATGACCCCTGTGGGCGCGGGCATGCCCGCGAACACCGGCAATGCCGGTGCCCTGCAACGCGGTTCCTGCTTCGCGGGCTCGCCCGCTCCCACAAGGAACCGCGCAAGTACCGAGCGTTGAGCAACTGCGCCACCACCGCCCGCCGCTGCCGTTCGCCAAGCGCAATCTGGACCAGGACGCGACCTTTGGGAGCAACTGTCTTGCTCAATTTCTAAAAGCTGGCGCGATCCCTGTGGGAGCGGCCTTGCGTCGCG
>NZ_JBICMK010000046.1:0-3196 GCF_043106315.1 Pseudomonas sp. FYR_5 | reverse complement strand
CGGGTTTACCCGCGAATGGGCTGCGCAGCAGCCCCAATAAATTTATCTGGCAGAAGTCTGCTCGGCCAACGCCACCGCACGGAACATCGCCCGGCGCTTGTTGATGGTTTCTTCCCATTCCAGCGCCGGCACCGAGTCGGCAACGATGCCGCCACCGGCCTGCACATGCAACTCGCCGTCCTTGATCACTGCAGTACGAATGGCAATTGCGGTATCCATATTGCCGTTCCAGGCAAAATACCCGACTGCACCGCCGTAAACACCACGCTTGACCGGCTCCAGCTCGTCGATGATCTCCATCGCGCGGATCTTCGGCGCACCCGATAAGGTGCCAGCCGGCAGAATCGCCCGCAGTGCATCCATCGCCGTGAGGCCTTCACGCAACTGGCCGGTAACGTTGGAGACAATGTGCATCACGTTGGAGTAACGCTCGATCACCATCTTCTCGGTCAGGCGCACACTGCCGGTCGAAGACACACGGCCCACATCGTTGCGACCCAGATCGATCAGCATCAGGTGCTCGGCAATTTCCTTGTCGTCCGACAGCAGGTCGTCTTCCAGCGCCCGGTCCGCCTCCTCGGTCGCACCACGCGGGCGGGTACCGGCAATCGGGCGCACGGTGACCAGGTTGTCCTCGACACGTACCAACACCTCGGGCGAGCTGCCGACCACATGGAAGTCACCGAAGTTGAAGAAGTACATGTACGGCGTCGGGTTGAAACAGCGTAGCGCGCGGTACAGGTCGATAGGCGCAGCCTTGAAGTCGATCGACATGCGCTGCGACGGCACCACCTGCATACAGTCCCCGGCCAGGATGTATTCCTTGATACGACCGACGGCGTTTTCGTAATCCTCGCGGGTGTAGCTGGAGCGGAATTCCGGCTCGGCTGCCTGCGGGCCGCTCAGGTCCAGACCGCGGCGCGGGGTGATTGGCTGGCGCAAGGTTTCCAGCAAGCCTTGCAGGCGTGCCTGGCCCTGTTCGAAAGCCTGATCTTCAGCTGGGTCGACCAACACGATGGCGTGCATCTTGCCCGCCAGGTTGTCGAACACCACCACCGCGTCGGACACCATCAGCAGGATATCCGGTACGCCCAGCGGGTCCGGATTGGGACTGGCCCCCAGGCGCTTTTCTACATAGCGCACACAGTCGTAGCCAAAGTAGCCGACCAGGCCGCCATTGAAGCGCGGCAGGCCGGGGATATCGGCAACTTTGTAGCGGTCCTTGAAGGTTTCAACGAATGCCAGCGGGTCTTCGACCTCACAGCTTTCCACCTCGACGCCATCCTGCAGGATGCTGACATGGTAGCCATGCACACGCATCACCGTGCGCGATGGCAAGCCGATCATCGAGTAACGGCCCCACTTCTCGCCGCCCTGCACCGATTCGAGCAGGTACGAGTTGGGCTGGTCAGCCAGTTTCAGGTAGATCGACAGCGGCGTGTCGAAGTCGGCCAAGGTTTCACAGGCCAAGGGAATACGGTTGTAGCCGGCAGCAGCCAGGCGCAGGAATTCTTCGCGGTTCATGAGTAGTCTCGTGGCAAGCAGCAATAGGTCAGGCAAACGGACGGGCCGGCACACGCCGGCAGGCTGAAGTCAGGCGCGCCAACGCCAACGGGCCAAGGCCTTGATGACTTTCATCCAGAATTTGCCAGTAACCGCCACGGTGGACTCTCTGTCTTGTGAGGCTTGAAGGTCCGCCAACGTTATCCCAGTGGCCGGGTCTGCGCAACCGGGCAGCAATGCGCGCAAGTCGTCGATTACCAGGCTGGGGGATTCATCGTCGATCGGCCTGCCATGGTTATAGCCGTAGGTCAGGCCCACGCATTGCACGCCAGCCGCCTTGGCCGCCTGCACGTCACTGCGCGAATCACCCACGAACAGGGATTGCTGCGGGGTAACACCGGCCATCTGCATGACGAACAGCAACGCCGCCGGGTCGGGCTTTTTCTGCGGCAAGGTGTCGCCACCAATGATCCAGCGGAAGAAATTGCCGATCTTCATCTGGTCCAGCAGCGGGCCAACGAAACGCTCAGGCTTGTTGGTAATCAGCGCCATTTCCACGCCCTGCTTGCGCAGCCAGCGCAGGGTGTCCCGTACGCCGGGATAGACCACGGTCAGTTCATGGCTTTCGGCATAAGCGTCCATGAACAACGCCAGCGCCTGTTCTGCCAGCGCATCGTCCACTTCGGCATGGTCGATGCCACCCGCCAACGCGCGGCGCACCAGCACCTGGGCGCCATTGCCAACCCAGTGGCGCACTGCCTCAAGGCCAGCAGGCGGGCGCCCCAGTTCGAGCAGCATACGGTCCACAGCCGCGGCCAGGTCAGGCACGGAATCGATCAGGGTACCGTCCAGATCGAACATTACCAACCTGGGCAGCGTCCCCGGGAACAGCTGCTCGAAGCCACTCATGAGCGGGCCAGGGCCAGTTCGGCACGCATCTTGGCGATGACTTCCTGGTAGTCCGGGGCGTTGAAGATCGCCGAGCCGGCCACGAAAGTGTCGGCGCCAGCGGCAGCGATCTCGCGGATGTTGTTGACGTTCACGCCACCATCGATCTCCAGACGGATATCACGGCCACTGGCGTCGATCAGCGCACGCGCTTCGCGCAGCTTGTCGAGAGTGCCGGGAATGAACTTCTGCCCGCCAAAGCCTGGGTTGACGCTCATCAGCAGCACCATGTCGATCTTGTCCATCACGTACTTCAGGGCGTCCAGGCTGGTGGCCGGGTTGAACACCAGGCCGGCCTTGCAGCCACCATCCTTGATCAGCTGAAGCGAACGGTCGATGTGCTGTGTGGCTTCAGGATGGAAGGTGATGTAGGTAGCACCCGCTTCGATAAAGTCGCCAATGATGCGGTCAACCGGGCTGACCATCAGGTGTACGTCGATCGGCGCAGTGACGCCGTACTTGCGCAGAGCGGTACAGACCATCGGACCGATGGTCAGGTTGGGGACATAATGATTGTCCATGACATCGAAGTGGACGATGTCTGCACCCGCAGCCAATACCTTGTCGACGTCCTCACCCAGGCGGGCAAAATCGGCAGAGAGAATGGAGGGGGCAATAGCGTAGGGCTGCATGGCGCACCTGTTGGCAGAGTCACGGTGGCGCGCATTGTAACTCAGGGAAAGCGATGAAGGCTGATTGGTATCAATTGGTGTCGACCAGCGCAACCTGTACCGGCCTCTTCGCG
>NZ_JBICMK010000045.1:0-58190 GCF_043106315.1 Pseudomonas sp. FYR_5 | reverse complement strand
AAGAGGCCAGCACAGGCAATGCAAAGCTTCAGGGCCGCTCAGCTGCGGAGTGTTCCTCCGCCACCGGCGTCCCCCGCCCGGCTTCCTGATGCCACTGCAGGGCGATCAGGATCAGCGTAGGCACCCCCAGCAAAGCAGTGATCAGGAAGAAGTCGTGGTAGCCGAACTTCTCCACAATAACGCCCGAATACCCGCCGATCAGCCGCGGCAACAGCAGCATGATCGAACTGAGCAGCGCGTATTGGGTCGCCGAGAACTTCAGATTGGTCAGGCTTGACAGGTAGGCCACAAAGGCCGAGGTAGCCATGCCGGAACTGAAGTTGTCCAGTGAGATGGTCACCACCAGCATTTCCAGGTTCGGCCCCATGTCAGCCAGCATCAGGAACAGGATGTTGGTGCCGGCAGAGGCTACGCCGCCGATAAACAGGATGGGCATGATGCCGAAACGTACGATCAGCAGACCGCCAACCCCGGCGCCGACCAAGGTCATGATCAGACCGAAGATCTTGCTGACGCTGGCAATCTGGTCCTTGGTGAAGCCCATGTCGATATAGAACACGTTGGCCATCACCCCCATCACCGTGTCCGACATGCGATAGGTGGCGATCAGGCCTAGCAGCAGCAGAGCCTGCCAGCGGTAGCGGGTGATGAAGTCGTTGATCGGGGTCAGCACGGGGGCCAGGCCGCGACGACCGAGGCTCGACAGGCAGGCCCAGGACAACAGCACGTAGAGGATCAGGCGCAGGAAGGCGCGGTCTTCCAGCAGCAGGTCAAGCGGCGTGGCATCACCGGAGATCACACTGGACCAGCCGGTATTGAACATCTGGGTGAAGCTGGCCGGTACCGAGACCAGCAGGATGATCAGCACGAACACCGAGGCCATCTGGTGCACCAGCCCGTAGCGCGCGGCCGACAGTTGGGTGCGCATGGGCACTGACGGTTCGCGCATGACCAAGGTGGTGAACAGGGCGGGCAGCATCATCACGCCGAACATCACGTAAGTACCGGCCCAGGCCTTGTGCAGGTAGCTGAAGCCGGTAGAGCCGAACCACTCGGCGAAGAACAGGGCACCGGCCGTGGCGAGCAAGGCAGCCACCCGATAGCCGGCCATGTAGCTGGCAGCAAGCGCGGCCTGGCGCTGGTCGTCGGCAATTTCCAGGCGGTAGGCGTCGACAGCGATGTCCTGGGTAGCCGAGGCGAAGGCCACCAGTACGGCCATGGCAATCAGCCAGGAGAGGTGTTGTTGCGGGTCGCACAGGCTCATGCCGACCAGCCCGATTACCACCAGCGCTTGCGACAACAGCAGCCACGAACGCCGGCGCCCGAGGCCGCCAAGCAACGGCAGACGCCATTGGTCTAGCAGCGGTGACCAGACCCACTTGAAGGCGTAGGCCAAGCCAATCAGGCTGGCATAACCGATGGTTTCACGGGCAACGCCGGCTTCGCGCAACCATACCGACAGGGTCGAGAACACCAGCATGTAGGGCAGGCCGGCGGCGAAACCGAGTAGCAAAAGTACCAAGGTTGACGGGCTGGCATAGGCAGCAAGCGCAGCGCGCCAGGTTTTACGGGGCATGGGCCAACATCTGCCTCAAGTTTTCGAAAACAAAGCGCGCACTCTAACCGCTGTGCTCCATTGGGCGCCAGCCATGGCGCGTCATATCCACACGATTGTTGCTTACATTCACACCTTCCTCGCGTAACCGCGCCCGTTGTTCATCGCCCGACGGCGTGCCCAGCGCCAGGCTCAGCCGGCCACCTGCGCCAAGCACCCGATGCCAAGGCAGGCGAGTGTCTGCAGGCAACTGCCCCAAGGTGCGCCCAACCCAGCGCGCCGCACGGCCAAGCCCAGCCAGTTCGGCCAGTTGGCCATAGCTCACCACCTTGCCGGGTGGCACTTGGCCAAGTACTGAATACAGCGCCGTTCGTCGGCCCTCGGCCGAATCAAGGGCGTGCTCATATCCATCAGACATCTCGCCCGCCTTGGGCTGCAGATGAAACCGGACCGGTGGTCCGGCAAATGAGAGTTGAACTCAACGGCATGCTCCCGGTCTGTCCTTGCTCTGGTCGTCGGTATCTGGATAATGCCCGGCTTTTTCGTCAAATCGAACCCTAGTCCGCAACCAAAGTCCGTTTATGAATTCTAGATCCTTGTTGTGCCTTCTTGCTGTTTCCCTGTGCGCCTCTCCGGTGTTCGCCGACACTGTGTGGATGAAGAACGGTGACCGGCTGAGTGGCAAGATCAAGGTCTTCGACGGCGGCAAGCTGCTGCTGGAAACCCCTTATGGCGGGTCAATCGCCCTGGACTGGAAACAGGTCCAGACGTTGGAAAGCGACCAGCAGATGCTGGTCAAACAGGACGCCTACAGCGGAGAGAAAGCCAAGTCGCTCAAGGCCGCCGAGCCAGGCAAGGTGACCTTGGCCAATGGCGATTCACCGAAGACGGTGGAGCTGGCCAGCATCGAGCAGATCATGAAGCCCAGGCCGCTGATCGAGGATTTCGTGTGGAAAGGCAATGTCGACGTGGCGCTGGACTACAAGCGCGCCGAGAACGACACCGACGATTACGACGTGGGTTTCAAGACCACTGCCCGCCATGGCCGTTGGCGGCACAACGCCGAGGGTGAGTACAACCGCGAGACCAAGGACGACATCACCACCACCAACAACTGGAGCGCCGAGTACGCTCTGGACCGCTTTATTACCGAGAAGTGGTTCTGGCAGGGGCGTGCGGAATACAAACGCGATCACATCGAAGACCTGGCCCGCCAGCGCACCGTGGGTACAGGCCCGGGTTACCAGTTCTGGGACGATGAGCTGGGTGCGTTCTCGCTGGGTTCACTGATCAACCGCACTGATTTCGAGTATCGGGACGGCGGAAAGGATAATTTCTATTCTGCGGCCGTGAAGTGGGATTACACCCGCTACCTGATCGGCAAGAACGTGCAGCTGTTCACCAACGGCGAGTTCGCCAAGCCGCTGGGTGGCGTGGCCGACTATTCGCTGGATGCCGAGGTTGGCCTGCGCTACAAGGTCACCGAGTGGGCTTCGCTCAACCTCAAGGCAGAGAAGGATATCATCACGGGCACGCGTGAGAGTGACCTGGACAAGACACGCTATACCGCGGGCTTTGGCGTTACCTGGTAAGGCGTCTGGATGCAGGTCAGTGGCACAGGCAGCGGATAATGCTTATCTTGTCCCCAACCCGTCCGCCAGGAGCCGCCCTCAAGTGAGTACCAACGCCATTCGCCCCGCCCGGGAACTGCTGCTCAAGGAATACCGCGGCGTGCTTTCGACACATTCCAGGTCGATGCCTGGCTACCCCTTCGGTTCGGTCGTGCCGTACTGCCTGGACGCCCAGGGCAACCCGCTGATCCTGATCAGCCGCATTGCCCAGCACACCCACAACCTGCTGAAGGACCCCAAGTGTTCGCTGCTGGTGGGTGAGCGCGAGGCTGAAGATGTGCAGGCGGTAGGGCGCCTGACGGTGATGGCCGAAGCGCACAAGCTGGTCGACGAGGCCGTCATCGAGGCCGCCGCCGAACGCTATTACCGCTATTTCCCGGACGCGGCCAACTACCACAAGGCCCACGACTTCGATTTCTGGGTGCTGCAGCCGGTGCGTCACCGCTACATTGGCGGCTTCGGTGCGATCCACTGGCTCGACCAGGTGACCTTGGCCAACCCGTTCGCCGGCAAGGCCGAGGGCAGCATGATCGAACACATGAACAGCGATCACGCCAGTGCCATTGCCCACTACGTCGAACTGACCGGGTTGCCACAACACGTACCGGCGCAGATGGTCGGGGTAGACAGTGAAGGGATGCACCTGCGCATCGGTCAGGCAGTGCACTGGTTGCCTTTCCCGACTACTTGCAACACGCCGACACAAGTCCGCGAGGCCTTGGTTTTGCTGGCTCGCGCCGACAAGTGGGCGCATATGATGCAAGCCGAGGGTTGAAATCCGGAGCGCAGGCATCCATCTGAGGTCTTATTGGAAGGTTATCTTCCGTCGAGGAACCCTTGATGCGTGCTTTTCTACTGCTGTTTCTGATTTTTCCTGTGCTGGAGCTGTTCGTCTTCGTGAAGGTCAGCGCGGCAATCGGTTTCTTCCCGGCGTTGCTGCTGATCATCGCCGGTTCCGCCCTGGGTGTGCTGGTCATGCGGGTGGCCGGCCTGGCTACCGCATTGCGCGCCCGTGAAAGCCTGCAGCGCGGTGAGTTGCCCGCCGAGGATATGTTCCAGGGCATGATGCTGGCTGTGGGTGGTGGCCTGTTGCTGCTGCCAGGCTTCATCAGCGACGTGTTGGGTGTGCTGTGCCTGTTGCCGTTCACCCGCCGCCTGGCTGCGCGCAAGATGCGCGAGCGTGCCGAGGCCCAGGCCATGCGCCAGCGTGCGTTCCAGGACGACCCCTTCCAGGCGCAGCCGCGAGATGGCGGCCACCGCCCGAACGTGATCGAAGGCGAGTACGAGCGCCGAGACAAATAAAAAAGACCGGGGCCGCGCAAGCGGCCCCGGTTTTTTTCGGCCTGATGAAAAATTTTCCATATCGAGCCTTGTAATTGAATATGGCGGCCTCATGTATGTGGTCACCGCAAGGTTTCTGGTGGCAACACCAGACATTACACAGGTGGTTCGCTCACAGCGGGCCGCCCCCGGCAACGCCGGACAGCATCAAAACCGCCGGTGTCGAACCGGCCGATGAAAACCACAATTTGGGAGAGATCGACAATGAAACTTCGTCCTCTGCATGACCGCGTAGTCATCCGTCGCAGCGAAGAAGAATCGAAAACCGCTGGCGGTATCGTCCTGCCGGGTTCGGCCGCTGAAAAACCAAACCGCGGCGAAGTTGTAGCCGTCGGCACCGGTCGCGTCCTGGACAACGGCGAAGTTCGCGCGCTGGCCGTGAAAGTGGGTGACAAAGTGGTTTTCGGCCCGTACTCGGGCAGCAACACCGTGAAAGTCGATGGCGAAGACCTGCTGGTCATGGCCGAGAACGAAATCCTCGCCGTTGTCGAAGGCTGATTTCCCCCCGACTTCCCGTTACTCCAAAGTTTTTCAAGGATTAAACGATCATGGCTGCTAAAGACGTAAAATTTGGTGATTCCGCTCGTAAGAAAATGCTGGTTGGTGTCAACGTTCTGGCTGACGCGGTAAAAGCGACCCTGGGCCCGAAAGGCCGTAACGTGGTACTGGCCAAGAGCTTCGGCGCCCCGACCATCACCAAGGACGGCGTTTCCGTCGCCAAAGAAATCGAGCTGAAAGACGCTTTCGAAAACATGGGCGCCCAGCTGGTCAAGGAAGTTGCTTCCAAGGCCAACGACGCTGCCGGTGACGGCACCACCACCGCTACCGTTCTGGCTCAGGCCATCGTCAACGAAGGCCTGAAAGCCGTCGCTGCCGGCATGAACCCGATGGACCTGAAGCGCGGTATCGACAAGGCAACTGCTGCCGTCGTTGCCGAGCTGAAGAACCTGTCCAAGCCATGCGCCGACTCCAAGGCCATCGCCCAGGTAGGTACCATCTCTGCCAACTCCGATAGCTCCATCGGTGAAATCATTGCCGAAGCCATGGAAAAAGTCGGTAAAGAAGGCGTGATCACCGTTGAGGAAGGCTCGGGCCTGGAAAACGAACTGTCCGTCGTAGAAGGCATGCAGTTCGACCGCGGCTACCTGTCGCCGTACTTCGTCAACAAGCCGGACACCATGGTTGCCGAGCTGGAAAGCCCGCTGCTGCTGCTGGTCGACAAGAAAATCTCCAACATCCGTGAGCTGCTGCCAGTTCTGGAAGCCGTTGCCAAGGCCGGCCGCCCACTGCTGATCGTTGCCGAGGACGTTGAAGGTGAAGCGCTGGCTACCCTGGTAGTCAACAACATGCGCGGCATCGTCAAGGTTGCTGCAGTCAAGGCTCCGGGCTTCGGCGATCGCCGCAAGGCCATGCTGCAGGACATCGCCGTCCTGACTGGCGGCCAGGTCATCTCCGAAGAAATCGGCCTGTCCCTGGAAACCGCTACCCTGGAGCACCTGGGTAACGCCAAGCGCGTCATCCTGTCCAAGGAAAACACCACCATCATCGACGGTGCTGGTGCTGATACCGAGATCGAAGCACGCGTCAAGCAGATCCGTGCCCAGATCGAAGAAACTTCCTCGGACTACGACCGTGAGAAGCTGCAAGAGCGTCTGGCCAAGCTGGCTGGCGGTGTTGCCGTGATCAAGGTGGGTGCCGGCACTGAAGTTGAAATGAAAGAGAAGAAAGCCCGCGTTGAAGACGCCCTGCACGCTACCCGTGCAGCCGTTGAAGAAGGCGTGGTGCCTGGCGGTGGTGTTGCCCTGGTTCGCGCCCTGGCAGCCATCATCGACCTGAAAGGCGACAACGAAGACCAGAACGTCGGTATCGCGCTGCTGCGTCGCGCTGTTGAATCCCCGCTGCGCCAGATCACTGCCAACGCCGGTGATGAGCCAAGCGTGGTTGCTGACAAGGTCAAGCAAGGTTCGGGCAACTTCGGCTACAACGCCGCTACCGGTGAATACGGCGACATGATCGAGATGGGTATCCTGGACCCAGCCAAGGTTACTCGCTCGGCGCTGCAAGCTGCTGCTTCGATCGGCGGTCTGATGATCACCACCGAAGCCATGGTTGCCGACCTGCCGGAAGACAAGCCAGCTGCTGGCATGCCTGATATGGGCGGCATGGGTGGCATGGGCGGCATGATGTAAGCCAGCCTTACCCCCTGCACCATCAAAAAGCCCCGGTTCGCGAGAACCGGGGCTTTTTTTTATTGCTGTCGGGGCCTCTTCGCAGCACAAGGCTGCGCTTGAGCCTTGTGCTGTGAAAGAGTGGATCAACCGACCAGCGGATCACCGACGTGCAGAATTTTCATGCCGTTGGTGCCACCGATGGTGTGGTAGCTGTCACCCTTGGTCAGGATCACCCAGTCACCTTGCTCCACCAGGCCACGTTTGAGCAGCTCGTCGACCGCCGCCTGGCTCACCTTGTCGGCCGGCAGCGCGGCCGGGTCGAAGGCAATCGGGTACACGCCACGGAACATCGAGGCGCGCGCCTGGGTGGCGCGGCGCGGCGACAGGGCGAAGATCGGTACATGCGAGCGCAGGCGCGACATGATCAGCGGGGTGTAGCCGCTTTCGGTCAGGGCGATGATCGCCTTTACGCCCGGGAAGTGGTTGGCAGTGTACATGGCCGCCAAGGCGATGCTTTCGTCGCAGCGCTCGAAGGTGGTGTGCAGGCGATGGCTGGACTTCTGGCTGGTCGGGTGCTTTTCGGCACCCAGGCAGATGCGTGCCATGGCCTGAACCGCTTCGATCGGGTAGGAACCGGCGGCGCTTTCGGCCGACAGCATCACCGCATCGGTGTTGTCCAGCACGGCGTTGGC
The DNA here is from genome assembly GCF_043106315.1 of Pseudomonas sp. FYR_5. Taxonomy (NCBI): domain Bacteria; kingdom Pseudomonadati; phylum Pseudomonadota; class Gammaproteobacteria; order Pseudomonadales; family Pseudomonadaceae; genus Pseudomonas; species Pseudomonas sp. FYR_5. Next base: position 50,800 of record NZ_JBICMK010000045.1, on the reverse strand, counting down.
CACGTCGGACACTTCAGCGCGGGTCGGCATCGGGTTCTGGATCATCGACTCCATCATCTGGGTCGCCACGATGACTGCCTTGTTGTTGCGGCGGGCGTGCTGGATGATCTTCTTCTGGATGGCGATCAGCTCGGCGTCGCCGATTTCCACGCCCAGGTCACCACGGGCAACCATCACCGCGTCGGAGGCGGCGATCAGCTTGTCGAGGGTCTCGTCATCGGCAACTGCTTCGGCGCGTTCGATCTTGGCCACCAGCCAGGCGCTGCCGCCGGCTTCGTCACGCAGCTTGCGCGCGTATTCCATGTCGCTGGCGTCACGCGGGAAGGACACGGCCAGGTAGTCCAGGTCCATTTCCGCAGCCAACTTGATGTCGGCCTTGTCTTTTTCGGTCAGGGCCGGTGCGGTCAGGCCACCACCTTTACGGTTGATGCCTTTGTGGTCCGACAGCGGGCCACCGATGATCACCACGCAGTGCAGGGCGTCTGCCGTGGCGGTTTCGACGCGCATGACCACACGGCCATCGTCGAGCAGCAGTTCGTCACCAACGCCGCAGTCCTTGACCAGGTCGGGGTAGTCGATACCGACGATGTCCTGGTTGCCTTCGGTCAGCGGGTGGGCGGTGGAGAAGGTGAACTTGTCACCGATCTTCAGTTCGATGCGCTTGTTGGCGAACTTGGCGATGCGGATCTTCGGACCCTGCAGGTCGCCCAGCAGTGCAACATGGCGGCCGTTCTTGGCGGCGATGTCACGAATCAGGCGCGCGCGGGCCTTGTGCTCGTCCGGCGTGCCGTGGGAGAAGTTCAGACGTGCCACGTCCAGGCCGGCGAGGATCAGTTGTTCGATCACTTCCGGCGAGTTGCTGGCGGGGCCAAGGGTGGCGACGATTTTGGTGCGGCGGATGCTCATGCACAGACTCCTATAGTGAAGCGCAGCGAAAGGCTACTCCTGAATCTCGCTGTAGTCATTGTTCCGTTGCACTACCTACGCCCAGGGCAGGGTGGCATTTGAACGGCGCAGGGTATCCTTGCAAAAGGGTGTGAAGATTTGCAGGCAAACGCCGATACACTGGCATCAAAGGAGATCCCCATGCGAGCCCTGATCGTTTTAGCCCTGGCCGCCAGCGCCGTCGGCTGCACCCGCTGGTCCATGGACCACCACTTGAACAATGCTTACCGCGCCTACGACCGCGGCGATTGCGCACGGGTCATGCTCGAACTGTCGCAGGTTGATCGCACCAGCCGGGCCCGGCCGTTCATCCACCCCGAAGTGTCACTGCTGCGCGGCCAGTGCCTGGAGCGTCAGGCGTTGTACGTGGACGCGGCGCAGACCTATCAGTACCTGATCCAGCAATACCCAGGCAACGAATATGCCTATCGCGCCCGAGCGCGTCTGCAGACACTGGAAAAACTCGGCCATTTGCGCGGTGCAGAAACGGCCGTGGCCAACCCGGTGACGACCGTACCTTGGCGCTAACACAAAGGTGTGGTTTATTTCACGAGATTTGCTGCGCGTGCTGCGCTAATCTGTAACTCAGTTGTTACAACAACCGCCAGTACCTTGTATTCCTGGCATCAGGTACGGAATACACCCGCGATCATGTTCAACAAGCGCAACATCGAACGTCATCAGCTACCTTGTGTCCTCAAGGTGTTCAACCGCTTTACCGGTCAGGAGATCGGTCAGCTAGGCAATGCCTCTGAAAATGGTCTGATGGTCATCAGCCAGCTACCCGTGCTGGTCGGGCCCGATTACGAGCTGCAGCTGCGTATGCCCCTGCATGGCGGCGGGCACCAGTTCGTCAACCTCACTGCCAGTTGCCTGTGGTGCCGCGAGGACCAGACGCCTGGGCACTACGATTCGGGCTTCATGCTGTTGCAGTCTCCGCGCGAGTACGATGATTTCGTCCGTTCGTTGCGCGATTATTTCAGTTTCCGCCCCGCCAACGCGCCCGTCTGAACGTTCGTTCTTCACAATCGCGCTAGAATCGGGTCGACCTCGATACAGGACGACCCCGTGACCTCCAGCATTTTCTGGCACGACTATGAAACCACCGGCATCAACCCGCGCTGCGATCGGCCGCTGCAGGTGGCCGGCGTGCGCACTGACTTCGACCTCAACGAGATCGACGAGCCGATCAGCCTTTATTGCCGGCCGTCGGACGACATCCTGCCGCACCCGGCGGCCTGCCTGGTGACAGGTATCACGCCGCAGCTGCTGGCGGAGCAGGGCCTGTGCGAAGCCGAGTTCATGACTCGTGTGCATGCCCAGCTGGCGCAACCGGGCACCTGTGGTGCCGGCTACAACACCCTGCGCTTCGACGATGAAGTGACCCGCTACAGCCTTTACCGCAACTTTTTCGATCCGTATGCCCGTGAATGGCAGGGAGGCAATAGCCGCTGGGACCTGATCGATATTGTGCGCACCGCCTATGCCCTGCGACCGGAAGGCATTCAATGGCCACAACAGGACGGGCGCACCAGCCTGCGTCTGGAGCTGCTGAGCAAGGCCAATGGCATTGACCACGGGCATGCCCACGAAGCGCTTTCCGACGTGCGGGCAACCATTGCCCTGGCCCGCCTGATTCGGCAGAAACAACCCAAGTTATATGACTGGCTGTTTCAGTTGCGCAGCAAGCATAAAGTGATGGAGCAGATCCGTTTGTTGCAGCCACTGGTGCATATATCCGGGCGTTTTTCGGCGGCGCGCAATTACCTGGGGGTCGTATTGCCATTGGCCTGGCACCCGCGTAATCGCAATGCACTGATTGTCTGCGACCTGCATCAGGAAACCCTACCGTTACTGCGGGAAAGTGCTGAAGTTTTACGTCAGCGCTTGTACACCCGGCATGATGAATTGGCTGAAGGTGAATTACCGGTACCGCTCAAATTGGTGCAGATCAATCGTTGCCCGGTAGTGGCGCCGCTGTCGGTATTGCGCCCGGTCGATCAACAACGATTGGGCCTGGACTTGACGTTGTTACAGTCGCGCGGCGAACAATTGGCCAGTCAGCAGGGGCAATGGCAGGAAAAGCTGGAACACATCTATGGCAAGGACGAGTTCACCCCGAGTGAGGACCCGGAACAGCAGTTGTATGATGGTTTTATAGGTGACCGCGACCGGCGCTTATGCGAGCAAGTGCGTGCGCTGGAACCGGCGCAGTTGAGCCATGGCCACTGGATGTTCGATGATTCGCGTTTGCCGGAGCTGTTTTTCCGCTATCGGGCACGTAACTTCCCTGAAACCTTGACCCGCGAAGAGCGGCAACGTTGGTATGGCTTCTGCCAGCAACGCCTGAGCGACCCGCAGTGGGGCGCGCCGAATACCTTGGGCGACTTCGAACGAGCACGCCAGCAAGCCTGGGAGGGCGCCGACGAGGCGGGCAGGCGGGTGTTGGAGGCCTGGCAAATGCATGCTCGACAATTGCAGGAAAACTATTCAATCGGCTGATGGCTGGTAAACAAAAACGCCGGCAATGTGCCGGCGTTTTTATTGTGCGAAGCAAGAGGGCGTATGCGGATAATCAGTCCAGCAGGGTTGCCCAGCTTTCAACCACGTCGCCGCCCCAAGTGGCTTTCCACTCTTTCAGGGTCTTGTGGTTGCCGCCTTTGGTTTCGATCACTTCACCGTTGTGCGGGTTCTTGTATTGCTTGACCTTGCGCGCACGCTTGGTGCCGGTAGTCTTGACCGAACCACGAGGTGCCTTGCTCAGTTTCGACTCTGGGTCGAGCAGGGCAATCACGTCGCGCAGCGACTTGGAGTACTCGCCCATCAGTGTGCGCAGTTTGCCTTCGAACTCCAGTTCTTTCTTCAGCTTGTCATCCTGCGACAGATTGGCCAGGCGGGCCTGAAGTTCCTTGATGGCTTCTTCGGTAGCGCGGTACTCGTTGATCAGGGACATGGAGTGTTCCTTAATGCGTGTTCAGAAATGTGTGGGCCAATAATAGACAGGCAATACTCGCAAGTAAACATAAGAATGGGCAATTAACTGTTAATTAAGCTGTGACAGCATTTCTCTACGTGAACAAAATTTTACATACGGCCCAGGCGATTCGTCATGTCTGTCAGACTGCGCCCTTGCAGCGTTTCGCGCCTGCATATGCCATCGCGGCAGCGATCAATACTGCGTTTTTTCTGGCGGACCGCTAGAATAGGCGCCTTTGCGAAGTTCTGGAGTCTCATTCATGCGCACCTATCGTCTGGTGATCGCCTGCCCCGACCGTGTAGGCATCGTGGCGAAAGTCAGTAATTTCCTGGCCTTGTACAATGGCTGGATCAACGAAGCCAGCCACCACTCCGATGAGCAGAGCGGTTGGTTCTTCATGCGTCATGAAATCCGCGCTGAGTCGCTGCCGTTCGGTATCGAAGCTTTCCGTGAGGCGTTTGCGCCGATCGCTGAAGAGTTCTCCATGACTTGGCGCATTACCGACTCGGCACAGAAAAAACGTGTGGTGTTGATGGCCAGCCGCGAGTCGCACTGCCTGGCAGACCTGCTGCACCGCTGGCACACCGATGAACTGGACTGCGAGATCCCTTGCGTGATTTCCAACCACAACGACCTGCGCAGCATGGTCGAATGGCACGGTATTCCGTTCTTCCATGTACCGGTCGACCCTAAGGACAAGGCCCCGGCCTTTGCCGAAGTGTCGCGTCTGGTGCAGGAGCATGCCGCCGACGTCGTGGTACTGGCCCGCTACATGCAGATCCTGCCGCCACAACTGTGCCAGGACTATGCCGAGAAGGTGATCAACATCCATCACAGCTTCCTGCCGTCGTTCGTCGGCGCCAAGCCATACCACCAGGCCGCCCTGCGTGGGGTGAAGCTGATCGGCGCGACGTGCCATTACGTCACCGAAGAGCTGGACGCCGGCCCGATCATCGAGCAGGATGTGGTGCGAGTCAGCCATGCCGACAGCATCGAGGACATGGTCCGCTTTGGCCGTGATGTGGAGAAGATGGTGCTGGCCCGTGGCCTGCGTTATCACCTGGAAGACCGCGTGCTGGTGCATGGTAACAAGACGGTGGTGTTCGACTGACGCCATCGGGCTTGCTGTGAGATTCTGGGTTGCTGTGCAGCCCCGTCGCGACAGGGGCGCAAAGCGCCCCGGCAATCTTGGGTGAAACGCTAATGGCCAGGCAACGCAACAACCCCGCCGCCTCACCTCCACCGACCCTTGGCGAAGGCTGCCTGGCCCGCTACGACCCTGAAGCCCTGGATGACACGGATGGCACCGACTTCCCCGGCGCCGCCGAACTCTGGCAGCAGCTCAACCCGCCTGACGCCGCCAGCGTTCCAGCAGCGGACGCCCCAGCAGGCAGACAAACACCGGCCCCCCAGCCAGCAGATAAAAGTAGTAAGTAACCGCCCGCCATATCAGGATTGCCGCAGCGGCGGTCGAACTGCCCACCAAGGGTGTCAACAGGCTGGCCGACGTCAGCTCGGCGGCCCCGGCCCCGCCAGGCAGCAGGCTGAATTGGCCGGCGCTGAGCGACAGCATCTGCACCAGGAAGCTGGGAATCCACTGCAGGTCTACCCCCAAGCCTCGCAGCACCAGGTACAGCACGCTGTAGCGCAGCCCCCAGTGGGCGCAGGTCAGGGTGAACACCAGGCTCAGCGTGCGCTTGGGCAGGCGCCAGGTCTGCGCCAGTGCTGCGACGAAGTGCAGCAGTTTGCGCGCCCAGCGACGTTTGCGCGGGTGGCCCATCCCCATCCCCATGCGCTGCAACAGCCTGCCGTTCATGCGCATTATCGGGCGCAGGTAGCGCAACAGCCCGATCACCCCGGCCAACGCTGTGCACAGCAGTAACGCACTGCCAAGCAACATGCTTTCCTGACTGCGACCCAGGCTGTGGAACAGCGCGTATCCGGCAATCGCCAGCATTGCGCAGAAGAAGAACACCAGGTCGTTCAACTGGTCCATGGCAAAGACGGCGCCGCTGCGCGCCGGGCAGATGCGGTCTCGCGCCAGCAGGGCCATCAGGGTAAGCGGCCCACCACTACCGCCAGGGGTGGTGCAGATGGCAAACTCGGTGGCCATGACAACGCCCAGGCTGCGAGCATGGCTCAACTGTTTCGCCTGCTCACCCAGCAACAGGCGCAGGCGCAGCGCATTGATGACCCAGCACAACAGAATCATGCCTAGCAGCATGATCATCAGGTGCGGGTCGAACCGGCTCAGCCTCGGCAGCAGTTCGCTACCACCCAGCAACGCTGGCACCAGTGCTGCACCCAGCAATGCCAGCGCCAGCCAGGCCCAGCGCTTCATGCGGCCCCCTGGCGCTCCAGCCAGGCGGATTTGGTCAGCGGTTCACGGCCCTCCTTGAGCAGTTTTTCCAGCGTGCGCAGCCAATAGTCGCGGGATGAGCGATGACGCATGTCTACAGGGTGCAGTCCCATGCGCAACGTGCTTGCACCCCGCCAGCGCTGGCATTGCCAGTCGCAGAGCGTGCGGGACAGTTTGCGACGCCATGCGCTCCGGGCGCTCCAGACCAGGCCTGGCGCATCAATGGCCGTAAAGTCCGGCAAGCGGTACAGATGCTGCGGTGTGCTGGTGTATTTCAGTGGCAGGCGGCACAGCGCTTGCCGTGTGCCCTGGCTCATGAGCCAGGCTGGTGCGACAAACCCTGCCACCGGCCAACCTTGGCCCTCGAACAGTGCCAGGCCCTCCTGTAGGCGGGACAGCGCTTCGTCCTCATCAAGGCTGTAGAACTCGCCTTCATGCGTATAGATGCGCCGCATGAAGTAGTCGACGGGGCTGCGCGGTGTGGGTCCTTCGTCAGCATGGGCATAGCCATGAAGTGCCAGCTCGTCGCCTTTGGCCAGGCGTGCATCCAGGAGGCGGCAGAACGTAGGTGCCCGGTGCAGCGGATTACGCCGATGGAAGTCCGGGACCACCAGCCATGTCATTGGCACGTTGCCCAGCGCGTCCACGGCCTCTACGAACGGTTCATAGTCCGGCCAGGTTTCCGGGGCAACATCATGCAACACCAGCATGAGGCTGCGCTGGCTCGCGGAGGGCTCAAGCATGGGCGCGCACCTGCGGCTGGTGGCCGAGCACGGCCTGGTAGTGCTGCAGCAGGCCAGCCACCACGTTGTCCCATGAATAATGTTGCTCTACATGGTGACGGGCCTGCACACCGAGCTCGCGTACACCTGCCTCGAACGCCTCGCGCACGGCTGACGCCATGGCCCGACCATCGTTGGGCATGCACAGGCGGCCGCACTGTTCGTTGATGATTTCAGGGAACGCACCGGCGCGCACGGCCACCACGGGCGTAGCGCTGGCCATCGCTTCGAGAATGACCAGGCCGAATGTTTCCTGGTCGCCAGCATGCACCAGCAAGTCGGCGCTGGCCATCAGCCGGGCCACCTCTGCAGCCGGGCAGAAGTGATCGATGACGCTGACGTTGTGTGGCACGCTGGCCGGCATGTTCGAGCCTACCAGTAACAGGTGGTAGGGGGCGCCGAGTTGCTGCATGCAGTCAAGCAGCACCGGCAGGTTCTTTTCCCGCGAGCCGCGGCCGGCAAAGATCAACAGGCGGCTGGTGTCGGCAATGCCCAGTTCGGCACGTACATGTGGGTCGCGCCGGGCGGGGTGGAAAGTGGCAAGGTCAACGCCCAGCGGCTGCACATGGACATCGCGCACGCCCAAACGGCGTAATTTGTCGGCCATCACCTGGCTGGGGGCCAGTACCCGGTCAAAATTGCCGTATAGCTTGCTGACGTAGGCCTCGACATTGGGGGCGAACCAGTTGCCCATGCGGTTGCTGACGAGTAACGGCAGGTCGGAATGGTAGAAACCGATCACTGGTACGTCGAGTTGGCGCCGTGCTTCCAGCGCCGCCCAGGCGGTCAGGTAGGGGTCGCCGACTTCGATCAGGTCGGGCTTGAGCGTGCGCAGTGTGTTGCACCAGGGGGCCAGGCGTACCGGAAAGCGGTAGCCTTTGCCAAACGGCAAGGGCGGCGCAGGCACCTGGTAGATGCCATCGGCGTGTTGGGCGCTGGCACCGGGAATCAACAGGCTGTGGCGTACGCCATGAATGGCGTCGAGACGGTGATGTTTGGCATCAAGATAGGTACGTACGCCACCGCTGGCCGGGGCGTAGAACATGGTGATGTCGGCGATGTGCACGATCAGCATCCCTCCGGGATCGTCTTCGGGTCTGTCATCCAGCGTCGAATTGCCGGCGATGACACGCCTAAAGATGGACCTATCAGAAGGATAGTTTGTTCGATCAGTTTGAGAGGGGGAAATGCGCAGTGCCTGGCGCAGCAAGAAGGCTGCGCCAGGCGAAGGTGTAGCAGTTATCAGATACGGAAGCTGCCCACCAGGTGCTTCAGGCGGCCAGCCTGCTGCTCGAGGTCGGAGCACGCGCGCAGGGTCGCTTGCAGGTTCTCCACGCCTTCCTGGTTGAGCATGTTGATCTCGCTGATGTCCATGTTGATCGCCTCGACCACGGCGGTCTGCTCCTCGGTGGCAGTGGCCACTGACTGGTTCATGCCATCGATCTCGCCAATGCGCACGGTAACGCTGTTCAGTCGCTCACCCGCCTGGTTGGCGATCTGCATGCTGTCCTGGCTGTGGCGCTGGCTCTGGTCCATGGTATCGACCGACTCGCGGGCACCGACCTGCAGCTCTTCGATCATGGTTTGCACTTGCTGCGCCGATTCCTGGGTGCGGTGCGCGAGGTTGCGCACCTCGTCGGCGACCACGGCAAAGCCACGCCCGGCCTCACCGGCGCGGGCTGCCTCGATGGCAGCATTCAGCGCCAGCAGGTTGGTCTGCTGGGAAATGCTGGTGATCACTTCGAGGATCTGGCCGATATTCACGGTCTTGCTGTTCAGTGTTTCGATGTGCGCGCTGGATGTAACGATCAGGTCGGACAGGCGGTTCATCGCGGCAATGTTGCGCTCGACCACTTGCTGGCCTTCTTCTGCCAGCAGGCGCGCGGAGGTTGCGTGCTGCGAAGCCTGGGCGGCGTTGCCGGCAATTTCCTGAGCAGCAGCTCCCAGTTCGTTGATGGCGGCAGCGACACTGTTGGTGCGGTTCGACTGCTCGTCGGAGTTGGTCATCGACGAGTTCGAAGCACTGATCACCCGCAGGGCCACTTCATTGACCTGTTCGGTGGCCGAGGACACTTCTCGAATGCTGCTGTGAATGCGTTCGACGAAGCGGTTGAAGGCGTTGCCGAGGACACCGAACTCGTCGTGGTTGTGGATGTGCAGGCGCTTGGTAAGGTCGCCTTCACCTTCGGCAATGTCTTCCATGGCGCGGGTCATGGTGTGCAGCGGTTGCATCAACACGCGGATCAGCAAGCCGAGCAGGCCGATGATGATCACCACCGCCACTACCGTGGCGATCACCGCAGAGGTGCGGAAGGTGCTGAGCATCGAGAAGGCCTTGTCCTTGTCCACCGAAAGACCGATGTACCAGTTCGCCGACGGCAGGCCGGTGATCGGGCTGAAGGTCAGCAGGCGGGTCTGGCCATCGCTTTGCACTTCGGTCAGCTCACCGGTCAGTTTCGGCGTGTGCTGCGGGAACAGGTCCGACAACGACTTCATGACCAGATCTTTATCGGGGTGCACCAGGATCTTGCCCTGGTCGTTGACCAGGAAGGCGTACCCCATGCCGCCGAAGTTCAGCGAGTTGATGATCTGCACCAGGCCGTCCAGGGCCAGGTCGCCGCCGACCACGCCAACGCTGCTGGAGACCTTGTTGAGGATGCCAATGACCATCTTGTTGGTGGTCATATCGATGTAAGGTTCGGTCAGGGTCGCGCCGCTGGCGTTCATGCCGTCCTTGTACCAAGGGCGGGTGCGCGGGTCGTAGCCGTCGGGCATCTTCGCGTCCGGGCGCACGCTGAAACCGCCGTCGACTTTGCCCAGGTAGACCGTGAGGAAGCTGGAGGTCAGCGCATTCTGGCTCATCAGGGTTTCGGCGCTGGCCGGGTCCTGGGCAATGTTCTGCGCCAGGTTCTCCACCAGTTTTATCCGGCCCTCGAACAGGTTGCGAATATTGGTCGACGTGGAGGTGCCCATTTCAGCCAGATAGTTTTCCAGGTCCTCGCGAATCGCATTACGCTGGAGGTAATCGTTGTAGAGGGTGAAAAGGCTGAAGGCGAGGATCACGATCAGTGATGCCGCCAAAAGAATCTTGTGGCTGAAACGAAGGCTTTTGTTCATGGGCGTAATCGGTTCCGCTAAGGTTCTATATCAGGCGTTCGCACGAGTGGAGCCGTAGGTTGTGCAACATCCCGAGAAGTCCCCTTTCGGTTGTTCCTCTCTATTAAGGCGAATATCACCCACAGGTATCGGCCGAATTAAGCTAAAGCTTGAGCAGAGGATTAAAAAGATGTCGGAATATTCGACCATCGTTGTAGGAGCGGGGCCGGATGGCCAGCCAGTCGGGCAAGCGATGCGCCTGGCCAACCGCCACGGCCTGGTGGCTGGCGCAACCGGTACCGGCAAGACCGTCACCCTGCAGCACTTGGCGGAGGTGTTCAGCGACGCTGGGGTGGCGGTGTTCGCCGCCGATGTCAAAGGCGACCTCTGTGGTTTGGGGGCTGCCGGTGCGCCACAGGGTAAGGTGGCTGAGCGTATCGCCGGCATGCCGTGGCTGGGGCATACGCCCCGGGCCTATCCGGTGAGCTTGTGGGATATCGAGGGGCAGTCTGGCCACCCGCTGCGCACCACCCTCAGTGAAATGGGGCCGTTGCTGCTGGGCAACTTGCTGGAACTGACCGACAGCCAGCAGGCTGCGCTATATGCAGCATTCAAGGTGGCCGACCGCGAAGGCCTGCTGCTGCTGGACCTCAAAGACCTCAAAGCCCTGCTGGCGCATCTGAAGGACAACCCGCAGCTGCTCGGCGAAGACAGCGCGCTGATGACCACGGCTTCCACCCAGGCCTTGTTGCGCCGGCTCGCTACTTTGGAGCAGCAGGGCGCCGAGGCACTGTTCGGCGAGCCGGCATTGCAACTGGAGGATCTGCTGCGCACTGATCCGGATGGCCGTGGGCGTATCCACCTGCTCGATGCCAGCCGATTGGTGCACGAAGCACCTAAGGTATACGCGACGTTTCTGTTGTGGCTGCTGGCCGAACTGTTCGAGCAGTTGCCCGAGCGCGGTGATGCCGACAAGCCGGTGCTGGCGCTGTTCTTCGATGAAGCACACTTGCTGTTCAACGGCACGCCCAAGGCCTTGCAGGACCGTCTTGAGCAAGTGGTCCGGCTGATCCGCTCCAAGGGAGTGGGGGTCTATTTCGTTACCCAATCGCCGGGAGACTTGCCCGACGCGGTGCTGGCCCAGTTGGGCTTGCGCATTCAGCACGGCTTGCGGGCGTTCACTGCCAAGGAGCAGAAGTCGCTGCGGGCGGTAGCCGATGGTTTCCGCCCCAACCCGGCGTTCGACACCCTGGCAGTGCTGACCGAACTGGGTATTGGCGAAGCGCTGGTGGGTACATTGGAGGAAAAGGGGACGCCGGCCATCGTGCAGAGGGTGTTGGTTGCACCGCCGCAGTCGCGTATAGGGCCGCTGAGCGCGACTGAGCGCAGTGCGCTGATTGCCGCTTCGCCATTGGCGGGGCGCTATGACAAACCGGTGGACCGTGAGTCTGCCTATGAAATGCTGAGCCAGCGTAAGGGCGAGCCAGTGGAACCGGCGCCACAACCGAAGGCGGATGAAGAGAGTTTTGCCGACAAGGCTGGCGAATTCTTGCAGAGTGCAGCGGGGCAGGCGATCAAGTCGGCAGTGCGCCAGGCAGCTAACCAGTTGGGGCGGCAGTTGGTGCGCGGATTGATGGGATCGTTGTTAGGGAGCAAGAAAAGGTAGTCTTCCTGCGCCGCCCCATGCCTTCAGGAGCGCAAGGCTGCTTCGGCAAAGAACAGGGCGGCACAGGAGCAACGGCTATGAAAAAGGCGCCCGGAGGCGCCTTCATTCATCGCGGTGTCACTCAGCCAATGGCTTTGGACGCCAGCCAGAACAGGCCGGCCGCCAGGCCCATCGAGGCAGGCAGGGTCAGGACCCATGCCAGCAGGATGGTCTTCACAGTACCGCCTTGCAGGCCACTTTTGTTGGCGACCATGGTGCCGGCCACGCCGGACGACAGCACGTGGGTGGTCGATACCGGCAGGGCGAATACGTTGGCCATGCCGATGGCGCAGGCTGCGGTGATCTGTGCCGACATACCTTGGGCATAGGTCATGCCTTGCTTGCCGATCTTCTCGCCTACGGTCAACACGACGCGCTTCCAGCCCACCATGGTGCCCAGGCCAAGGGCCAGGGCGACGGCCACGATCACCCAGAACGGGGCGTATTCGGTAGTGGCGGTGAGGTCTTTGCGCAGCTTTTCAAGGTCGGATTTTTCACGGGCGTCCAGGCCTGGCAGCTTGCCAACCTTCTTCGCAGTGTCATCCAGGCACAACAGGTAGCGGCGTACTTCAACGCGCTTCTCGGCATCGAGGCTGTGGTAGTCCGTCACGCCCTTCAGCGAGGTCTGCAGCGCAGCAATGGTCGGTTCGGTCTGCTGTGGGTTGCAGCTGAACTGCTCCGGCAGATCGCTGGCCTTGGCCTTGCCCAGTGCCAGGAACTCGCCCAGGGTGGCGGCGTTGCGCTGGTAGAACTGGCTCATGTGCAGCGTGGCGTCGCGAGTACGCTCGATCTGGTAGGTAGTGCTGTTCAGGTCGAGTACGAACTTGGCCGGGACAATACCGATCAGCACCAGCATGATCAGGCCGATGCCTTTCTGGCCGTCGTTGGAGCCGTGCACGAAGCTCACACCCATGGCGGAAACCACCAGGACCAGACGGTTCCAGAAGGGCGGGTGCTTCTTGTCGTCGAGCTTGCGGCGCTGTTCCGGGGTCTTGTGCATCTTCGACAGCGGGCGCCACCATTTCAGGCCGATCAGCACCAGGGCAGCAACGGCGAAGCCGGCCATTGGCGAGACCACCAGCGACATGGCGATATCGATCGCTTTCTGCCAGTTGACGCCGTCGCCCAGCGGAATGTCGTTGATCAGGGCGTTGGCCAGGCCGACGCCGAGAATGGAGCCGATCAGCGTGTGCGAACTGGAGGCGGGGATGCCAAAGTACCAAGTGCCCAGGTTCCAGGTGATGGCCGCGGCCAGCAACGAGAAGACCATGGCCAGGCCGTGTCCGGTGTTCACATTGATCAGCAGCTCTACCGGCAACAGGTGCACGATGGCATAGGCCACCCCTACACCGCCGAGCAGAACGCCAAGGAAATTGAACACGCCGGAGAAGAACACGGCGAGGTGCGGTGGCATGGCTTTGGTATAGATGACGGTAGCTACCGCGTTGGCGGTGTCATGAAAGCCATTGATGAACTCGAAGGCGAGTACGAAGGTCAAGGCGAGCAGCAGGCTCACCAACACCCAGGCATCCAGTCCGCTGAATAAATCGATCATGAAGGTTGTCTGGCGGGTCATAGGGGGGCGGGATTATGCCAGAAAACCTTTGCAATCGATGCACTTGCAACAGACAGATGACAGCCTTCATGGTGCAAGCGTGTCGTGCAGAGGGGGGCGTTCAGTGGGGTAAATGGCGGCTAAAAGTCGAAAATCATGGCGAAAAATGGCCTAAATGTTGAGAAATGTCCATTTCGCAAAATTTCAAACGGCCGTATGAAATTTGTGTAATTCCATTTCATCATCGGCCAGACAGTAAAGATCGACCTCGCCCGGGCTGACCGGGCGACGACGCGCAGGGGCCCCGAGACTCAGGGGTTGTCGCTGCGCAGTTCTTTTTCGATGCGTTCCAGTTCCTGGCTGAAGGCCTGGTCGCGAACGCTGGCACGCTTGCGCCAGGGTTTGCGTTCCGGATCCGGTTGTGCGGCGTAAGTGGTGACTTCGCCACCATAAACATCCTTGTAACGTTCAGCCTGGCGCTCGAGTTCCGCGCGCAGTTCATCTTTCGTCACGTGCAGTACCTGAAAAAAAGTGTAATGACTGTTGTCATGCATTGTGCCACATGCATATTGCCTTGCTGGCCGCAACGGCTTGATAAAGCGGAAGGTTCTATGACCACGGTAAGCGGAGGGCCTGCGCAATCGATTATAGCAACCGATAATTCGCCGAACATCGTTAATTTACTCAACCCTGACATCATCTGGCGTAACTAGCAGGATGTGTCCGCGAACAGTTGGGACCTTTCGTACAAGTTTGAAAGGATTGACGGATAGAAGTTCGCTGCATTGTCAGGGCAGGCCGTAATGAAAAACGGCCTCGCCCGAAAAGGCGAGGCCGTTGCCTGGGGACTTCTACGGTGGGTACCTGACCAGTCTCTCCAAAGAAGCCACAAGTGGCATGGGAAAGGTATAAGCAAACGTGTCGGCGGTCAATTGCGATTATCGGCCGTTTGTTCGATAATCGCACGAACGGGTGTTTTTTTTGAGGTGTGCGATGAGTGACGAAACCCTGGGCAACGATTCCGCCAATCCGGAGGTGGCGCGGCCTGCTTCGACGGCCATGGCGCCGCCGATCGTGGCGTCCCCGGCCAAACGCATCCAGGCCTTTACCGGTGACCCTGACTTCATGACCTCACTGGCGCGTGGCCTGGCCGTGATCCAGGCGTTCCAGGAGCGCAAGCGTCACCTGACCATCGCCCAGATCAGCCACCGTACCGAAATCCCTCGCGCAGCCGTGCGCCGGTGCCTGCACACGTTGATCAAGCTGGGTTACGCCACCACCGACGGGCGTACCTATTCGCTGCTGCCCAAAGTGCTGACCCTGGGGCATGCCTACCTGTCGTCGACGCCGCTGGCAATTTCTGCCCAGCCGTACCTGGATCGCATCAGCGACCAGTTGCATGAGGCGGCCAACATGGCCACCCTCGAAGGTGACGACATCCTTTATATAGCCCGCTCGGCCACGGTCGAGCGGCTGATCTCGGTCGATCTGTCGGTGGGTGGGCGCCTGCCGGCCTATTGCACGTCGATGGGGCGCATTCTGCTGGCGGCCATGGACGACACCAGCCTGCGTGAGTACCTGGAACGTGCCGACCTCAAGGCGCGCACCAGCCGTACCCTGAATGACCCTGAGTCGTTGTTTGCCTGCATCCAGCAGGTGCGCGCCCAAGGCTGGTGCGTGGTGGACCAGGAACTGGAACAGGGGCTGCGATCGATTGCAGTGCCGGTGTACGACGCTTCGGGGCAGGTGTTGGCTGCGTTGAATGTAAGTACCCATGTCGGGCGGGTGACCCGCAGTGAGCTGGAGCAGCGGTTCTTGCCGATTTTGCTGGCAGCCAGCCGGGACCTTTGCCATCAGTTGTTTGGTTGAGACCGCAGGGAGCACTTTGCGGCCCCGGATCAGAACAGGCAAAACCGTTTCTTGTGCGATAAACGCACAGTGTCGTGCCGGGTGAATTGCTTCACCTCGGCCCGCTGATTAATGTCTCTCGCAACGGTCGGCTAGCCGACCGAACAAGAAAAACACAAGAGGCACTTACTCATGAATACTGTCACCTCGCTGCTGCGGCCGCACCCGCATGCAGTACCGTTGTATCCAGGCTGACCCAGGCCCTTTACCCCAATCATCGCCCTTGTACCGGTTGCCCGCGTGCAATGGCCTGACTGTGCCCCACATTCTGGATAACAATAATGAACCAAGCGCAAACCAACGTCGGCAAAAGCCTCGACGTTCAGTCGTTCATCAATCAGCAGCCGCTGTCCCGCTATCAGTGGCGGGTCGTGCTGCTGTGCTTCCTGATCGTCTTCCTCGATGGCCTGGACACCGCTGCCATGGGTTTCATCGCCCCGGCACTGTCGCAAGAGTGGGGGATCGATCGCGCCAGCCTTGGACCGGTCATGAGTGCCGCGTTGATCGGCATGGTGTTCGGCGCCCTGGGCTCCGGGCCGCTGGCTGACCGCTTTGGCCGCAAGGGCGTGCTGGTGGGGGCGGTGCTGGTGTTCGGTGGCTTCAGCCTCGCCTCGGCCTATGCCACCAACGTCGACCAGTTGCTGGTGTTGCGCTTCCTGACTGGCCTGGGCCTGGGTGCAGGCATGCCCAACGCCACCACGCTGTTGTCCGAGTACACCCCGGAGCGCCTCAAATCGCTGCTGGTGACCAGCATGTTCTGTGGCTTCAACCTGGGCATGGCGGGTGGAGGCTTCATTTCCGCCAAGATGATCCCGGCCTACGGCTGGCACAGCCTGCTGGTCATCGGTGGCGTGCTGCCGTTGCTGCTGGCGCTGGTGCTGATGGTCTGGCTGCCGGAGTCGGCGCGGTTCCTCGTGGTGCGCAACCGCGGCACCGACAAGGTGCGCAAGACCTTGTCGCCAATCGCGCCGCAAGTGGTGGCCGAGGCCGGCAGTTTCAGCGTGCCGGAGCAAAAGGCGGTGGCTGCACGCAACGTGTTCGCGGTGATCTTCTCTGGCACGTACGGCTTGGGTACCGTGCTGCTGTGGCTGACCTATTTCATGGGTCTGGTGATTGTCTACCTCTTGACCAGCTGGCTGCCAACCCTGATGCGTGACAGTGGTGCGAGCATGGAACAGGCCGCATTCATTGGCGCGCTGTTCCAGTTTGGCGGAGTGCTAAGTGCAGTCGGCGTGGGTTGGGCCATGGACCGTTTCAATCCGCACAAGGTGATCGGCATTTTCTATCTGCTGGCCGGGGTGTTCGCCTACGCAGTGGGGCAGAGCCTGGGCAACATCACCGTGTTAGCCACGCTGGTACTCGTCGCCGGTATGTGCGTGAACGGTGCGCAGTCGGCAATGCCATCGCTGGCGGCACGCTTCTATCCCACCCAGGGCCGGGCCACGGGTGTATCGTGGATGCTGGGTATTGGCCGCTTTGGTGCGATTCTCGGGGCCTGGAGTGGCGCCACGCTGCTGGGCCTGGGCTGGAACTTCGAACAGGTGCTGACGGCGTTGCTGGTGCCGGCGGCGCTGGCGACCGTGGGTGTGGTCGTCAAGGGGCTGGTCAGCCACGCTGACGCGACCTGAGGGCAAGGGCCGCGTTGCGGCCCATTTGCAGCACAAGGCTGCTCCGGCAGAGCGGCGTTGTGCTGCGATCAGGGCGCACAGCTGCCCTGGATAGCCGCGCAACAAATGGTTCGTTAATCGCACAGATAGTCGATTATCGGATTGTAAGGTACCTACCAGTCTCCTTAATCTGGGTTCACCGAAGCACCCTGACCAGGAGCCTCCAAATGCCACGCGCAGACCATTTCCGAACCCACCCCAATCGAGCTGTCCACCATGTGTGACCTCGACGCCCGTACCGCCGCGGCCCATGGCCAGCTGGCAGGAGAAGCCTGATGCACGACGTATTCATCTGTGATG
This sequence comes from Pseudomonas sp. FYR_5, assembly GCF_043106315.1. Classification (NCBI taxonomy): domain Bacteria; kingdom Pseudomonadati; phylum Pseudomonadota; class Gammaproteobacteria; order Pseudomonadales; family Pseudomonadaceae; genus Pseudomonas; species Pseudomonas sp. FYR_5. The sequence goes on along the minus strand of NZ_JBICMK010000045.1, from coordinate 33,506 downwards.
CCATCCGTACCCCGATCGGCCGCTTCGGCGGCGCCCTGGCCAGCGTACGGGCCGACGACCTGGCAGCCGTGCCGCTGAAGGCGCTGGTAGAGCGCAACCCAGGCGTGCAGTGGGACCAGGTAGACGAAGTGTTCTTTGGTTGCGCCAACCAGGCCGGTGAAGACAACCGCAACGTCGCCCGCATGGCGTTGCTGCTGGCCGGCCTGCCGGAAAGCATCCCGGGCGTCACCCTGAACCGCCTGTGTGCATCGGGCATGGATGCCATCGGCACCGCTTTCCGCGCCATCGCCAGCGGCGAGATGGAACTGGTGATTGCGGGTGGCGTCGAGTCGATGTCGCGCGCTCCGTTCGTCATGGGCAAGGCTGAAAGCGCCTATTCGCGCAACATGAAGCTGGAAGACACCACTATTGGCTGGCGTTTCATCAACCCGCTGATGAAGAGCCAGTATGGTGTGGATTCCATGCCGGAAACCGCCGACAACGTGGCTGACGACTATCAGGTTTCGCGTGCTGACCAGGACGCGTTCGCCCTGCGCAGTCAGCAGAAGGCTGCCGCTGCGCAGGCTGCCGGCTTCTTCGCCGAAGAAATTGTGCCGGTGCGTATCGTTCACAAGAAGGGCGAAATCATCGTCGAACGTGACGAACACCTGCGCCCGGAAACCACGCTGGAGGCGCTGACCAAGCTCAAACCGGTCAACGGCCCGGACAAGACGGTCACCGCCGGCAACGCCTCGGGCGTGAACGACGGTGCTGCGGCGATGATCCTGGCCTCGGCCGCAGCGGTGAAGAAACACGGCCTGACCCCGCGTGCCCGCGTTCTGGGCATGGCCAGCGGCGGCGTTGCTCCACGTGTCATGGGCATTGGCCCGGTGCCGGCGGTGCGCAAGCTGACCGAGCGTCTGGGGGTGGCGGTAAGTGATTTCGACGTGATCGAGCTTAACGAAGCGTTTGCCAGCCAAGGCCTGGCAGTGCTACGTGAGCTGGGTGTCGCTGACGATGCGCCACAGGTAAACCCTAATGGCGGCGCCATTGCCCTGGGCCACCCGCTGGGCATGAGCGGTGCGCGCCTGGTGCTGACTGCGCTGCACCAGTTGGAGAAGAGTGGTGGGCGTAAAGGCCTGGCGACCATGTGTGTGGGTGTCGGCCAAGGTCTGGCGCTGGCCATCGAGCGGGTTTGACCTGTACCGGCCTCTTCGCGTGCAAGCCAGCTCCCACAGGGATCCACGCAATCCCCTGTGGGGGCTGGCTTGCCCACGAAGAGGCCTGTCCTGTGAGACATAAGGCCAATTGCCAGCCAGATAGCGGAACGAGTGTGTTACCAGGTATGTCTAGATTTACCTAGTACCCACCAGGAGTAAAACCCTCATGACCTCAACCTATTACACCGGCGAAGAGCGCAGCTCGCGCATCTTCGCTATTGTCGGTGCCTCGTCAGGCAACCTGGTGGAATGGTTCGATTTCTACGTCTACGCCTTCTGCGCGATCTACTTCGCCCCAGCCTTCTTCCCCTCCGACGACCCCACCGTGCAACTGTTGAACACGGCGGGTGTATTTGCCGCAGGCTTCCTGATGCGCCCCATTGGTGGCTGGATCTTCGGCCGTCTCGCCGACCGTCATGGTCGCAAGAATTCCCTGATGATCTCGGTGCTGATGATGTGCTTCGGCTCCCTGATGATCGCCTGCCTGCCCACCTATGCCAGCATCGGCACCTGGGCCCCGGCGCTGCTATTGCTGGCCCGGCTGATCCAGGGCCTGTCGGTAGGAGGCGAATACGGCACCACGGCCACCTACATGAGTGAAGTGGCCCTGCGTGGGCAGCGTGGTTTCTTTGCTTCGTTCCAGTACGTCACCCTGATCGGCGGCCAGTTGCTGGCGGTACTGGTCGTGGTGATCCTGCAACAGCTGCTGACTGAAGATGAGCTGCGGGCCTGGGGCTGGCGCATTCCCTTCGTGGTGGGGGCCATCGCCGCCCTGATCTCGCTGATGCTGCGCCGTTCGCTGCACGAGACCAGTAGCGCCGAAGCCCGTAATGACAAGGATGCAGGTTCGATCGGTGGCCTGTTCCGCAATCACGCAGCGGCGTTCATCACGGTGCTTGGCTACACCGCTGGTGGCTCGCTGATTTTCTATACTTTCACCACCTATATGCAGAAGTACCTGGTCAACACTGCGGGCATGACAGCCAAGAACGCCAGCTACGTGATGACCGGGGCGTTGTTTCTGTTCATGGTGGTGCAGCCGTTCTTCGGCATGTTGTCCGACCGCATCGGTCGGCGCAATTCGATGCTGCTGTTTGGTGCGCTGGGTACCCTGTGCACAGTGCCGCTGCTGATGGCACTGAAAACCGTGACCAGCCCGATCATGGCCTTCGTGCTGATCAGCCTGGCCCTGTGTATCGTCAGTTTCTACACCTCGATCAGCGGTCTGGTGAAGGCTGAGATGTTCCCGCCACAGGTGCGGGCACTGGGTGTGGGCCTGGCCTATGCGGTGGCCAACGCAGCATTCGGCGGTTCGGCCGAGTATGTGGCCTTGGGCCTGAAAAGCCTCGGGATGGAAAACACTTTCTACTGGTACGTGACGGCGATGATGGCGATTGCCTTCCTGTTCAGCCTGCGCCTGCCGAAGCAGGCGGCGTATCTGCACCATGATGATTAAGGACGCTGCATGAGCAACCAACTGTTCGACGCCTATTTCACCGCGCCGGCCATGCGCGAGATTTTCTCCGACCGTGGCCGCCTGCAGGGCATGCTGGATTTCGAAGCAGCGCTTGCCCGTGCCGAAGCCTCTACCGGTTTGGTCCCGCACAGCGCGGTGGCGGCCATCGAGGCGGCCTGCCAGGCCGAGCGCTATGACGTTGGCGCGCTGGCCAATGCCATTGCCACCGCGGGTAACTCGGCAATTCCGTTGGTGAAAGCGTTGGGCAAGGTGATCGCCACTGGCGTGCCTGAAGCTGAGCGCTATGTGCACCTCGGGGCCACCAGCCAGGATGCGATGGACACCGGTCTGGTTCTGCAGTTGCGCGATGCTCTGGGCTTGATCGAGGCCGACCTCGGCAAGCTGGCTGATACCCTGTCGCAGCAGGCGTTGAAGCATGCCGATACGCCACTGGTGGGGCGTACCTGGTTGCAGCATGCTACCCCGGTGACCCTGGGCATGAAGCTGGCCGGTGTACTGGGCGCTTTGACCCGCCACCGTCAGCGCCTGCAGGAATTGCGCCCGCGCCTGCTGGTCCTGCAATTCGGCGGTGCCTCGGGCAGCCTGGCGGCCTTGGGCAGCAAGGCGATGCCGGTGGCCGAAGCGCTGGCCGAACAGCTCAAGCTGTCCCTGCCCGAACAGCCCTGGCACACCCAGCGTGACCGCCTGGTGGAGTTTGCCTCGGTACTGGGCCTGGTTGCCGGCAGCCTGGGCAAGTTCGGTCGCGATATCAGCCTGCTGATGCAAACCGAGGCGGGGGAGGTGTTTGAGCCTTCTGCGCCGGGTAAAGGTGGTTCTTCGACCATGCCACACAAGCGCAATCCGGTGGGGGCCGCCGTATTGATCGGTGCCGCAACCCGCGTGCCGGGTCTGCTGTCGACGCTGTTCGCGGCCATGCCCCAGGAGCACGAACGCAGCCTGGGCCTATGGCATGCCGAGTGGGAAACCCTGCCGGATATCTGCTGCCTGGTCTCTGGCGCCCTGCGCCAGGCTCAAATGATTGCCGAGGGCATGGAGGTGGATGCCGCGCGCATGCGCCGTAACCTCGACCTGACACAAGGTCTGGTGCTGGCCGAAGCGGTGAGCATCGTCCTTGCCCAGCGGCTGGGGCGCGACCGTGCCCACCACCTGCTGGAACAATGCTGCCAGCGCGCGGTGGCCGAACAGCGGCACTTGCGTGCCGTGCTGGGTGACGAACCGCAGGTCAGCGCCGAGCTGTCTGGCGAAGAACTCGATCGCCTGCTCGACCCTGCCCATTACCTGGGCCAGGCGCGCGTCTGGGTGGCGCGCGCCGTGTCCGAACATCAACGTTTCACTGCCTGAAGGAGACCGCTGTGGCGCACTTGCAACTGGCCGATGGCATTTTGAATTACCAGATCGATGGCCCGGAAGACGCCCCGGTGCTGGTCCTGTCCAACTCGCTGGGTACCGACCTGGGCATGTGGGACACCCAGATTCCGTTGTGGAGCCAGCACTTCCGGGTGCTGCGCTACGACACCCGCGGTCACGGTGCATCGCTGGTCACTGAAGGCCCTTACAGCATCGAACAGCTGGGCCGAGACGTGCTGGCCCTGCTCGATGGCCTGGACATCCAGAAAGCTCACTTCGTCGGCCTGTCGATGGGTGGCCTGATCGGCCAGTGGCTGGGCATCAATGCAGGTGAGCGCCTGCGCAGCCTGACCCTGTGCAACACGGCCGCCAAGATCGCCAACGACGAGGTGTGGAACACCCGTATCGACACTGTGCTCAAAGGTGGCCAGCAGGCAATGGTCGACCTTCGGGATGCCTCCATCGCCCGCTGGTTCACACCGGGCTTTGCCGAGGCGCAGGCGGAGCAGGCTCAGCGTATCTGCCAGATGCTGGCGCAAACCAGCCCGCAAGGCTATGCCGGCAACTGCGCAGCGGTACGTGACGCTGATTATCGTGAGCAACTGGGCCGCATCCAGGTGCCCGCGCTGATCGTTGCCGGTACTGAAGACGTGGTGACCACCCCTGAGCATGGCCGCTTCATGCAGGCCGGTATCCAAGGTGCCGAGTACGTCGACTTCCCGGCGGCGCACCTGTCCAACGTCGAGATTGGCGAGGCCTTCAGCCGTCGCGTGCTCGATTTCCTGCTGGCTCACTGAGGACAACGCCATGGACGAGAAACAACGTTACGACGCTGGCATGCAAGTGCGCCGCGCAGTGCTGGGCGATGCCCACGTGGACCGCAGCCTGGAGAAACTCAACGACTTCAATGGCGAGTTTCAGGAAATGATCACCCGCCACGCCTGGGGTGACATCTGGACCCGCCCGGGGCTGCCGCGCCATACCCGCAGCCTGATCACCATCGCCATGCTGATCGGCATGAACCGCAACGACGAGCTGAAGCTGCACCTGCGTGCGGCGGCCAACAATGGCGTGACCCGCGACGAGATCAAGGAAGTGCTGATGCAGAGCGCGATCTACTGCGGCATTCCGGCGGCCAATGCCACGTTCCACCTGGCTGAGTCGGTGTGGGATGAACTTGGCGTAGAGTCGCGCCAGTAAATCGTGTTCGCGGGCAAGCTCCTTGCCACAGGTCCTGCATAACCCTGCAGACCTGTGGCAGGGAGCTTGCCCGCAATGGCCCTTACACCGACGCCTTTTTCTCCCGCATGGCAACCGGGCCGGCTTTGGTTTCCACGGCATGCTTCAGTGTCGGGCACAGGCCCAGCATGAACGCAGCTTCCGCCACCACGAACAATGGCCCGATGATCAGGCCGCTCACATCGTCGACAAATGCCGGTTTGCGGCCTTCGTAGTAGTGGCCGATGAACTGGATGATCCAGCCCACCACGAACGCCCCCAGCCCGGCGCCGAGCCATAGTGTTGTCGACTGCACTGCCAGCGCCTCACCGACCCACAGGCACAGGCCCAGCAACAGCCCCATCACCAGCCCGAAGCGCAGGTCCAGGCGCAGGTAGAACCACACCGACGCCGCCGCTGCCAGCAGGGCGGGGGACAGCCAGATGCCAGCTATCTCCCAGCCTGGACGTGACAGCAGGATGGTGACTGCCAGCACGATCATGGGGATGCCGATGAAGTGGGTGAAAATGTTGCGCGGGTCGCGGTGATAGTTGGCGTATTGGCTCAGGTGGTCGACGAGGGTTTTCATTGTTGTGCCTCCCTGTTCAGCTTGGTTTCACCTGTAGCGGATAGTGATCAGGATAGCCTGCAGTCGCCACTATCATCATCTCAGCGAATGGCGGCAGCTCGCACTGGCAAATTCATGGCAGGGTTTTATTCAGCTGTAGCAAATCATGCCCTCAAAGAAGGTGCATGAATGTTTATAGCTTTAGGTCACTTGAGGGGCATCTGGCCTCTTCGCGTGTTCATCCGCGAAGAGGCCATTTGATTCACAGAAGGTTCAGCGGGTAACTCACAATCAAGCGATTCTCATCGAACGCGTTGGTGCTGAAGTCGCGACGCATGGTCGAGTTGCGCCATTTCACCGACAGGTCCTTGAAGCTGCCCGACTGCACCACATAGGCCAGCTCTGTTTCCCGCGCCCATTCCTTGCCATCGTCCACGCTGCCCGCGGTGACGTTTTCACCCTTGATATAACGGTTCATCAGGGTCAGGCCGGGTACGCCGACGGCGGCGAAGTTGAAGTCATGGCGAACCTGCCAGGAACGCTCCTTGGCATTGTCGAAGCTTGAATTGTAACTGTCGTTGGCCAGGCTACCGCCACTGGTGCCATTGACCCGCATCCAGGCGTCATCGCCGCTGACCTTCTGCAGGCCAACGTAAAAAGTGTGGCCTTGGTAGCGCGCCGAAAGCAGGGCGGAGGCGGTGCGGTTGTCCAGCTTGCCGGCACGTTCGGCGCCATCTTCCTTGCCGATGAAGTAGCCCAGGTTGGCGCCCAGCGTCCAGTCGCCCAGCGGCTGGCTGTGCGTCAGGTTGAGGTACTGCTGGCGGTAGATGTCCTTGAGCTGGGCATCCCACAGGCCGATCATGGTGCGCTTGTCGTTGAAGCTGTACTCACCGCCGCCAAAGTTGAAACGGTCGGAGGTGAAGGCAGCTTTGCCGTTGAGCGACATGTCTTCCATGCTGGCATCGTTGCGCGGGCTATTGCCGCGGAACTGGCCGGCGTACAGGGTCAGGCCGGCGATTTCCCTGGAGGTCAGTTGACCACCGCGGAAGGTTTGCGGCAACGAGCGACCATCGTCTGAACGCAGGATTGGCAGTACCGGCATCCATTCACCGACTTTCAGCTCGGTTTCGGACAGCTTGGCTTTCAGCGCCACACCCAGCCTGCCGAAGTCATCGGCCGGGCGCCCGTCGTCATGCACAGGTAGCAAGTGAGTGTTGGTGGTGCCTCTGCCGCCGTCGAGCTTGACCGAGTACAGCCCCAGTACGTCCACGCCGAAGCCGACCGTGCCCTGGGTGAAACCGGAGCGGGCATCGAGGATGAAGCTTTGCGTCCATTCCTCGGCCTTGCCCTGTGGGTGGGCCGGGTCGACGAAGTTGCGGTTGATGTAGAAGTTGCGCAGGTTGAGGTTGGCCTTGGCGTCCTCGATGAAACCACCTTCGTTGGCGGCGAACACGGGGAGGGCGCAGGACATGGCCAGCAGGCCGGGCAGCAGCTGGCGTGCGGGTAGCGAAATGCTCATCTGTCGTGAATCTCTTGTTTTTATGGTCGAACCAGTGCACTGCGGGATCGGGCCTGCAGGTGCGGGTGGTTTTTGATGAACTTGGGCAACGTTGCGTGGGGGGATGGTGCGGGGTTGTACGGGGGTGAGGCAATTCGCCGCAAACGGAACGGGGCGATAATCGAACGGAATGTTCTGGTTGGTTAATAAGTCTCCTGTGCTGGCCTCTTCGCGGGTAAACCCGCTCCTGCAACGGCTTGCGCCCAACTACCGGTATGTGTCCACCACCGATCAGTGTAGGAGCGGGTTCACCCGCGAATACGGTGGTGGCTGCGACGGTGAATCACCAAGGGATACTGGCCGGCACAGGCAGTAAAAAAGCAAAGCCCACCGCTAAGGGTGGGCTTGTGCTGTAACAAGGCCGATCAGCCTTTCGGTGTTTCCACCGATGCTTGCTGGTTGGCCTGCCCGGTCTGCTCGTACCAGCCACCGCCGAGCGCCTTGTACAGGTTGACCTCGCTGGTCAGCTGCGACAGGCGGTCTCCGATCAGTGCTTGCTGGGCACTGAACAGGTTGCGTTGGGCGTCGAGGAAGGTCAGGTTGCTGTCAATCCCGATGCGGTAGCGGCGTTCGGCCAGGCGGTAGTAGTCCTGGTTTGCCTGCACCAGGTCGCGCTGGGCTTGCAACTGCTCGTCGAAGGTCTTGCGCGCCGCCAGGCCATCGGAGACTTCCTGGAAGGCCGTCTGGATGGTTTTTTCGTACTTGGCGACGTTGATGTCCTTCTGGATTTTCGAGTAGTCCAGGCTGGCTTTCAGGCTGCCGGCGTTGAAGATCGGCAGGTTGATCTGCGGCTGGAACAGCCAGGTGCCCTGGCCGCCCGAGAACAGGTGGCCCATGTCGGGGCTCAGGCTGCCGGCGTTGGCGGTCAGGCTGATGCTCGGGAAGAACGCTGCGCGGGCTGCGCCAATGTTGGCGTTGGCGGCCTTGAGCAGGTGCTCGGCTTCCTGAATGTCCGGGCGACGCTGGAGGATATCCGATGGCAGGCCGGCCGGTACTTCGGCCAGTTGGTCGTCATCGAGCGCCAGCGGCTTGGCCAGGTCGGCAGGAATGCCGGTACCCAGCAGCACAGTCAGGCTGTTGACGTCCTGGGCGACCAGGCGCTGGTACTGCGAGTACTTGACCCGGGCGCCTTCCACGGCGGTGCGCGCCTGGCTGACGTCCAGGGCCGAGGCCACGCCGACTTCATTGCTGCGACGGGTGAGGTTGTAGCTTTCCTCGTAGGTCTTCAGCGTTTCTTCGGTCAGCTTGAACAGGGCCTGGTCGGCCTGCCAGGTGTAGTAGGCGTTGGCCACGCTGGCTACCAGGGCGATCTGCGTGGAACGACGCGCCTGCTCGCTGGAGAGGTAGGTTTCCAGGGCCTGCTCGGTCAGGCTGCGCACGCGGCCGAACAGGTCCAGCTCGTAGGCGCTGACGCCCAAAGTGGCCGAGTACTGGCTGGTGATGCCAGATTCACCTGTTTGCGACATGTTCGCCGGGACACGCTGGCGGCTGCCGCTGCCGGTGGCCGAAACCGCCGGGAACAGGTCGGCGCGCTGAATGCGGTATTGCGCACGGTAGGCGTCGAGGTTCAGCGCCGCAACGCGCAGGTCGCGGTTATTGACCAGCGCGGTCTGGATCAGCTGTTGTAGCGCTGGGTCGTGGAAGAACTGACGCCAGCCCTGTTCAGCAGCGGCGACATCCGCCGATTGCGTCGGCGAATAGGCAGGGCCTTGTGGCCACTGCGCAGCCACCGGCGCTTCCGGGGTCTGGTAGTCAGGGATCAGCGAGCAGCCGCCAAGAATGAAAGCGGTTACCGCCAGGGACAACAAAGACTTGGTCATTGCCCAGCCTCATAACGTGGATTTTCAGGGGTGACGTCTTTTTCCGGCTCTTTGCTGCCGAACAGCGACGACACTGCGACGAAGAACAGTGGTACCCAGAAGATAGCCAGCACGGTCGCACTGATCATGCCGCCGATCACGCCAGTACCGATGGCGTGCTGGCTGCCGGCGCCGGCGCCGCTGGCGATGGTCAACGGCACCACGCCCAGGATGAACGCCAGCGAGGTCATGATGATCGGGCGCAGACGCATGCGGCACGCTTCGATCGCTGAGTCGTACAGGCTACGGCCTTGTTCGTGCAGCTCCTTGGCGAACTCGACGATCAGAATGGCGTTTTTCGCCGCAAGACCGATGGTGGTCAACAGGCCAACCAGGAAGTACACGTCGTTGGACAGGCCGCGCAGGCTGGTGGCGATCAGTGCACCGATGATACCCAGCGGTACTACCAGCACCACGGCGATCGGGATCGACCAGCTTTCGTACAGGGCTGCCAGGCACAGGAACACGAACAGTACCGAGAGGGCGAACAGCGCCGGCATCTGCGAGCCGGAGAGTTTTTCCTCGTAGGACATGCCGGTCCAGGAGAAGCCGATACCGCTTGGCAGCTCGCCAGCAATGCGCTCGACCTCGGCCATGGCTTCACCGGTACTGTAGCCAGGCGCCGGTGCACCGAGGATCTCCATCGCTTCGACACCGTTGTAACGCGACAGCTTTGGCGAGCCGTAGGTCCATTCGCCTTTGGCGAAGGAGGAGAACGGCACCATCTCGCCTGCGCCGTTGCGCACGTACCATTTTTGCAGGTCTTCCGGGCTCATCCGCGCGCTTGGTTCGCCCTGGATGTACACCTTCTTGACCCGGCCACGGTCGATGAAGTCGTTGACGTAGCTGGCGCCCAGCGCAATCGACAGGGTGTTGTTGATGTCGGCAATGGTCACGCCCAAGGCGCTGGCACGTTCGTCATCAATGGTCAGCTGGTACTGCGGTTCATCGTTCAGGCCGTTCGGTCGCACGGCGCTGAGGATCTTGCTCTGCGCGGCTTTGGCCAGGAACTGGTTGCGCGCCTCCATCAACTTCTCGTGGCCGACACCGCCGCGGTCCTGAAGGAACACGTCGAAGCCGGTGGCGTTACCCAGTTCAAGCACCGCTGGCGGGGCGAAGGCGAACACCATTGCATCGCGGAAGGTGAAGAAGTGCTGCTGGGCACGCTGTGCCAGGGCGAACACGCTGTTCTCCTTCGAGCGTTCATCCCATGGTTTGAGCATGATGAATGCCATGCCCGAGCTCTGGCCGCGGCCTGCGAAGTTGAAACCGTTGACGGTGAATACCGACGATACGGTATCGGCTTCGTCCTTGAGCAGGTATTCGCGCATCTGGTCGACCACAGCCTGTGTACGCTCGGCACTGGAGCCGGCCGGGGTCTGCACCTGGGCGAACAGTACGCCTTGGTCTTCTTCCGGCAGGAACGCGGTGGGGATGCGGGCGAACAGCCAGATCATGCCGACCACGATCAGCGCATAGGCCAGCAGGAATGGCACCTTGTTGCGCAGGATGGTGCCTACACTGCGCTCGTAGCCATTGACGCTGCGGTCGAAGTTGCGGTTGAACCAGCCGAAGAACCCGCCTTTGGCGGTGTGGTGCTCGCCCTTCTTCAGCGGCTTGAGCATGGTTGCGCAAAGCGCCGGGGTGAAGATAAGCGCAACCAGCACCGACAGGCCCATGGCCGAGACGATGGTGATGGAGAACTGCCGGTAGATCACACCCGTGGAGCCGCCGAAGAACGCCATGGGCAGCAGTACGGCCGAGAGCACCAGGGCGATACCCACCAAGGCACCCTGGATCTGTTCCATCGAGCGCTTGGTAGCCTCCTTGGGCGGCAAGCCTTCCTCGGACATTACCCGCTCGACGTTCTCCACCACGACGATGGCGTCATCCACCAGCAAGCCGATGGCGAGGACCATGGCGAACATGGTCAGGGTGTTGATGCTGAAGCCCGCGGCGGCAAGGATGCCGAAGGTACCCAGCAATACGACCGGTACGGTCATGGTGGTGATGATGGTGGCGCGGAAGTTCTGCAGGAACAGGTACATCACCAGGAACACCAGAACCACGGCTTCGATCAGGGTGTGGATCACGCCGCTGATCGATTCGGTGACCACTGGGGTGGTGTCATACGGGAATACCGCTTTCACTCCAGGCGGGAAGAACGGTTCCAGGTCGGCGATGGTCTGGCGCAGTGCCTTGGCGGTGTCCAGGGCGTTGGCGCCGGTTGCCAGTTTTACCGCCAGGCCGGAAGCCGGCTTGCCGTTGAACTGGGCGCTGACTGCGTAGTTTTCACCCCCCAGGCCCACTTGGGCGACGTCGCCCAGACGCACCTGTGAACCGTCTTTGTTGACCTTCAGCAGGATATTCTCGAACTGCTCGGCGGTTTGCAGGCGGGTCTTGCCGATGATGGTGGCGTTCAGCTGGGTGCCCGGCAGGGCTGGCAGGCCGCCGAGCTGGCCGGAGGACACCTGCACGTTCTGTGCGGCCACGGCGGTCTTGACGTCGACCGGGGTCAGCTGGAACTTGTTCAGCTTGGCCGGATCGAGCCAGATACGCATGGCGTACTGCGCACCGAACACCTGGAAGTCACCCACACCCGCAGTACGCGAGATCGGGTCCTGCATGTTCGAGACGATGTAGTTGGCCAGGTCGTCCTTGGTCATGCTGCCGTCTTCGGAGACCAGGCCGATCACCAGCAGGAAGTTCTTCACTGCTTTGGTGACGCGGATACCTTGCTGCTGCACTTCCTGCGGCAGCAGTGGTGTGGCCAGGTTCAGCTTGTTCTGTACCTGTACCTGCGCGGTGTCGGGGTTGGTGCCCTGTTCGAAGGTGGCGGTAATGGTCATGCTGCCGTCGGAGTTACTTTCCGACGACACATAACGCAGGTTGTCGATACCGTTGAGCTGCTGCTCGATCACCTGCACCACGGTGTCCTGCACGGTTTGCGCCGAGGCGCCCGGGTAGGTCACGGCGATGGCGATGGCCGGCGGCGCGATACTGGGGTACTGGTTGATCGGCAGCTTCAGGATCGACAAGGCCCCGACCAGCATGATCACCAACGCGATCACCCAGGCGAAGATCGGGCGATCGATAAAGAACTTCGACATGGTTTACTCCGCTTTGGCGTCTGCTTTCGCCGCGTTGGCCTGAACAGGGCCGGCCGGCTTCTTGACGTTGGTGGCTTCGCTGACCTTCACCTCGACGCCCGGGCGCACGTACTGCAGCCCTTCGGTGATCAGGCGGTCACCCGGGTTGAGGCCTTCCTCGATCAGCCAGTCGCTACCCAAGGTGCGGCTCGCCTTGAGCTGGCGCAGTTCGACCTTGTTCTCCTGGTTGACCACCAGGGCGGTTGGTGCGCCCTTGAGGTCGCGGGTCACGCCTTGTTGCGGTGCCAGGATGGCGTTGGCGTTGACACCGGCCTTGAGCCGCGCATGCACGAACATGCCTGGCAGCAGGGTGTGATCGGGGTTGGGGAACAGGGCGCGCAGGGTCACAGAGCCTGTGGTCTCGTCGACCGCGACTTCGGAGAATTCCAGGCGGCCTTCCTGTTTGAACAGGCTGCCGTCCTCCAGCACCAACTGAACCGAGGCGGCGTTGTCGCCAGCCTTCTGCAACTGACCGCTTTCCAGGTCACGGCGCAACTTGAGCAGCTCGGCGGTGGACTGGGTAACGTCGACATAAATAGGGTCGAGCTGCTGGATGGTGGCCATGGCATCGGTCTGACCATTGCTCACCAGTGCACCTTCGGTGAACGAAGAACGGCCGATACGGCCGCTGATCGGCGCCAGAACCTTGGTGTAGCGCAGGTCGATCTGTGCGCTCTTGAGCGAAGCCTCGGCCTGCAATCGTTTGGCATTGGCGTCGTCATATTCCTGTTTGGAGACGGCCTGTTCGTCAATCAGTTGCTTGTAGCGTTCGGCCAGCGAGCGTGTAGCCAGCAGGTTGGCCTTGGCATTGGCCAGGGTGGCTTCGTACACGGCAGGGTCGATCTGATACAACTGCTGGCCTTCCTTGACCTCACTGCCTTCCTTGAACAGGCGCTTGAGGATGATGCCGTTGACCTGCGGGCGCACTTCGGCGACGCGGTAGGCACTGGTACGCCCCGGCAATTCCGAGGTGAGGGTGAAGGCTTGCGGCTGGATGGTCACGACGCCGACCTGAGGAGCCTGCGCCGCTGGCGCTGCTTCTTCTTTCTTACAGCCACTGAGCAGTGTTGCCAGGGCGACGGCGGAAACCAGAGCGGTAACGGCTGGCTTGAATTGCATGAGGATCCTCGGGTCGCTGGAGCAGGGAGACGCTCAAGAGTAATGGAAGAGATCTTGATCTGGAAAAAATGCTATCCGGTGGATAAATAGCTTGCTAAGAAATATACTTACATTCATGGTTGTTTGTAAATACTGCTGGGCTGTACTCCGGTACTGCCTCAGCGTTTGATTAGCTCATCCGAGAGGCCCCTGCAGAGGTTCCCCGGAGCGTTTCCCGCACGCGCTGCGCGTTCGGGCCAGATGAGGTTGTACTGCCATGGTCCGTAGAACCAAAGAAGAAGCCCAGGAAACCCGCGCCCAGATCATCGAGGCGGCGGAAAGGGCTTTCTACAAGCGCGGGGTTGCGCGAACCACCCTGGCCGACATCGCCGAACTGGCGGGTGTGACGCGGGGGGCGATCTACTGGCACTTCAATAACAAGGCCGAGCTGGTGCAGGCGTTGCTCGACAGCCTGCACGAGACCCATGACCATTTGGCGCGCGCTAGCGAAAGCGAGGATGAAGTCGACCCGCTTGGCTGCATGCGCAAGCTGCTGTTGCAGGTGTTCAACGAGCTGGTGCTCGATGCCCGAACGCGTCGTATCAATGAAATCCTGCATCACAAGTGCGAGTTCACCGATGATATGTGTGAAATTCGCCAGCAGCGCCAGTGTGCGGTGCTGGATTGCCACAAGGGCATCACCCTGGCGCTGGCCAATGCCGTACGCCGGGGCCAGTTGCCTGGCGAGCTGGATGTCGAGCGCGCGGCGGTGGCCATGTTTGCCTATGTCGATGGCCTGATCGGGCGCTGGCTCTTGCTGCCTGACAGTGTCGATCTGTTGGGTGATGTCGAAAAATGGGTCGACACCGGGCTGGATATGCTGCGCTTGAGCCCGGCTCTGCGCAAATGACACTTTGTGAAGGATTGTGAGGGAGTGTTTCCCGTTTGTGTTAAGGGCGGATTAAGGGCGCGGCTGCCTTGCGGCTGTGCGCAGCACAAGGCGGCTCTTGCAGCGATTGCGCAACTTTCAGCGGCCGCGCAATTGCCGGTCGGGTAGCGCGAATGCCGCAAACAGGCCCAGCACCGCGACAAGCGCACTCCCCATCAACAGTTGTCTGAACGTCTCCAGCAACCGTCCCTGAGTCACCAGGTCCACCTCTGCGGCCTTCAAGCTCCCCAGCAACGGATTGACCGACAGTTCGAAACCACCCTGATGCAGCAGTGCCAGCAACAGGCTGGACATGCACGCCACGCCCATGGCTCCGCCCAGCGAACGGAACAGGTTGGTGGTGCTGGTGGCCACGCCGATGTCCTTGCTGGCCACCGCGCTTTGTGTGCCCACCAGCGAGGTCGGGAATTGCAGCCCGCAGGCTATGCCGGTCAGCAGCATGAACAGCGCAGCGAGCAACGCGGATTGCGGCGGAGTCAGTGCCATCGCGAAAATGGCCACTGGCATCAGCAGTGCACCGGCCAGGATCTGCGGCTTGTAGCGCCCGGTCCGGCTGGTCATGCGGCCTCCTGTGAAGGCGCCTATGGGCAGCCCCATGGCCAGCGGCAGCAGGTGCAGGGCGGCGCTGTCGGCACCGGCGCCGGTGATGCCTTGGTAACGCAAGGGCATGAGCATGGTCAGGGAAATGGACTGGAAACTGGCGAAAAAGATCACTGCCCAGCACAGCACTGCCACTCGGTTGCTGAACAGGCTGAGCGGCAGCAGCGGCTCCGGGCAGCGCCGTTCGTGGGCGATGAAAAGCGTGAGGCCAAGCAGGGCGCAGCCGAACAGCGCCAGCACGGCCGGGTCGGCCCAGGTGTGGCCCTGGCCCACCATGGTAATGCCCAGCAGCAGGCTGCCAAGGCCGAGAATCAATAGCATGGCGCCAAGGTAGTCCACCTGTGCCTCGCGACGCTGCACCGGCATGCTGCCGAGCGCACGGCGTATGGCCCACAAGGCGACCAGCCCCAGCGGCAGGTTGATCCAGAACACCCAGCGCCACGACAGGTACTCGGTCAACCAGCCGCCCAGCACTGGCCCAGCCACGCTGGCCGCGGCGTACATGCTGCTGAAGTAGCCCTGGTAGCGGCCGCGTTCGCGTGGGGGCACGAAGTCGCCAATGATTGCCTGGCTCACCGAGACCATGCCGCCTGCGCCGATACCCTGCAGTACCCGGGCCAGCACCAGTTGCGGCATGTCCTGGGCCATGGCGCAGGCAATGGAGGCCAGGGTGAACAGGCTGATGCCGGTGAGGATCATCCGGCGCCGGCCATAAAGGTCGCCCAGTTTGCCGTAGATCGGCACGGCCACGGTCATTGCCACCATGTACCCGGAAATGACCCAGGCCAGCATGCCGACGTCGCTGAACTGTGCCGAGATGGCGGGCAGCGAGACGGCGACGATGGTCTGGTCCAGAGCGCCAAGGAAGATGGCGAGCATGAGGGCGGTGAGCACGTTGCGCAGGGAGGTGGGGGGCAGGGCGGCGGTCACGGGAATACCTTGTTTTGTCTATGGCAGCCTCTTCGCGGGCAAGCCTGCTCTCACAGAAGCCCCCGAATTGTACCCTGAGTTAGGTAGCTTCCTATGTACTATCTGCATCCCCTATGCAATATCGGCATTGGCGCATTCATCCAGTGCTGCATGGCTGCGTGATATCGTTGGTATGCCACAGAGGCTGAAATCCGGGGCTTGCACCAGCTTGGTGCAACATATTGCCGCAGGTTTTTCAGTCCGCTGTCTCCCACACCTTTTATTCCTCTGCCTGCATGTCGAGCATGACCGCCCAGATGGCGACGGTTGGAACAGGTCAGGTAGACCCGATTACAGGGGTCGGTAGTTACCGTTCAAATTTCAACATTATTGCGGAGTGATCATGCCCAAGGCTTCCCACCAAGATCTGCGTTTTGCCTTCCGCGAGCTGCTCGCTTCAGGTTCCTGTTTCCACACTGCCTCGGTGTTCGACCCGATGTCGGCACGCATTGCCGCAGACCTGGGCTTCGAAGTCGGTATCCTCGGCGGTTCGGTCGCCTCGTTGCAGGTGTTGGCTGCTCCGGACTTCGCTCTGATCACCCTCAGCGAGTTCGTCGAGCAGGCCACCCGCATTGGTCGGGTCGCGCAACTGCCGGTACTGGCCGACGCCGACCACGGCTATGGCAACGCACTGAACGTGATGCGCACGGTGACCGAACTGGAGCGCGCCGGTGTGGCCGCGCTGACCATCGAGGACACCCTGCTGCCTGCCCAGTTCGGGCGCAAGTCTACCGACCTGATCCCGGTCGAGGAGGGGGTTGGCAAGATCCGCGCGGCGCTGGAGGCACGAGTCGATTCGTCCCTGTCGATCATTGCCCGTACCAACGCGGGCGTACTCAGCACCGAAGAAATCATCGTGCGTACCCAGAGCTACCAGAAGGCGGGCGCTGATGGTATTTGCATGGTAGGGGTCAAGGACTTCGAGCAGCTCGAGCAGATTGCCGAGCACCTGACGGTGCCGCTGATGCTGGTCACCTATGGCAACCCGAACCTGCGCGATGACGAACGCCTGGCGCGTCTGGGCGTGCGCATCGTGGTCGATGGCCATGCGGCTTACTTTGCCGCGATCAAGGCCACTTACGACTGCCTGCGGCTGCAGCGTGGCCGGCAGAACAAGTCGGAAAACCTCAGTGCCACCGAACTCTCGCACACCTACACCCAGCCTGAAGACTACATTCGCTGGGCCAAGGAATACATGAGCGTCGAAGAGTGATCGGCAGGGCGCCGTCCATTCAACGGACGGCGCTCAAGGTTGCACTCCACAGTCGGCCATTGAGTCGCCTGCTTCGCGGGCATGCCCGCTCCCACTGGTACCGCACAGATCCCAAGGCATGTGCATACCTGTGGGCGACCCCACGAAAGGGCTGTCACAGGCTGGCCTGGCCCTCCAGCCAGTCCAGCAACTCCAGCAACCCCGGCGGCAAACCCCTGGCCTGGCTCACCAGGAAATACCCCTTGCCTGTCAGCACCTTCAGCGCAAACGGCATGCACAACCGCCCACCGCGCAGGTCATCGCCAATCAGCGACCAGTCACCGATCGCCACCCCTGTCCCCTGCGAAGCCATGGCCATCGCCATGTCCAGTGTCTCGAAATGCTGTTTGGGTCCATGCGTGGCCAGCGTCACTCCGGCCGCCTGCAACCACAACCGCCAGTCGTGTTCATCCCGCGAGGGATGCAGCAACATATGTCGGGCCAGGTCTTCCACCTGCTGCAACGGCACAGGCCCTTCACGCAGTGACGGTGCGCACACCGGGGTCAGCTGCTCATCGAACAGCTTGCGCACGTGCAGCCCGTGGTTTGGCGCATTGCCATAGACCACCGCCGCATCGAAGCCCTCGCGACGCAAATCCACCCCGTGCTGCACGGTCGTGGTCAGCTCAACCGGCACATCCGGGCGCAGTGCCTGCCATTCCATCAGGCGCGGCAGCAGCCAACGCATCACACAGGTGGGGGCCTTGAGCTGCAGGGTGGTGCTGTGCTCGCCCACTTCGCGCACCCCTTGTTCGATCAGCGCGAACACCTGCTGCACCCGCGGCAGCCAGTCCAGGCCTTCACGGGTCAGGCTTAACCCGCGGGCCTCGCGCTTGAACAGGGCATAACCCAGGTGTTCTTCGAGGGCTGCAATCTGGCGGCTGACAGCGCCTTGGGTGATGTGCAACTGCTGCCCGGCGCGGGTGAAGTTGCACTGCTGGGCGGTGACCAGAAACGTGTGCAGGGCAGGCAGGGGCGGGAGGCGTTTCATTGCAGTAAGCCATGATCACAGGACATGGCTAGTATGTGTTTTTTTGCATTGTGGCGATAGCCGTGGCTTGGGTCCAATAAGGGCATACCCCAACACGATTCATGGTGATCCCTGATGGCAACCTGCGGCGAAGTACTGGTCAATCTCCTTGAAGGCTATGGCGTCGATCATGTCTTCGGCATCCCCGGTGTACATACCGTGGAGCTCTATCGTGGCCTGGCGGGCTCTTCCATTCGTCACATCACCCCACGTCATGAGCAAGGTGCCGGGTTCATGGCTGACGGCTATGCGCGCACCCGCGGCAAACCCGGGGTGTGCTTCATTATCACCGGGCCGGGCATGACCAATATCACCACTGCCATGGGCCAGGCCTATGCCGACTCGATCCCGATGCTGGTGATTTCCAGCGTGCAGTCCCGTGACCAGTTGGGCGGTGGCCGTGGCAAGCTGCACGAGCTGCCCAACCAAGCGGCGCTGGTATCGGGTGTGGCAGCGTTTTCCCACACTTTGATGAGTGCAGCCGACTTGCCGCAGGTGCTGGCCCGGGCATTTGCCGTGTTCGACAGTGCCCGGCCGCGTCCGGTACATATCGAAATCCCGCTCGATGTGCTGGTTGAACCGGCCGACTTCCTGCTGCCGGGACGCCCTGTACGGGGTAGTCGGGCAGGGGCTGCACCTCAGGCCGTGGCGCAGATGGCTGAGCGACTGGCCAGTGCACGTCGGCCGCTGATTCTGGCCGGTGGCGGGGCGTTGGCTGCGGGCGCTGCGCTGGCACGCCTGGCCGAACACCTTCAGGCCCCGGTGGCGCTGACCATCAATGCCAAAGGCTTGCTGCCTGCCAGCCACCCATTGCAGATCGGCTCGACCCAGTCGTTACCGGCTACACGGGCGCTGGTGGCCGAGGCTGACGTGGTGCTGGCGATCGGCACCGAACTGGCCGAAACCGATTATGACGTGACCTTCAAGGGAGGCTTCGAGATCCCGGGCAGTCTGCTGCGCATTGACATCGACCCGGACCAGACCGTGCGCAATTATCTGCCGGAGCTGGCGCTGGTAGCCGATGCCGAGCTGGCTGCCGAAGCGCTGCTCGGTGCCCTGCAAGCCCAGCCGCAGCCAGTGCACGAAAGCACTTGGGGCGTGGCCCGCGTGGCCAATCTGCGCAAGGTCCTGGCGGCAGACTGGGACCAGCCCACCCTGAGCCAGACGCGCTTGCTGAGCGCCATACTAGAGCGCCTGCCGAATGCGATTCTGGTGGGCGACTCGACCCAACCTGTGTACACCGGCAACCTGACACTCGACATGGAGCAGCCACGGCGCTGGTTCAACGCCTCGACCGGGTACGGCACCTTGGGTTACGCGTTGCCAGCAGCCATGGGCGCCTGGTTGGGCAGTGCCGAGCAGGCCGTCGAACGCGCTCCGGCGGTGTGCCTGATTGGTGATGGTGGTTTGCAGTTCACCCTGCCGGAACTGGCCAGTGCAGTGGAGGCGCAGGTACCGCTGATCGTACTGCTGTGGAATAACCAGGGGTACGAGGAAATCAAGAAATACATGGTCAATCGGGCGATCGAGCCGGTCGGGGTGGATATCCATACCCCGGATTTCATCGGCGTGGCGCGGGCGTTGGGCGCGGCAGCAGAGAACGTGGCCGATATCGCCCAATTGCAGGCGGCGCTCGGGCAAGCGGTGGAGCGCACGGGGCCGACCTTGATTCAGGTGGATCAGAATCAGTGGCAGGCCGCGGTGTTGGGTTGAAGCATTGCGATTGCCTGTATCGGCCTCTCGCGCCTGCAGGCAGCGCGCAATTTTCGCATCTGTGCAAAAACCTGTAGGAGCGGGTTTACCCGCGAAAGCGCCGGTGCAGGCGAATGTTGAGCTTCAGACCGCAGTAGCCCGCAACCGAGCCACATCACGAATCGGCGGCGCGCCGTAAAGCCGGCTGTATTCACGGCTGAACTGCGACGGGCTTTCATAACCCACCCGATAAGCCGCCACCGCCGCCTCCAGCCCGTCGTTCAACATCAGTCGCCGGGCTTCCTGCAGGCGCAGTTGCTTCTGGTACTGCAATGGGCTCATCGAGGTCACCGCCTTGAAGCGGTGGTGCAAGGTCGAGGTGCTGAGGTTGACCTCACGTGCCAGGTCCTCGATACGCAGCGGCTGTTGGAAGTTGTTGTTGAGCCAGGTGATGGCCTGGCAAACCCGGTGGGTCTGGCTGTTGGCCAAGGCAATTTCATACAGCCGGTAACCCTGCGGCCCACGCAGCAGGCGGTAGAGAATCTCGCGGCGGAACAGCGGCGCCAGCATTGCGATATCGCGGGGGGTGTCAAGCAGGCGCAGCAACCGCAGCAGGGCATCGAGCAATGCGGCATCTGTCCTTTCCACGTACAAACCACGGCCGGAAGGTCGATTGGGTACCAGCATCGGTCCGCTCTCGGCGATCAGTTGGCTGATCTCGGCCGGGTCCAGGTCCATGCGCAGGCCCAGGCTTGGGTTCTCGGGGCTGGCATCCAGCCTCACGGCACTGAGCGGCAAGGTCACCGAAACGACCATGTAATGCAGTGGGTCGTAGGCGTACTGCTCGTCACCCAGGAACAGGCTTTTGCTGCCTTGGGCAAGGATGCACAGGGCAGGCTGCGCCAGGGTGGGCACAGAACGCACATTTTCGGTGTAGCGCACCAGGTGCAGGTCATCGATGGCCGACGCCGGGCCATGGGGCTCGCCCGCGTGGCGGTTGATCAGCTCGGCCAGCTCCAGGCGCTGCAGTTCCAGGGTCGGTTCGGTGGACGTGGCGGTGGTCATGATGGCTTTCCTCTGCTGACCGACGCAGCATAGGTTTGGGCAAAGACGGGCGCTAGTCGAAAGCTGCATGTCGATTGCCTGATCCTGCCGCGCTGCAGGATCAGGCAATCGACGTGCAGTAATGGCCTAACGCGCCGCGCGGGTGAGCGCCTAACCTTGGCAGCCTGGCTTTTCCGTCCGCCTGCTTCAAGGAGATTGTGCAATGACCCTTAACCAACCGGTCACCCACCTTGCTTTCATCCGTGCCAGCAGCGGGCGCTCGGCAGAGCTGGGCGCGCGCCTGCGTGACCTGCTTGAGCCCTCGCGGCGTACACCGGGTTGCCTGAGTTTTACCGTGCAGCGTTCGCAGGCTGATGCTGACCTGTGGTTGCTCAGCGGAAGCTGGCAGGACCAGCAGGCGATGAGTGGTTACTTTGCTTCGCCGACACTGGAGGTGTTCGGTGAGCTGGTGCAGGCCCAGGTGGTCAGCAGCCTGGACTTGCATACCTTCGATTGAGCGTGGATGAGGTAAAGTGACGCCCTTGTTCAATCACGCGGACAGCAACATGGCACGTAGGGAATTCACTCATTTCGAAGCGGTATCGGCGATGGTGCCGGTGGAAGGTGGCGGCTACAACGCAGCCATCGCGGTCAAAGCCTTGGGCATGGGCGGCGCGCCGCGCTTTCACAAGGTTCTCGACGGGCAGGTGTTCAAGGGCGCCGTGGCCGCCGACGAAGCGGCCACCGCCGAACTGCAACGCCTGCAGGGCGTCAGCGAAGAGGGTGAGCTGGTCTGGTGATCAGGCCGGCGGCCGGGCCATCTTGAACAGGTTGCCCAGCTCGAAATAATCCGCCGGGCCACCCCCCCGCAGAATAGGCTCGGCGGCAGCGGTATCGTAGATGCCGTTGTTCAGCAGGTGTTCGGCAATGTGCACCGCCACCACTTCCCCGAGGATAAGCCAGCTGGGCACCTGTTCCTGGTCGGCGCGCTTGAGCTGGACGATCTGGCTGACCTTGCACTCGAAGGCTACCGGCGTTTCACCCACGCGCGGCACCTTGACGATGCTCGACGGTGCGGCAGTTAGGCCGCTCAATTCGAATTCGTTTACTTCGGCAGCAACCGGTGCGCAGCTCAGGTTCATTTGCTCGGCCAGGGGGCGGGTGGCCAGGTTCCAGACGAACTCACCGGTCTGCTCGATGTTGTTCAGGCTGTCTTTGCGCCCGACGCTGCAGAAACCGATGATCGGCGGGATGTAGTTGAACGCATTGAAGAAGCTGTAAGGCGCCAGGTTCAGGCGGCCTTCGCGGTCCTGAGAGGAGATCCAGCCGATCGGGCGGGGACCGACGATGGCATTGAACGGGTCGTGCGGCAGGCCGTGGCCTTTGGCGGGTTCGTAGTAATACATCTGTGCTGGCCTTGTTGGCCCTACCTCCTGGTGGACAAGGTGCCTAGTGTGCCAAGCCTGAGCTCGCGTGCAAATGATCAAGCCCGGCCGAAGCCGGGCTGGGTGCTCGCAATCAGGTATCAGCTGATGCGGTGCGCGTTGGTGCGGTTGAAGCCATCTTCGGCAAAACGTTGGCCGCCGGTGCGATCAAAGCCGTCTTCGGCGAAGCGTTGGCCGCCGGTGCGATCAAAGCCGTCTTCGGCGAAGCGTTGGCCGCCGGTGCGGTCGAAGCCATCTTCGGCGAAGCGTTGGCCACCGGTGCGATCGAAGCCGTCTTCAGCGTAGCTGGCGGGCTGGGTTTGAGCCGCGGCAAAGGTGTGAGCGTCGGTCCGGTCGAAGCCATCTTCGGCGAAGGCGCCAGCTGCGAAAACCGAGAGGGCCAGGGTAAGGATCAGTTTGTTTTTCATGGTCGTTGCTCCAGGGGTTTGTGAGTTGTTTGTTTCTATGGGTTTAATCCTACGCCGAATAATTTGATTAAAAAGCGCAAAAAACAGCGCTTAATAATCTATTTATTCGATGTGTTTGGGCGCGTATGTCGTGCTTCAGGCCGCAAGCCTGGCTAGGGAGCGTCCTTGCGGGCGCCAACGTTCTGCCAGCCATTGCAGCTTGATGAGGTGGAATTAATAGGGCGTTAAGAAGGAAAAGTCTGAATAGAAAAGGGGCGCTCCATGCAATGGAGCGCCCCTTTTAGTACTGCCAGGCCAGCGTTACTCAGTGGTAATCCGCGAGTGCTGCTTGGTGTCCTTCATGGTCGCGTAGACCAGCAGCGAGCAGGCGATACAGGCGGTGACGTACCAGTAGAAGCCGCTCTCCATCCCAGCGCTCTTGAACCACAGGGCCACATATTCGGCGGTGCCACCGAAGATCGACACGGTCAGGGCATACGGCAGGCCCACGCCCAGGGCGCGAATCTCGGTAGGGAACAGCTCGGCTTTGACCACGGCGTTGATCGAGGTATAGCCGCTTACGATGATCAGCGCTGCCATGATCAGGAAGAACGCACCCCACCAGCTCTGGATGGTGTGCAGGGTGCTGAGGATAGGGACGGTGAACAGGGTGCCGAGCACACCGAAGGCGATCAGGATTGGACGGCGGCCGATCTTGTCGGAGAGACCACCGATCACCGGCTGCAGGCACATGAACAGGAACAGCGTGGCGGCCGAGATGGTGGTCGAGTCACTGATGCTCATGCCTACGGTGTTGACCAGGTACTTCTGCATGTAGGTGGTGTAGGTGTAGAAGGCCAGGGTACCGCCCATGGTCAGACCGACGACGGTCATCAGCTCCTTGGGGTGACGCAGCAGGGTGCGCATCAGGCTTTCCTTGGCCTTTTCCTTCTTGGTGAACGAGGCGGTTTCTTCCATGCCGCGACGCAGGTACAGGGCCACCACCGCGCACAGCGCACCGATCACGAACGGCACGCGCCAGCCCCAGGCGTACAACTGCTCGGTGGTCAGGGTCTGTTGCAGGACGATCAGTACCGCCAGGGCGATGAGCTGGCCGGAGATCAGGGTCACGTACTGGAAGCTGGAGAAGAAACCACGGCGCTCCTTGCTGGCCATTTCGCTGAGGTAGGTGGCCGAGGTGCCGTATTCACCACCCACCGACAGGCCCTGCAGCAGGCGCGCGATGACCAGCAGGACAGGTGCGGCGACGCCGATGGTTTCGTAACCCGGGGTCAGGGCGATGACCAGCGAGCCGGCGCACATGAGCAGGACCGACGCCATCAGCGCGGCCTTGCGGCCCTTGCGGTCGGCGTACAGGCCCATCAGCCAGCCACCGATCGGGCGCATGAGGAAGCCCACGGCGAAGATCGCGGCGGTATTGAGCAGTTGTGCGGTGGAGTCGCCGGCCGGGAAGAAGGCCTTGGCGAAGTACAGCGAGAATGCGGCGTAGACGTACCAGTCGTACCATTCGACCATGTTGCCGATGGACCCGCTGAAAATCGACTTCAAGCGGCTGGCGGTGGTTTTTTCTGCGGCAGGCGCGGTGGCCGCCCCGGCGGGCAGGGAGGTGGCGTTATCCATCAGGGATACCTTCTCGTTGTTTTTGTGGAGCGCGCCGTGGCGCAGCTTGCCAAGGCAATTGCAGAAGGTGTGCCAAATGGGTGCGGGCTGATTCATTTGAGGGCATCAAATACCCCAAGCCGGCACAGTAGTGGGCCTTGCGCCGCCCTATGCAGGCGCGGGCCTGACCGCGAAGGGCTGCAAAGCAGTCCGAAATCTCGATGTGATGAGCAGTTTTTCGCCTACCAGGTCCTGGTCATAAGCGGATTTCCGCTCATGCCTGCCCAATAAAATCCTCGCGCACCAGCCCATGCCGTTGCATCTTCTCGTTAAGCGTGCGCCGCGGCAGTTGCAACGCCTCCATCACCGACTTGATCTCGCCCCCATGCTGACGCAAGGCCGCACGCAGGCATTGCGCCTCGAATGCTTCCATTTGCTCGCCCAGCGACTGCCCGGCAGGTGCAACCTCGATGTTTGGCGAACCCAGCCCCAACGCATGCCGCTCCGCCGCATTGGCCAGCTCACGCACGTTGCCAGGCCAGTCATGTGACAGCAGCTGCGCCAGCTGTGCACCCGATAGCGGCGGGGCAGCGCGACCAAGCTTTTCACCGGCAGCACGGGCAAAGTGTTCGAACAGCAGCGGAATATCCTCCCGCCGCTCGCGCAGCGGTGCCAGGCGCAATTCGGCCACATTCAGGCGGTAGGCCAGGTCTTCGCGGAAGCGCCCGGCACGAGCCTCCCCGAGCAGGTCGGGCTTGGTCGCCGCAATGATGCGCAGGTCCACGCTGATGCTCTGGTTGGCCCCCAGGCGCTCCAGCTTCTGCTCCTGAATCACCCGCAACAGCTTGGCTTGTTGGGCCAGTGGCATGCTCTCGATTTCGTCGAGGAACACGGTGCCACCGTTGGCGTACTCCAGCTTGCCGATCCGTTTACCCTGGGCGCCCGTGAAGGCACCGCTCTCATGGCCGAACAGTTCGGCCTCGAACAGCGATTCGGGGATGGCCGCGCAGTTAAGGGCTACAAAGGGCTTGGCGGCGCGAGGACCAAAGTCGTGCAGGCAGCGGGCCACCCGCTCCTTGCCACTGCCGGTTTCACCGCGGATCAGTACGTTTACCGGCAGGCTGGCCAGGTCCAGGACTTGCCGGCGCAGCTGTTGCAGGCCCTGGGACATGCCCAGCAGCGTGACTTCCAGGCGTGACTTGAGGTCGGCCTGCTCGTGGAGCCGGCGGTTCTCCAGCACCAGCTGGCGCTTTTCCAGGGCGCGACGCAGGCTGCCCAGCAAGTCTTGCGGCGTGAAGGGTTTTTCCAGGAAGTCATAGGCCCCGCTGCGCATGGCTTCTACCGCCATCGGTACATCACCGTGACCGGTCAGCAGAATCACGGGCAGGTCGGGGTCGTTCGCTTGCAGGCGTTCGAGCAATTGCAGGCCATCCATACCCGGCATGCGCACATCGCTGATGATCACCCCAGGGAAGTGCTGCGGCAGGTGCGCCAGGCACTCTTCGGCGCGAGCGAACAACTGCACGCTGAAGCCTGACAGGCTCAGCCATTGCTCGACAGCAGTGCGGATACTGGCTTCATCATCGACGACGATCACCGAATTCAACATACAGGCTCCAGGTCACGGGGCAGGGTAAGGCTCAGGCGCGCGCCGCCAGGCAGGTTTTCGGCCCGCAGCTGGCCGCCGGCCTCATGGACGATGCCGTAAGAAATGGCCAGGCCCAGCCCTAGCCCTTCCCCCACCGGTTTGGTGGTGAAGAACGGGTCGAAGATCTTGGGCAGGTCGGCTTCGGCAATGCCGCCACCCGAGTCGAGCACGCTCAGGCGCCATAGCTCTCCGTCGGGTTCGATGCGGATCTCCAGGCGTTTGTAGCTCTTGTCGATCATCGCGTCGAGTGCATTGTGCAGGAGGTTTATCAGCACCTGCTCCAGGCGTATGGCATCGCCGCGTACCCAGGCCGGGCGTGCCAGGTACAGAGCCACCTCCACTTCCTCGCTGCGAATGCGCGCTTCCAGCAGGTGCAAGGCCTGATCGACCACGGTTGCCAGGTCGAGGCGTTCGCGCAGGCCCATCGGGCTGTTGCGGGCAAAGGTTTTCAGGTGGCTGGTCAGCGCTGCCATGCGCGTGAGCATCTGTTCCAGCGGCTCCAGCGCTTGCCGTGCTTCGTCGTGGCGACCATGGTCAAGCAGCAGGCGCAGCGTCTCCAGCTGCATACGTTGGGTGGTCAGCGGTTGGTTGATTTCGTGGGCCATGGCCGCCGACATCTGCCCAAGTGCGGCCAGCTTGGCTGATTGCACCAGGCCTTCCTGGGCAGTGCGCAGCTCGCGGGTGCGCTCCTCGACCTGGCGTTCGAGTTCTTGCCGGCTGCGCTGGCGCAGGCGTGCCAGGCGCAGGCGTTGGCTGACGAAAAGGACGGCGAACACCAGGCTCAGCCAGACGGCGGCGGCGCCAAGCGCGGCATTACGGCCGTCGGCAGCGACCTGCGGTTTGCGCAGCAGGTGCAAGGTCCAGTTTTCGCCTTCCAGCGGCAGGCTTTCCCACAAGTACTCGGTGCTACCCTCGGGGCCTTGCACGCGGCTAAGGGTGCTGTAGGGGGCAAACCGCGTCAGCACCTGATGCTGGAGCGGCACCAGCGGTTGCTTGTCGTACTGACGGGTTTCGGCCAGCTCGGCACGGTCGGCACCACTGAGCGGCTGAAGCTCGCGGTAGCGCCAGCCATCCTGGTTTGCAATGAAAGTAATACCGCGGGCGTCGCTGACCAACAGGATATCGTTGCCCTGTCGCCACTCGCGTTCCAGCTCGGGGAATTCCAGCTTCACCACCATGGCGCCAAGGAAGCGGCCGTGCTCGTCGTTCACCGCGCTGGCGAGAAAGTAGCCCGGCACGCCACTGGTCACGCCCACGGCATAGAAGCGGCCACTGCCCTGGCTGCGGGTTTGCTTGAAGTAGGGACGGAAACCGTAGTTGGAGCCGACGTAGCTGCTGGGCAGCCGCCAATTGCTGGCGGCAATGGCCAGGCCGGTGCGGTCGAGCAGTTCGAGGGTGGAGGAATTGGCGGCGCCATTGATACGTTCGAGCTTGTGGTTCAGGGCGTTCTGAACGCCTTCATCGATCGGGCCGCGCAAGGCTGCGATCAGCTCCGGGTCTAGCGCCAGCACGGCGGGGAGGGCGCGGTAGCGCTCGATCAGGGTGTGCAGTGCGTTGGCGTACAGGCCCAGTTGCTGGCTGGCACGCTTGGCGTCGTCTTCCATGGCCTGGCGCTTGGCCTGGTGCATGGCCCAGCCGGCGCTGAGTGCGGTACCCAGCACGATCAGCAGGGTGATCAGCCCCAGACGCAGGGCGCGAAAGGAAAAGGGCATTGGGGGCGGATCCGGTGGTGGGATATCGGGGCCGGCCTCTTCGCGGGTAAACCCGCTCCTACAGGTACTCTGCAGCACCTGCAGGAGCGGGTTTAGCCGCGAAAAGGCCGGAACAGGCGGCCATTTTCAGTCAAAGCAATTCGAAGCTCTGCTGCTGCACCGCCTGGGAATCCAGCCCTACCTGGACATTGAACTCCCCAGGTTCGGCAACCCGCTGCAACTGGCCATTGTAGAACTTCAGGTCGTCCTCGCTGATGCGGAAGGTCAACGTGCGGGTTTCACCAGGTTCAAGCATCAGCTTCTGGAAGTTTTTCAGCTCTTTCACCGGGCGGCTCATCGACGCCGACACATCCTGCAGGTACAGCTGCACCACCGTCTCGCCTGCAACCTTGCCGGTATTCTTGACCGTTACCTTGGCTTCCAGCGTATCGCCGCGCTTGAGATCCTTGCCCGACAGGTTCAGGCCCGACAGCTCGAAGCTGCTGTAGCTCAAGCCATAGCCGAACGGATAAAGGGGCCCGTTGGGTTCTTCGAAGTATTGCGAGGTGTAGTTGCCCGGCTTGCCCGGCGTGAACGGCCGGCCGATGCGAGTGTGGTTGTAGTACATCGGGATCTGCCCCACCGACCGAGGGAAGGTAATGGCCAGCTTGCCGGAGGGGTTGTAGTCGCCAAACAGCACGTCGGCGATGGCATTGCCGCCTTCGGTGCCGGCGAACCAGGTTTCCAGGATGGCGTCGGCCTGCTCGCGCTCCCAGCTGATCGACAGCGGACGGCCGTTCATCAGCACCAGCACCAGCGGTTTGCCGGTGGCCTTGAGCGCCTTGATCAGCTCGCGCTGGCTGGCCGGGATCTCCAGGGTGGTACGGCTCGACGACTCATGGGACATGCCGCGGGACTCGCCAACTACAGCGACCACGACGTCGGATTGCTTCGCCGCCTTGACTGCTTCATCGATCAGCACGGCAGGCGGGCGTGGGTCGTCGACGATTTCCGGGGCATCGAAGTTGAGGAAGTTCAGGTAATCGAGGATCGCCTTGTCGCCCGTGACGTTGGAACCTTTGGCGTAGACCAGCTTGGCCTTGCCGTCCACGGCGCGGCGCAAGCCCTCGCGCACGGTCACGGAGTGGACGGGTTTACCGTCGGCGGCCCAGCTGCCCATCATGTCGATCGGGGCATCGGCCAGCGGGCCGACCAAGGCAATGGTGCCGGCCTTTTTCAGCGGCAGGGTCTGGTTGCGGTTTTCCAGCAGCACCAGGCTGCGGCGTGCCACGTCACGCGCAGCTTCGCGGTGCAGGCGGTCGTTGCCGTAGTAGTCCTTCAGGTCGGTTTCGGCTTTGCCGATGCGCACGTATGGGTCCTTGAACAGGCCCATGTCGTACTTGGCACCCAGCACCTCACGTACCGCCTGGTCCAGTTCGCGCTGGCTCACTTCGCCGGATTTCAGCAGGCCCGGCAGCTCCTCGCCGTACAGGGTATCGTTCATGCTCATGTCGATGCCGGCCTTGATCGCCAGCTTGGCGGCTTCACGGCCATCACGGGCGACGCCGTGGCGAATCAGCTCCTGGATGGCGCCGTGGTCGCTGATGGTCACGCCCTTGAAGCCCCACTCCTTGCGCAGCAAGTCGTTCATCAGCCAGGTGTTGGAGGTGGCTGGTACGCCGTTGATCGAGTTCAGCGCGACCATCACGCCACCGGCGCCCGCATCGAGCGCGGCGCGATAGGGTGGCAGGTAGTCGTTGTACATTTTCGGCAGGCTCATATCGACCGTGTTGTAGTCGCGCCCGCCTTCCACTGCGCCGTACAAGGCGAAATGCTTGACGATGGCCATGATGCTGTCGGGGTTGGCCGGGCTGCTGCCCTGGAACGAGCGCACCATTACCTGGCCGATTTTCGAAGTCAGGTAGGTGTCTTCGCCGAAACCTTCACTGGTGCGGCCCCAGCGCGGGTCACGGGCGATATCCACCATTGGCGCGAACGTCATGTCCAGGGCGTCGGCCGAGGCTTCGATCGCCGCGGTGCGGCCGACCTTGGCGACGGCCTCCATGTCCCAGGTGGCGGCCATGCCCAGGCCGATCGGGAAGATGGTGCGCTCGCCGTGGACGGTGTCGTAGGCGAAGAACATCGGGATTTTCAGGCGGCTGCGCATGGCCGCGTCCTGCATCGGTCGGTTTTCGGGGGCTGTGCGAGAGTTGAAGGTGCCACCGATGCGGCCGGCGGCGATTTCCTCGCGGATCTTGTCGCGAGGCATCTCCGGGCCGATGCTGATCAGGCGCAACTGGCCGATTTTCTCGGCTTCGGTCATCTGGCTGATCAGATGCTCGATGAATGCCTGCTTGTCCTGCAGGGGCGGCGCGGAGGGGGCGGCGAGGGCCGCCTGACTGGCAAGGCCCATGGCCAGGCCCAGCAAAGACAGTTTCATCATCAATTCCGTTATGGGGCCGCTGCCGTATCCACCGTGATACGTGCGCGACCGAAGTTTTCAGGCGGCTATTGTTGTACGATTTGCGGGCAATTCTTCCAGCGGCGGATTATGCCTGAATATATCGCCTGCGGATGAAGCCCCGAATGCCGGGATAACAACTATAAGAACGCTCAAGAGACCGACGGCATGACGCCCTTCGACGAATACCATCAGCGGCAGATTGCCGAAGCCATAGCCCGTGCCGAACGGCGTACCGATGCCGAACTGGTGACGGTGCTGGCCCGCCGTGCCGACGACTACGCCTATTGGCCGTTGCTCTGCGCCGCTGTGCTGGCGCTGTCCGTACCGGGTCTGTTGCACTGGCTGCTGGCTTGGCCCAGCGTGCGTGGTGTGCTGCTGGGCAACGTGCTGTTGTTCGTCGGTCTGTGCCTGCTGCTGCGCAACGCGCGCCTGGCCGACTGGCTGATCCCCCGTGCCTTGCGCCGCTGGCGAGCCTCACGCCTGGCCCGCCAGCAGTTTCGCGAGCAGAACCTGCAGCGCACAGCAGGCGCCACGGGCGTGCTGATTTTCGTCAGCGAGGCGGAGCGGCATGTGGAAATCTTGGTCGATCGGGGTATCGAACACTGCCTGGATGCCGAGGCCCGCGCGGCCATCGGTGCCCGCTTGGCCGAGCAGGTGCGCCAGGGCCGTACCTTGCAGGGCTTTGTCGAGTGCATCGAGGCGTGTGGCGAGCTGCTTAGCCGGCACGTGCCGCCAACCCATGCCCGCAACGAGTTGCCCAACCGCTTGGTGATTCTCGACTGAAGGAGCACCAGCGTTTCTGGAGAGCGCTCCCACAGGGTGCTTGGGGCACGTTAGAATAGGCGTTCCGCTACCCAAGGCCCCCTTTTTCATGCCCGCCAGTACTTCTGCCTCTTCCGCGCCGGATGCGCGCGCTCAGTTTCTCGACCTGCTGAACGCCGCCCTGCACGGCGAAACCCTGGTCAAACTGGTGCTGGCGCGCCATGTCGGTGCCGACCAGACCTTGCAACGGATCATTGCCAAGCCGCTGCAGGTCAAGGGCCAGCCGTGCCTGTCGCTGGTCTACCGCCACCAGACCCGTGACATCACCCGCAACCTGCCGCTGGACCAGGCTCAGGTGCTGGTTTCCGAACTGCTGCCGGACAGCTTCCGCAATGCTCACCTGTTCGATGCTGACGGCGAAGTGCAGCTGACCTTCAGCAAGAAGGGCAAGCCGATGCTCCAGCGCCACGGTGCCCAGGCGCCGCGCGTGGCCGACGCGGGCAGTGGGCATGACCGCGAGAAGAAGCGTTATCTGGAGCTGTCGCGGCCGTTTCTGCGCGACCTCGGTGTGACCGATGCACAAGGCGCACTGATCCCGTCCATGTCGCGCAAGTGGAAGCAGATCAACAAATTCATCGAGGTGTTCGACCACGCCCTGGCCAGCGCCCCGGTGCCGGCCGAGCAGGCACTGCGGGTGGCCGACTTCGGCTCGGGCAAGGGCTACCTGACCTTTGCCATGCACGATTACCTGCGCAACAGCCTGGGCCGTGACGCACAGGTGACAGGCGTGGAACTGCGCAAGGATATGGTCGACCTGTGCAACACCGCGGCCGCACGCCTGGACCACCCGGGCCTGGATTTCCAGTGTGGTGACGTACGCAGCGTGGTACCTGAGGCCATCGAGGTGATGATCGCCTTGCATGCCTGTGACATCGCCACCGACTACGCCATCCACACCGGCATCCGCTGCAACGCCGCAATCATCATGTGCTCGCCGTGCTGCCACAAACAGATCCGCCCGCAACTGCACAGCCCGGGGTTGCTGCAACCCATGCTGCAGTACGGCCTGCACCTGGGCCAGCAGGCCGAAATGCTCACCGACAGCCTGCGCGCACTGTATCTGGAAGCCTGTGGCTATGAAACCAAGGTGTTCGAGTTCATCTCGCTGGAGCACACCAACAAGAACAAGATGATTCTTGCGGTGAAGCGGCGCCAGGCGGGGGATAACGGGGCGTTGCTGGAGAAGATTGCCCAGCTCAAGGCGTTCTATGGGGTGCAGGAGCATTGCCTGGAAACATTGTTGCGGGCGGATGGGTTGCTCTGACGCCACCCACCGGCATGCCTGCAGGGGACGCTGTCAGCGCCGAGCAGAGGGCACTTCGACAGCCAATGCTGCCTGCCCCAACGGATGGGTGCTGGCATCGAAGAAATGCAGCGCCGTCCCCGGCAAATCCCCGAAACGATCTGCAAAATGCTGCTTCTGATTGATCACCGACGCCTCGCCTAGCGGCCGAATGGCAATGGACAGCTGTTGCGGACGGGCTTGGCGCACAGCGTCGAGCAGGTGCCGGTCACTGCTGTCCAGGTGCTGCCCGAACAGGCATAGCCCCTGGCTTTCCCCTGCCAGCTGCCCCAGGCACCAGCTCAGATAGTCCGAGTTGCGGATGGCGCGCAGTTTCTCGTCGCTGCGGTCTTCGTTGACGAACAGCGGTACTTCACCCGGGATGTTCACGGCAAACCCATCGAGCAGTTCGGCACTTTCAGCGCTGCGCTGGCGGGTGGTGCCGTCGGGCAGCTTGAGCAGGTGCAGGCCGCCGTGCAGGTGCAGCACCCGGGTGCCTTCGCTGCCGGTGCGTCGAACGTCGAAATAGCCTTGTTCGTCGAACAGTTCGGCGAAGCCGTTCGGGGCGTGCTGCACGGCCCATGGCAGCAGCAGGTCGTAGTTGCTGGTGTAGACGCTTCGATAGCCGCGCAGCGCCTGATTGAGGGTTGTCAGTGTCGCCTTCGGCATCAGCGGCCAGGGCAGATGCACCGTGCGCACGGCGTGGATCAACGCTTCCTTGATCGAGTAGTAGCGGTTCAGCGGCGCGGTGGAGTTGATGGCCAGGGCGGCATTGGTACGCACGGTGGTGTTGAGGGCGCTGAGCACCGGCTCGAACAGTTCCGTGGCCAGGGACTTGAACAGTGCCTGGTCACTGACCGCCAGGCCTTTCTTGCGGCCCGCGCGTTGCGCTTGCTCGAACAGCGAGAAGTAGCCGAACGGCTTCCATACTGCGCGGCTGGCGCCGTTGCCCAGCAGCAGGGCGTCGCAGGGGTGGCGGGCGGCGAGTTCTGGCCAGGGGGTAAGGGTGGCATCGAGTGCGGGCATGCTGGGTCCGTTGGGTGGTGCGGGGAACGGGGCGACTTTAGCATGTCATGCGAGGTGTGCGAGGGTTGGTGTCAAGGCGATGGTTTTGGGTTGTCTGTGCTGGCCCTTTCGCG
>NZ_JBICMK010000044.1:0-48087 GCF_043106315.1 Pseudomonas sp. FYR_5 | reverse complement strand
CTGAGGCCCTATCTTTTAGAAGGTGGGGTTCATGGATCGCACTCAAAAAACGCACCCCACCCAAAATCCCACGGAACCTCCTCCCCACCCATTCTGGTCTAGTCTGAGGTTATGACCGGACCTGGGCCAGGGACGTGTAATTGAGTGTCCAGGCCGGATCACCATTGGAGTCCTTGGGAGGTGCCCTCATGAGCCTGCTGCTCGAGCCTTACACCCTGCGTCAGCTGACCTTGCCCAACCGCATCGCCGTGTCACCAATGTGCCAGTATTCCGCCGTCGATGGCTTGGCCAACGACTGGCACCTCGTCCATTTAGGCAGCCGCGCCGTCGGTGGCGCCGGCCTGGTAATCACTGAAGCCGTGGCGGTGACCGCCGACGGCCGGATCACCGCCGAAGACCTGGGCCTGTGGGACGACGCCCAGATAGCGCCGTTGCAGCGCATCACCCGCTTCATCAGTGCCCAGGGCGCCGTGGCTGGTATTCAGCTGGCTCACGCCGGGCGCAAAGCCAGTACCTACCGCCCGTGGCTTGGCAAACCAGGCAGCGTCAAACTGGAGGAGGGCGGCTGGCAGCCGGTGGGGCCATCGAGGATCGCCTTCGATCCGCAGCACACGCCTCCACGCGAGTTGAGCCAGGACGAGATCCAGGATGTAATCGCCGCTTTCGTCGCCTCGACCGAACGCGCCTTGAAGGCTGGATTCAAGGTGGTGGAAATCCACGCTGCCCATGGCTACCTGCTGCACCAGTTCCTGTCACCGCTAAGCAACCAGCGCCGTGACGAATATGGCGGTAGCTTTGAAAACCGTATCCGCCTGACCCTGCAGGTGGTCGAGGCCGTGCGCAAGGCCTTGCCTGCCGAATTGCCGCTGTTCGTGCGGGTATCGGCTACCGATTGGGTAGAGGATGGCTGGAATCCGGATGAAACCGTCGAACTGGCACGCCGCCTGCGGGAGTTGGGCGTGGATCTGATCGATGTCTCTTCAGGCGGCACCTCGGTCAACGCCGAGATCCCTACCGGCCCCGGCTACCAGACCCGCTTTGCCGAGCGCGTGCGCAAGGAATCGGAAATTGCCACCGGCACCGTGGGCATGATCACCGAACCGGCCCAGGCCGAGCACATCCTGCGCACCGGCCAGGCCGATATCATCTTCCTCGCCCGCGAACTTTTGCGCGATCCGTACTGGCCACTGCATGCCGACGACGACCTGGGCGGCAACAAGGCCACTTGGCCGGCGCAATACCAGCGCGCGACCAGCCGCGCCAACCCGATTCACGAGTCCGATTTGCGCGACTGACCCAAGCCTTGCGCGGCCCTTGCAGGAGCGGCCCTGTGTCCCGGCAACAGTTGCCGGGGCTGCCGCGCAGCCCATCGCGATACAAGGCCGCTCCTGCAACGCCGGCGTTGGTAGCTGGGTTCAGCTATAGGTAGCCTTGCTGAGAATATCGCTCACCCATTGATTGATGCTCTTTTCGGCCAGCTCTGCCTGGGCCGCCACACTGGCGTGAAGGGTAGGCTCAAGGCGTAGGCTGAGCTTGCCGGAGTACGTTTTCTGCGGTTCCCGCCCGAGGCGTTGGCAAGTCTCAAGATAATCGTCAACGGCTTCTTCAAATGCCTGGCGCAACTCACTGATCGATTCGCCATGAAAACCAATCACGTCGCGAACACCGGCGACATGGCCGATCAGCAACTGGTCTTCGTCGCTGTATTCGATACGAGCGGCGTAGCCGCGGTAAGTCATTACATTCATGGTAATACTCCTGCCTGCTCAAGGAACTGGCGGGCGTCTCTGAGTTGATAGGGCTTGGCGTGCCTGTCCGGATGAGGGCGGTGGAAGGTTGCCACTGCTCCATTGAGTTCAAAGCGAACCCGCGATCCTCTTCCTTCTATGACCCTGGCACCCAGCGATACCAATAGAGACTCCACTCGCGCCCACTCCAGTGTTCTGGGCACCGGCCTTTCAAGTAATGCTTCAAGTGTGGCTTTCTGATGATTATTCATGGTATCAGATTATGATACCAAGCATGAGGGCTCAATGGATGTGCAGTAGGAGGGAGTAGATCACGGTTGAAGGAAAATTCTGAGGCGTTGACCGAGGGGCATTCAAGCCCCTCGGTCAACGCGAGCACTTAGTGCTTGATCATCACATGCCGCACACAGGTGTAGTCCTCCAGCCCATACATCGACATGTCCTTGCCATACCCTGAATGCTTCTGCCCGCCATGGGGCATTTCGCTGACCAGCATGAAGTGGGTGTTCACCCAGGTGCAGCCGTACTGCAAGCGTGCCGCCAGGCGGTGGGCGCGGCCGGTGTCGCGGGTCCATACCGATGAGGCCAGGCCGTAATCGGAGTCGTTGGCCCATTCCAGCGCCTGCGCTTCATCGGTGAAGCGGGTGACCGAAATCACCGGGCCAAACACTTCGTTGCGCACGATCTCGTCATCCTGCAGGGCATCGGCCAGCACGGTAGGCTCGAAGAAATAGCCATCGCCCTCTATTGCCTTGCCACCGGTTACCAGACGAATGTGCGGCTGGGCGATGGCCCGCTGCACCAAACCGGCGACCTTGTCGCGGTGCTGGGCACTGATCAGCGGCCCCAGTTCGGTTTCTTCAGACTCCTGCAGGCCCGGTTTGAGGCTGGCTACGGCTTTACCCAGGCGCTCGACGAAGCGCTCGTAGATCCCGTCCTGTACATACAGGCGGCAGGCTGCGGTGCAGTCCTGGCCGGCGTTGTAAAAGCCGAAGGTTCGGATGCCGTCGATGGCGGCATCGATGTCAGCGTCATCGAACACCAGCACCGGCGCTTTGCCGCCCAATTCCATGTGCATGCGTTTCACGCTGTCGGCGGTGGCGCTGATGATGTGCGCGCCGGTGGGGATTGAGCCGGTCAGCGATACCATGCGCACCTTGGGGTGGGTAATCAACGGGTTGCCGACCGTCTGGCCGCGGCCGAAGAGAATGTTCAGCACGCCCGGCGGGAGCAGGTCCTGGGCCAGTTCGCCCAGGCGCAGGGCCGTCAGCGGCGTCAGTTCGGACGGCTTTATCACCACCGTGTTGCCGGCCGCCAGGGCCGGGGCGATCTTCCAGGCCAGCATCATCAGCGGGTAGTTCCACGGCGCGATGGAAGCCACCACGCCCAACGGGTCGCGGCGAATCATCGAGGTGTGGCCCGGTAGGTACTCGCCTGCCGCCGAGCCGCCCAGGCAGCGCGCCGCACCGGCAAAGTAGCGGAACACGTCGGCAATCGCCGGGATCTCATCGTTCAGTGCAGCGCTCAGGGGCTTGCCGCAATTTTGCGATTCCAGCCGGGCCAGTTCATCGCCATGGGCTTCGATGGCGTCGGCCAGCGCCAGCAATGCTTGCGAACGTTCTTTAGGGCTGGTTTGCGACCAGCTGTCGAAGGCCTGGTCGGCAGCGCGTACGGCGCTGTCCACCTGTGCCTCAGTGGCTTCGTTGATCTGCGCCAGGGCAGTGCCCAGCGCCGGGTTGAGCACGGTCCAGGCCGGGCCTTGGCCAGCGACCAGTTGGCCATTGATCAGCATCTGCGTTTGCATCGGGGGCTCCTCCAGGGTCATTTGCCACCGCCCGCGACGCTATCGCCGCCACGGGTCAGGTAATAGGCGCCAAGAATCGGCAGCATGGTCACCAGCATCACCAGCATGGCGACAACGTTGGTCACGGGTACGTCGCGCGGGCGGCTGAGCTGGTTGAGCAGCCAGATCGGCAGGGTGCGCTCGTGGCCGGCGGTGAACGTGGTGACGATGATTTCATCGAACGACAAGGCAAAGGCCAGCATGCCGCCCGCCAGTAGTGCCGAGCCGAGGTTGGGCAGGACGATGTAGCGGAAGGTCTGCCAACCGTCGGCGCCGAGGTCCATCGAGGCTTCGATCATGCTTTGCGAGGTACGCCGCAGGCGGGCGATCACGTTGTTGTAGACGATCACCACGCAGAACGTGGCGTGGCCGACTACGATGGTGAACACCCCGGGCTCTATCCCTAACGTCTTGAACGCCGAGAGCAGGGCGAGACCGGTTATGATGCCTGGCAGGGCGATGGGCAGGATCAGCACCAGCGAAATGCTCTCCTTGCCGAAAAAACTGCGCCGGTACAGCGCCGCCGAGGCCAGCGTACCGAGCACCAGTGCGATCAATGTGGCCAGGCAAGCCACCTGCAGCGAAAGCTTGATTGCCTCAAGGACATCGGGCCGGGCGAAGGCGACGTCGATCCACTTCAGGGTAAAGCCCTTGGGCGGGAAGCTGAACGCGGCGTCTTCGGTGTTGAAGGCGTACAGAAAGATGATCAGGATCGGGAAGTGCAGGAACAGCAACCCGCCCCAGGCCGCCAGGCGCAGCCCCGCAGACGCTTTTTCAGAGTGCATCGAAAGCCCCCAGGCGTTTGACGATGGCCAGGTACACCGCGATCAGCACGATGGGCACCAAGGTGAACGCGGCGGCCATCGGCATGTTGCCTATCGCTCCTTGCTGGGCATAGACCATGCTGCCGATGAAGTAGCCGGGCGGGCCAACCAGTTGCGGCACAATGAAGTCGCCCAGGGTGAGCGAGAAGGTGAAGATCGAGCCGGCGGCGATACCGGGGATCGACAGCGGCAGGATCACCTGCACGAAGGTTTGCCCTGGCCGGGCGCCCAGGTCCGCCGAAGCCTGCAGCAGCGACGGTGGCAAGCGCTCCAGCGAGGCCTGGATCGGCAGGATCATGAACGGCAGCCAGATATACACGAACACCAGGAAGCGCCCCAGGTGCGAAGTCGACAGCGTGCTGCCGCCCACGCCCGGCACGGCCAGCACTGCTTGCAGCAGGCCATCCAGGTGCAGCTGCTGGACGAACCATTGGGTCACGCCGCCCTTGGCCAATAGCAGGGTCCAGGCATAGGTCTTGACGATATAGCTGGCCCACATCGGCATCATCACCGCGATGTAGAAAAACGCCTTGGTCTTGCCGCTGGTGTAGCGCGCCATGTAATAGGCGATGGGGAAGGCCAGTACCGCGCTGGCCAGCGACACCGCTGCCGCCATGCCCAGGGTACGCAGGATGATGTCGAAGTTCGACGGGTTGAACAGCGCGGCGAAGTTGCCCAGGGTCAGGTCCGGGGTCACCGCCATGGTGAAATCGTCGAAGGTATAGAAACCCTGCCACAGCAGGTTCAGCAACGAGCCCAGGTAAATCGCGCCGAACCAGGTCAGCGGCGGGATCAACAGCAGTGCCAGGTAGAGGTTGGGGCGCCGGTACAGCAGGCTGGACAGGCTGCGCAGTGTGCTCATCTCAGCAGGCCTCGGTTTCCTGCAGCACCGTCATGGCCTCGCGGGGCCAGTGTACCTGCAGCCGTTGCCCGGGCTGCCAGCTCTGCACCTGCTTCTGCCAGCGGTCATTGGCCTGGCTGACTGCCAGCAGTTGGCCGTTGTCCAGTTGCAGTTCGTAGCGGGTGGCGCTGCCTTGGTACTGGACATCACGCAGCACGCCGCTGACCTGAACCTCATGGCTGGTCACTACCGGGTCACCCAGACGGATATGCTCGGGGCGAATGGAGAAGGGCGCAGGGCTGCCGTTGAGCTGCATGGCCAGCTCGCCACGCACCACGTTGGACGTGCCGACGAATTCAGCGACGAAGGTGGTGGTAGGCTTCATGTACAGGTTGCGCGGGGTGTCGACCTGTTCGATACGCCCGCGGTTGAACACCGCGACCCGGTCTGACATCGACAGCGCTTCGGTCTGGTCGTGGGTGACGAAGATGAAGGTGATGCCCAGTTGGCGTTGCAGCTTTTTCAGCTCGCCTTGCATCTGTTCGCGCAATTTCAGGTCCAGCGCGCCCAGTGGCTCATCCAGCAGCAGCACCCGCGGCCGGTTGACCAGCGCCCGGGCCAGGGCCACGCGCTGACGCTGGCCGCCAGACAGCTGTGCCGGCTTACGCGCGCCATAGCCAGCCAGGGCCACCATGGCCAGGGCTTCTTCGGCACGGCTGTGGCGTTCGGCCTTGCCCACGCCTTTTACCTTCAGGCCATAGGCGATGTTGTCCAGCACGTTCATGTGCGGGAACAGCGCATAGTCCTGGAACACTGTGTTGACGTCACGTTGGTAGGGCGGCATGCCTGCGGCCTCGATCCCTTGGATGCGGATCGAACCGCTGGAGGGATGCTCGAAGCCTGCGATCAGGCGCAGGCAGGTGGTCTTGCCCGAGCCGGAAGGGCCGAGCATGGAAAAGAACTCGCCATCGATGATGTCGATGCTGACCTGGTCGACGGCCTTGACCTCGCCAAAGGTGCGGGAAACCTGGGTGAACTGGACGGCTAGGGGCATGCTGGGCTCCGGACAACAAGGGTTCTCCTGTGCCGGCCTCTTCGCGGGTGAACCCGCTCCTACGGGAGACGCGCCACCCTTACAGGCGGTGAAGAACCTGTGGGAGCGGGCTTGCCCGCGAAGAGGCCAGCACAGGCATTCAGGCAACCTCAGCGACCACCCATGATCGCAATGTAGTCCTGGGTCCAGCGGCTGTACGGCACGAACTTGCCCCCTTGGGCCTGCGGTGTTTTCCAGAAGGCGATCTTGTCGAAGTTGTCGAAACCGTTGGCCTTGCAGCCCTCGGTCCCCAGCAGTTCGCTGCCGGTGCACGCCGCCGGCACAGCCGGCAACGAGCCGAACCAGGCTGCCACATCGCCTTGCACCTTTGGTTGCAACGACCAGTCCATCCATTTGTAGGCGCAATTGGGGTGCTTGGCCTCGGCGTGCAGCATGGTGGTGTCGGCCCAGCCGGTCGCGCCCTCCTTGGGGATGGTGGAGGCCACTGGCTGGTTCTCGGCCTTGAGGCCATTGACCATGTAGCCCCAGGAGCTGGAGGCAACCACGCCTTCATTTTTCACATCGCTCATCTGGACCGTGGCGTCATGCCAATAGCGGTGGATCAGCGGTTGTTGCTGGCGTAGCAGTTCCAGCACGGCCTTGTATTGTGCCTCGTTCAGTTCGTACGGGTCCTTGATACCCAGTTCGGGCTTGGCCGACTTGAGGTACAGCGCTGCATCGGCGATGTAGATCGGCCCGTCATAGGCTTGCACGCGGCCCTTGTTCGGCTTGCCGTCGGGCAGGTTCTGCGGCTCGAACACCACGCTCCAGCTGGTCGGTGCCTGCTTGAAGGTGTTGGTGTTGTACAGCAGCACGTTTGGCCCCCACTGGTACGGCGTGCCGTACACCTGCTTGTCGACCACATACCAGTCACCGTTCTGCAGGCGCGGGTCGATGGTCTTCCAATTCGAGATCAGGGCGGTGTTGATCGGCTGCACGCGTTTGCCTGCGATCAGCCGCAACGATGCATCGCCCGAGGCGGTGACCAGGTCATAGCCGCCCTTGGCCATCAGGCTGACCATCTCGTCCGAGGTGGCGGCAGTTTTCACACTGACCTTGCAGCCGGTTTCCTTTTCGAAGCCGGTTACCCAGTCGTAGGCCTTGTCGCTTTCACCGCGCTCGATGTAGCCGGGCCAGGCGATGATGTCCAGGCGCCCCTCGCCGGCTCCCAGGGCCTTGGGCGCTTCGGCGGCCTGCAGGCTGGTGCCGGCCAGCAAGGCGCAGGTGGTGGCGCCGAGCAATGCGGTCTTGTGCACTGACATGGTGTTCCCTCTTCTTGGCGATCCTGTTCTGGCAGTCATGAGGCAAGCAGTGAAGCAATCGTTATAAGCGTAGTGCGTGGGTGCGAGGTATTGGCGATATCGAGTCTAGTTGGCTTTTTGCCAGCTAATGCAACATCCGGAAGCAAATCCCTGCATGGCGTGTGCTCCGCCAAGCCTTACTCTGGCGTTTGAATCTTCTTACGTGGAGACGCGCGAATGAATACCCGGGGCTTGCTTGATCAACTCCTCAAATCTGGCCAGCAATTGCTCGAGAAGCAGGGAGGCGCCACCAAGCCTGGCAGCGCGTCAGGCGGGCTTGGCGGGCTATTGTCCGGAGCAGGGGGCGGCCTGTTGGGTGGAGGCGCTCTTGGCCTGTTGCTGGGTAGCAAGAAGGCCCGCAAGTACGGTGGCAAAGCCCTGACGTACGGTGGCCTCGCCGCGCTGGGGGTGCTGGCCTATAAAGCTTACGGCAACTGGCAGGCAAACCAGCGGGTGGCCGCCGCCGAGCCTCAAACCATCGACCGCCTGCCGCCAGCCCAGGCCGAGCAGCACAGCCAGGCAGTACTGCGCGCGCTGGTGGCGGCCGCCAAGTCCGATGGGCATATCGACGAGCGCGAACGGGCGCTGATCGAGGGCGAGTTCACGCGCCTGGACAGCGACCGCGAATTGCAGCACTGGCTGCATGCCGAGCTGAACAAGCCGCTGGACCCGGCCGAAGTGGCCCGCGCGGCGCAAACGCCGGAGATGGCTGCCGAGATGTATCTGGCCAGCGTGATGATGGTCGATGAGGATAACTTCATGGAGCGTGCCTACCTGGATGAGCTGGCCCGCCAGCTGCGGCTGGACCCGGGCTTGCGCCAGGCGCTGGAGACCCAGGTGAGGGAGGCCGTTGCGCAGTAGCAGCGTTTGTCACGACATTTTCTGCGTTCGTCAAACCGAGCGCCGAAAATGTCACGACAAGCACTTGCCAGCTTTTACCCAATCCGCGCATTTCGCCCGATAAACCGTAAGACCTCTGGGCTATACTTCGGCGATTTTTCCCGCTCGTTGTGAATTCCTGAGGGCTGAATGTGAAGAACTGGACCTTGCGCCAACGGATCCTGGCAAGTTTCGCCGTGATCATCGCCATCATGCTGCTGATGATCGTGGCCGCCTACTCGCGGTTGGTGACTATCGAAACCGCCGAAGAGGCGGTGGGGACCGACAGCATTCCCGGCGTCTACTACAGCTCGATGATCCGCAGCGCCTGGGTCGACAGCTACGTCACCAGCCAGCAACTGGTGGGCCTGTCCAACCATCGTGAAATCACTTCGGCCGACCTGGAGCTGTTCAGAAACTTCGATAACCGGCTGAAGCAGTTCATGGCCAGCTACCAGGCCACCATCCGGGACAAGGACGACCAGGCCCGATTTGACAGCTTCGTGCAACTGGAAGAAAACTACCTCAAGATCGTCAACCAGGTGCTGGATACGTACGGCCAGCGCAACTACGACGAGGCCCAACGTTTGATAAACGAGGTCCTCACCCCGGCCTGGATGGAGGGGCGTGAGCACCTGAACGAGGTGATCGAGAACAATCGGGCCTCTGCCGGTGCCGCCACCAACGAGATCGTCGACGCCGTCAGCACGGCCAAGGGCAGCATGGTGGTTTCACTGTTGTTGGCAATCATCGCTGCCGGCATCTGCGGCCTGCTGCTG
Organism: Pseudomonas sp. FYR_5; assembly: GCF_043106315.1. Lineage (NCBI taxonomy): Bacteria > Pseudomonadati > Pseudomonadota > Gammaproteobacteria > Pseudomonadales > Pseudomonadaceae > Pseudomonas > Pseudomonas sp. FYR_5. The sequence continues at coordinate 38,779 of NZ_JBICMK010000044.1, read as the reverse complement.
CTACGTGCTATCACGGCGCCCATGCAGCGTATCGTGCATGCCCTCGACAAACTGCGCTCGGGTGATTTGAGCATGCGCCTGAGCCTGGACCGCAAGGACGAATTCGGCGCCATCGAAAGCGGCTTCAACGAAATGGCCGAGGCACTGGCCAACCTGGTGGCCCAGGCCCAACGTTCGTCGGTGCAGGTGACCACTTCGGTCACCGAGATTGCCGCCACGTCCAAGCAGCAGCAGGCCACCGCCACCGAAACGGCCGCCACCACCACCGAAATCGGCGCCACCTCGCGGGAAATCGCCGCCACTTCGCGGGACCTGGTGCGCACCATGACCGAAGTGACTACGGCTGCTGATCAGGCATCCAGTCTGGCAGGCTCCGGGCAGCAGGGCCTGGCACGCATGGAAGAGACCATGCATCAGGTGATGGGCGCTGCCGACCTGGTCAATGCCAAGCTCGGTATCCTCAACGAGAAAGCCAGCAACATCACCCAGATGGTGGTAACCATCGTCAAGGTTGCGGACCAGACCAATCTGCTGTCGCTCAACGCCGCCATCGAAGCGGAAAAGGCCGGCGAATATGGCCGCGGCTTTGCCGTGGTTGCTACCGAAGTGCGCCGCCTGGCCGACCAGACCGCCGTGGCCACCTACGACATCGAGCAGATGGTGCGCGAGATCCAGTCGGCAGTGTCGGCCGGTGTCATGGGGATGGACAAGTTCTCCGAAGAGGTGCGCCGCGGCATGTTCGAGGTGCAGCAGGTGGGCGAGCAACTCAGCCAGATCATTCACCAGGTACAGGCCTTGGCGCCGCGTGTGTTGATGGTCAACGAAGGCATGCAGGCCCAGGCCACTGGTGCCGAGCAGATCAACCAGGCGCTGGCCCAGCTCAGCGATGCCAGCACCCAGACTGTCGAGTCGCTGCGCCAGGCCAGCTATGCCATCGATGAGCTGAGCCAGGTGGCTGCGGGCCTGCGTGGCGGCGTGTCGCGCTTCAAAGTCTGACCGCGATGAACGACTTGCTACTGCGCAACGCGGCGGAGAACACCAAGGGGACGCTGTACCTGCAGTTTCGCATCAGAGAGCAGCGCTTTGCCCTGAGCGTGCACGAGGTGATCGAAGTGCTGCCGCGTCAGCCGCTCAAGCCCATCGCTCAGGCACCTGCCTGGGTCGCGGGTATCCTCGCCCATCGTGGCCAACTGGTACCGGTGATCGACCTTGCCGCACTGAGCTTCGGCCAGGCAGCGGTGCAACGCACCAGCACCCGCCTGGTGCTGGTCCACTATCGAGGCGGTCTGCAGCTTGGCCTGATCCTTGAGCAGGCCACCGAAACCCTGCGTTGCCAACCCGACGAGTTCCAGCCCTACGGGGTGGACACAGGCGAAGCGCCTTATCTGGGCCCGGTGCGCGAGGATGCCCAGGGCCTGCTGCAGCGCATCGAAGTCAATGACCTGCTGCCCGACACCGTGCACGCATTGCTGTACACGCAATACCCGACAGGGATGCCCACATGAACGAACAGCGTTTCTTCCGCTTCTTGCGCGAGCGTATTGGCCTGGATGTGGAGTCGGTGGGGGCGCCCATGGTCGAACGCGCGCTGCGCCAACGTTGCATGGCCGCGGGCGCGATGGACCTGGACGAATACTGGCTGCGCCTGCAGCAGTCGGCAGATGAGCAACAGGCGCTGATCGAAGCGGTGATCGTCCCGGAAACCTGGTTTTTCCGTTACCCCGAATCCTTCACTGCGCTGGCCAGCCTGGCCCATAAACGGCTTGCTCAACTGGCTGGCGCGCGCCCGCTGCGATTGCTCAGCCTGCCATGTTCTACCGGCGAGGAGCCCTATTCGCTGGCCATGGCCTTGTTTGACGCCGGGATGGGGCCAGGGGCATTCCTTGTCGATGGAATGGACATCAGCCCCAGCTCGGTAGCCAAGGCCGGGCAGGCGGTATATGGGCGCAATGCGTTCCGGGGTAGCGAACTGGGCTTTCGCGAGCGCTACTTCGATGCTCAGGGCGAAGGCCACCGCCTGCATGAACGGGTACGCCAGCAAGTCAGCCTGCGGGTGGGCAATGTGCTTGACCCGGCGCTGGCCAGCCGCGATGGCCTGTATGACTTCGTGTTCTGTCGCAATCTGTTGATCTATTTCGACGTCCCGACCCAACAGCGTGTGTTCGAAGTGCTCAAGCGCTTGCTGCATCCGCAGGGTGTGCTGTTCATCGGCCCGGCTGAAGGCAGTTTGTTGGCGCGCATGGGCATGCGTCCATTGGGGATCGCCCAGTCGTTTGCCTATGTGCGTCACGAAGGCGACAGCCCCCCCTTGGCGGCGGCACCTGCCCAACCCGCCAAGCGTACGTTCACCAGCTTGCCGGCACCGGGTTTTTCGCAGCCCAGTGTGCCGTTGTCTCGTCCTCTGCGTGTGCTGCCGGTGGCGGCCAGGCCAGCGCCAGTCCGCGAGCACAGGCACGAGGGGGCCAGCGAGTTGCTGGCCGACATTGCCCGGCTGGCCAATGCCGGCGCCAGCGAGCAGGCCCGTAGCGCATGCCAGCGCTACCTGAGCCAGTACCCGCCGTCGGCACAGGTGTACTACTGGCTGGGTTTGCTCAGTGATACCGAAGGCGATGCGCAGCAGGCGCTGAACCACTATCGCAAGGCCCTGTACCTGGATCCACAGCACCCCGAGGCGCTGGTGCACCTGGCCGCCTTGCTGGCGGCCCAGGGTGACATGGCCGGCGCTCGGCGCCTTCAGGCGCGCGCGGCGCGGGCTGGCCGGGAGTCTGAACGATGAACAGTGAATCCGCGATGCAGTTGCTCGCCGAGGATGACGCGCACATCGACGACTGTTGGAACCGCATTGGTGTGCGCGGCGACAAGCAGTGCCCACTGCTGGAGCGGCATGTTCATTGCCGCAATTGCGAGGTGTATGCCGCTGCGGCCACGCGTTTGCTCGACCGTTATGCGCTGACGCAGGACCACCAGGCTGCAGCGGTGCAGCTGGACGAGGAAAACACCGGCCATTCCATGCTGCTGTTCCGTCTGGGCGAAGAATGGCTGGCGCTGGCTACCGCTTGCCTGGTCGAGATTGCCCCCTTGCAGGCGGTGCATTCTTTGCCGCACCAGCGCTCGCGGCTGCTGCATGGGGTTGCCAATGTGCGCGGCGCGTTGGTGCCGTGCCTGTCACTGGCTGACTTGCTGGGGGTGCAGGGCGGCGCCCCCGAGCAACGCAGCGTACGGGCGATGCCACGTATGCTGATTCTGGCCGCCGAAGGTGGGCCGGTGGTGATGGCTGTCGAGGAAATCGACGGTATTCACCGGCTCGACCCGCAGTTGCTGGGCAGTGGCCGGGACGCCACACGCTTTACCGCCGCAGTCCTGCAGTGGCGCGGCCGCAGCGTGCGGGTTCTGGACGATCAACACTTACTGTCTGCCCTGCAGCGGAGCCTGTCATGACCCCAGAGCAAATGCGCGACGCATCGTTGCTCGAACTGTTCAGCCTGGAGGCCGAGGCGCAGACCCAAGTGCTCAGCGCTGGCCTGATGGCACTGGAACGCAACCCCACCCAAGCCGACCAGCTCGAGGCGTGCATGCGCGCAGCGCACTCGCTCAAGGGGGCAGCGCGCATTGTCGGGGTGGATGCTGGCGTCAGTGTCGCCCACGTCATGGAGGATTGCCTGGTAGCGGCCCAGGAAGGCCGACTGCGGCTGACCGCCGAGCATATTGACGCGTTGTTGCAAGGTACCGACCTGCTGATGCGTATTGCCACACCCGGCGATGCCGGGGCGCAGGCGACCTTGCCGGTGTTTCTTGCGCAAATGGCCAGCCTGCTCGACGTGGGCGCTTCCGCCATGCCTGCAGTGCCGCTGGCTGCACCCGTGCTGCCGGAGCCGCCGCCGGCAACCCTGCCGCCTGCACCCTTGCCATTGCCAGCCCAGGCGCCGGAACCAGAGCCCGAACCAGCCCTGCGGCGCAAGGCTGGCAAGCGCGCTGGCGAAGGTGCCGAGCGGGTTCTGCGTGTCACCGCCGACCGCCTCAATAGCCTGCTTGACCTGTCCAGCAAGTCGCTGGTGGAAACCCAGCGGCTCAAACCGTACCTGGCTACCCTGCAGCGCCTCAAACGCATGCACGGCCAAGGCATGCAGGCACTTGACGGCTTGCGCATGCAACTGGAAGACAGTGGTCAGGGCGGCGAGGTGCTCGAAGCCTTGGCACAGACCCAGCGCCTGCTGGCAGAGACCCAGCAGATTCTGCAGCAGCAGGCGGCCGATCTGGATGAGTTCGGCTGGCAGGCCAGTCAGCGTGCACAGTTGTTGTATGACACTGCCCTGGCCTGCCGGATGCGGCCGTTTGCCGACGTGCTGACCGGGCAAAGCCGCATGGTCCGCGACCTGGGCCGTTCGCTGGGCAAACCGGTGCGGCTGGTGGTGGAAGGGGAAAAGACCCAGGTCGACCGCGATGTGCTGGAAAAGCTCGAAGCCCCGCTGACCCACTTGTTGCGCAATGCCGTCGACCACGGTATCGAATTGCCCGAGCGGCGCTTGCTGGCGGGCAAGCCGGACGAGGGGGTGATCCGACTGCGGGCTTCGCACCAGGCGGGCATGCTCAGCCTGGAACTGATCGACGATGGCGCCGGTATCGACCTGGAGCGCCTGCGCAGCAGCATCGTCGAGCGCGCCCTGTCGCCTGCTGATACGGTGGCGCGGATGAGTGAGGCGGAGCTGCTGACGTTCCTGTTCCTGCCCGGTTTCAGCCTGCGTGACAAGGTTACCGAAGTGTCCGGGCGCGGTGTGGGGCTGGATGCGGTGCAGCACTTGATCCGCGAGCTGCGCGGCTCGATCGAGTTGACTCAGGCGGCAGGGCAGGGCTGTCGCTTCCATCTGCAGGTGCCGCTGACCCTGTCGGTCGTTCGCAGCCTGGTGGTCGAGGTGGGCGGTGAGGCTTACGCCTTCCCGCTGGCGCATATCGAACGCACGCTGGAAGTGACCGCCGAACAGATCGTGCAGATCGAGGGGCGCCAGCACTTCTGGCACGAAGGCCGGCATATTGGCCTGGTGGCGGCCAGCCAGTTGCTCAATCGCCCGGCCGGGCAAAGTGACGAAGCCAGCTTGCGGGTAGTGGTGATTCGTGAGCGTGAGCAGCTGTATGGCGTGGCCGTGGAGCGGCTGGTGGGGGAGCGGGTGCTGGTCGTGATGCCACTCGACCCACGCCTGGGGAAGGTGCAGGACATTTCCTCCGGCGCCTTGCTCGATGATGGCTCGGTGGTCCTGATTGTCGATGTCGAAGACTTGCTACGCTCAGTGGAAAAACTGCTCAGCACTGGCAGCCTGGAGCGTATCGAACGCGGCAGCAGCGGAGCCCGTGGCGTAGTCCGCAAACGCATCCTGGTGGTCGACGACTCGCTGACCGTGCGTGAACTGCAGCGCAAGCTGCTGGGCAATCGTGGCTACGACGTGGCGGTGGCGGTGGATGGCATGGATGGCTGGAACGCCCTGCGCAGCGAGGACTTCGACCTGCTGATCACCGACATCGACATGCCGCGCATGGACGGTATCGAGCTGGTTACCTTGGTGCGCCGCGACCAGCGCCTGCAGTCGTTGCCGGTGATGGTGGTGTCCTATAAAGACCGTGAGGAAGACCGACGGCGAGGCCTGGATGCCGGCGCCGACTACTATTTGGCAAAGGCCAGTTTCCACGACGATGCGTTGCTGGATGCTGTGGTGGAGCTGATCGGAGGTGCTCAGGGATGAAGATCGCCATCGTCAATGACATGCCCCTGGCCGTCGAAGCGTTGCGCCGTGCGGTCGCCCTGGAGCCCGCGCACCAGGTCGTGTGGGTAGCCAGCAACGGTGCCGAGGCGGTGCAGCGTTGCACCGAGTTGTTGCCGGACCTGATACTCATGGACCTGATCATGCCGGTGATGGACGGTGTCGAGGCGACCCGACGGATCATGGCCGAAACCCCGTGCGCCATTGTCATCGTCACGGTCGACCGTAAGCAGAACGTACACCGGGTATTCGAGGCCATGGGCCATGGCGCCCTCGATGTGGTCGACACCCCTGCGCTGGGGGCTGGCGATGCCCGCGAAGCGGCGGCGCCATTGCTGCGCAAGATCCTCAATATCGGCTGGCTGGTCGGCCAGCAGCGTACACCTGCCGCAAGGTCGGTGGCGGCACCACTGCGCGAGGCTTCCCAGCGCCGCGGGTTGGTGGCAATCGGGTCTTCGGCGGGGGGGCCAGCAGCACTGGAAGTGTTGCTCAAGGGCTTGCCGGTCGCGTTTCCGGCGGCCATCGTGCTGGTCCAGCATGTGGACCAGGTGTTTGCCGCAGGCATGGCCGAATGGCTCAGCAGCGCAGCAGGCCTGCCGGTGCGACTGGCCCGTGAAGGCGAACCGCCGCGGCCAGGGCAGGTACTCCTGGCCGGTACCAACCACCACATTCGCCTGCTACAGAGCGGCCAACTGGCCTACACTGCCGAACCTGTGAATGAAATCTACCGGCCCTCGATCGATGTGTTCTTCGAGAGCGTGGCACGTTACTGGAATGGTGAAGCCGTGGGCGTGTTGCTCACCGGCATGGGCCGCGACGGTGCCCAGGGCCTGAAGCTGATGCGTCAGCAGGGCTTTCTGACCATTGCCCAGGACCAAGCCAGCAGCGCGGTGTATGGCATGCCCAAGGCTGCTGCGGCTATTGATGCCGCCGTGGAAATCCGCCCGCTGGAACGCATTGCCGGGCGCCTGACTGAATTTTTCGCAAAATGACGAAATGTATTGAATCACGCCGCCAGGCCGGTAGTGATCGGGTGAACAATGATGAATGATTTACCGATCGAAGGTTTCGCGACCACCAACGAGAACTCGGCGATGGTGCTGTTGGTTGACGATCAGGCAATGATCGGCGAAGCGGTGCGGCGTGGCTTGGCCGATGAAGACAACATCGACTTCCACTTCTGTGCCGACCCGCACCAGGCGGTGGCCCAGGCCATGCGCATCAAGCCCACGGTCATTCTTCAAGACCTGATCATGCCAGGCCTGGACGGCTTGACCCTGGTGCGCGAGTACCGCAACAACCCGGTGACCCAGGACATCCCGATCATCGTCCTGTCGACCAAGGAAGACCCGTTGGTCAAGAGTGCGGCATTTGCTGCCGGGGCCAACGATTACCTGGTCAAGCTGCCTGACACCATCGAGCTTGTGGCGCGCATTCGCTACCACTCGCGCTCCTACCTGACACTGTTGCAGCGCGACGAGGCCTACCGTGCCTTGCGCGTCAGCCAGCAGCAGTTGCTGGATTCCAACCTGATGCTGCAGCGGCTGATGAACTCCGATGGCCTGACTGGGCTGTCCAACCGCCGCCACTTCGATGAATACCTGGAGCTGGAGTGGCGGCGGGCGATGCGTGAACAGCAGCAGTTGTCTTTGCTGATGATCGACGTGGACTTCTTCAAAGTCTACAACGACAGCTTTGGCCACCTGGCCGGCGACGAGGCCTTGCGCCAGGTGGCCGAAGCCATTCGCGGCTCGTGTTCGCGGCCGACCGACCTTCCGGCGCGCTATGGCGGTGAAGAGTTCGCCCTGGTGCTGCCCAACACCTCGCCAGGCGGGGCGCGGCTGGTGGCCGAGAAGCTGCGCCAGACCGTGCTGGGCCTGGGTATCCCGCATACTGCGCCAACGGCTGATGCATTTTTGACCGTAAGCATCGGCCTGGCCACCCAGACGCCTGCTATCGGCAGCCACTGTCGGCAGCTGATTTCGGCGGCCGACAAAGGTCTTTACCTGGCCAAGAACGGTGGGCGTAACCAAGTCGGCATCGCCTAAGCACTTGGAGAGGGCGCGGCCGCTCTCACATGAGACCGCGCAGGTTGCCCTAAATACATACGACCGCCCGGCGGGTCTGCCGCCATGCTGCGGACTCGGTTATACTCGCGGGCTTTTCACCGAATTCGCACGAGTAGCCCGCCCATGGAAATCCAACCGATCCTGAACACCATCAAGGACCTCACCGAGCGTTCCCAGTCAATTCGGGGGTATCTTTGACTACGATCACAAGCATGACCGCCTGATCGAAGTCAACCGCGAGCTGGAAGACCCCAACGTCTGGAACAAGCCTGAGTACGCCCAGGCACTGGGCCGCGAGCGTGCCATGCTGGCCCAGGTCGTCGAGACCCTGGACAAACTGTCCAACGGCCTGGGTGACTGCCAGGACCTGCTCGACATGGCCGTCGAAGAAAATGACGAAGGCGCCGTCGGCGACGTCGTGACCGAGCTGGAAAGCCTGGAAGAAAACCTGGCCCAGCTTGAGTTCCGTCGCATGTTCAGCGGCGAGATGGACATGAACAACGCCTACCTGGACATCCAGGCCGGTTCCGGTGGTACCGAAGCGCAGGACTGGGCCAACATCCTGCTGCGCATGTACCTGCGCTGGGCCGACAAGCGTGGTTTCGACGCCACCATCATCGAGCTTTCCGAAGGTGAAGTGGCCGGTATCAAGGGTGCAACCGTGCACATCAAGGGCGAGTACGCCTTCGGCTGGCTGCGCACCGAAATCGGTGTGCACCGCTTGGTGCGCAAGAGCCCGTTCGACTCCGGCGCCCGTCGCCACACGTCGTTCTCGGCGGTGTTCGTATCGCCCGAGATCGACGACAAGGTCGAAATCGAGATCAACCCGTCCGACCTGCGCATCGACACCTACCGCTCCTCCGGTGCCGGTGGTCAGCACGTGAACACCACCGACTCGGCGGTCCGTATCACCCACGTGCCGACCAACACCGTGGTGGCTTGCCAGAACGAACGTTCCCAGCACGCCAACAAGGACACCGCCATGAAAATGTTGCGGGCCAAGTTGTACGAGCTGGAAATGCAGAAGCGCAATGCCGCCTCGCAGGCGCTGGAAGACAGCAAGTCGGACATCGGCTGGGGCCACCAGATTCGCTCCTACGTACTGGATGACTCGCGCATCAAGGACTTGCGTACCGGTGTCGAGCGTAGCGATTGCCAGAAAGTCCTGGACGGCGACCTCGACCAGTATCTGGAAGCGAGCCTCAAGCAGGGCCTGTAATTCGCACCCCCATGCCGCGCTACCTGGCCAGCCGCCGGTAGCGCGTGCCCTGCCCGGAACGGGCAACGAATACCTGATGGAAAGAATGACGACATGAGCGACCTCAAGACCGAATCGCAAGACCTGCAACAGGAAGAAAACGCCCTGATCGCCCTGCGCAAGGAAAAACTTGCCGCCGAGCGTGCCAAGGGCAATGCCTTCCCCAACGACTTCCGTCGCGACAGCTACTGCAACGACCTGCAGAAGCAGTATGCGGACAAGACCAAGGAAGAGCTGGAAGCAGCCGCGATCCCGGTCAAGGTCGCCGGCCGCATCATGCTCAACCGTGGTTCGTTCATGGTTATCCAGGACATGACTGGCCGTATTCAGGTCTACGTCAACCGCAAGACCCTGCCGGAAGAAACCCTGGCCGCGGTCAAGACCTGGGACCTGGGCGACATCATCAGCGCCGAAGGCACCCTGGCCCGTTCCGGCAAGGGCGACCTGTACGTCGAGATGACCAACGTACGCCTGCTGACCAAGTCGCTGCGCCCGCTGCCCGACAAGCACCACGGCCTGACCGACACCGAGCAGCGCTACCGCCAGCGCTACGTCGACCTGATGGTCAACGAAGAAACCCGCCACACCTTCCGTGTGCGTTCGCAAGTGATCTCGCACATCCGCAAGTTCCTCATCGAGCGTGACTTCCTCGAAGTCGAGACGCCGATGCTGCAGACCATTCCGGGCGGCGCCGCTGCCAAGCCGTTCGAAACCCACCACAATGCCCTGGACATGGCCATGTTCCTGCGTATCGCGCCGGAGCTGTACCTCAAGCGTCTGGTGGTTGGTGGTTTTGAGAAAGTGTTCGAGATCAACCGCAACTTCCGTAACGAAGGCGTTTCGACTCGTCACAACCCTGAATTCACCATGCTCGAGTTCTACCAGGCCTATGCCGACTACCGTGACAACATGGACCTCACCGAGGAACTGTTCCGCGAGCTGGCGCAACTGGTATTGGGTTCTACGGACGTGCCGTACGGCGACAAGGTATTCCACTTCGGCGAGCCGTTCGTGCGCCTGTCGGTGTTCGACTCGATCCTCAAGTACAACCCGGAGCTGACCGCTGCCGACCTGCAGGACGTCGACCGCGCCCGCGAGATTGCCAGGAAGGCCGGCGCCAAGGTGCTGGGCCATGAAGGCCTGGGCAAGCTGCAGGTGATGATTTTCGAAGAGCTGGTCGAGCACAAGCTGGAGCAGCCGCACTTCATTACCGAGTACCCGTTCGAAGTGTCGCCGCTGGCCCGTCGCAACGACGACAACCCGGCCGTTACCGACCGTTTCGAGCTGTTCATCGGTGGCCGCGAAATCGCCAACGCCTACTCCGAGCTCAACGATGCCGAAGATCAGGCCGAGCGCTTCCTGGCCCAGGTGGCCGAGAAGGACGCAGGTGACGATGAAGCCATGCACTATGACGCCGACTTCGTTCGTGCGCTGGAGTACGGCATGCCGCCCACCGCCGGTGAAGGCATCGGCATCGACCGCCTGGTGATGCTGCTGACCAACTCGCCGTCGATCCGCGACGTCATCCTGTTCCCGCACATGCGTCCGCAGGCCTGAGTGAGCTGAACGAGCCGCCTTTCGAGGCGGCTTTTTCTTGCCTGAAGCTTTATGTTGTCAGGGCTGGCCCCTTCGCGGGTGAACCCGCTCCTACAAAGGCCTCAGCAGGCCCTTGCAGGAGCGGTTTTACCCGCGAAGAGGCCGTACTGACGAAACACTGCCCATGAGGTATCCCCCGTGACACCCGCCATGCCTGACCAAGGCGCCGCCGGCATCGCCACCGCCGTCGCCGAAAGCGTGCAATACCAAGGCCGCAAGACTGCCCGCCAAGGCAGCGAACAGCGTCGCCAGTTGATTCTCGATGCCGCCATGCGCATTGTCGTGCGCGATGGCGTGCGCGGTGTGCGCCACCGGGCAGTGGCCGCCGAGGCTGGCGTGCCATTGTCGGCCACCACCTACTACTTCAAGGATATCGAGGACCTGCTCACCGATACCTTTGCCCAGTATGTCGAGCGCAGTGCGGCCTACATGGCCAAGCTGTGGGCCAATACCGAGGTGGTGTTGCGCCAGTTGCTGGCACAGGGCGATGGCAGCCCGCAGTCACGTGCGCGGCTGGCTGACGACGTGGCGCGCATGACCGCCGACTACGTTCAGCGGCAACTGCTGAACCGCCGTGACTTCCTGATGGCCGAGCAGGCCTTCCGCCAGGAGGCGTTGTTGTGCCCACGGCTGGCAGAGCTGGTGTGCGCCCATGAACAGATCCTGCTGCACGGCACCCGGCAATTGCTGCAGGTAGTAGGCTCGCGGCAGCCGGAGCAGGACGCACAGATGTTGACGGCGATTATCGAGCAGTTGGAATATCAAGGCCTGCTCAAGGATGCGAATGCGCAAGCCGATGGGCAGATGCTCGCTATGCTTACCCGATACCTGCAGCTGGTGCTGGCATCGGCCTGAGGCGAGAACGACCTTTTCAAGGAGAACCTGATGAAAGCCTGGCGTGTGGTGTTGTTGACTTTGTCATTCCTGCTGCTGGGCGGTTGTCTGGTGACCTTCCATGAGCCCTTGCCCAGCAACCAGGCAGCGCCCAAGGCCCTGCTCGGCAAGTGGAGCAGCAAGGACGCCTGGGGAGAGCCGCTGAAACTGGTGATCAGCCGTAGCGGCGGCGATGCCTACAAGGCGGTGGCCACGGCCAAGGGCAAGGCCCCTGAAGAATACGTGTTCACCGTGTCGCGTCACGGCAACCGCTGGTACTTGTCGGCCGGCGTGCCCAAGCGCCTGGGCGGCAATTTCCTGATTGGCGGCTTCGATATCGTCGATGGCAAGGAACTGGTGGTCTACAACCTGGATGTCGAGCAGGTGCAGCAGGCGGTGGACAAGAAGGAACTGAGCGGTCGTAGTACCGAAGTGCCGGAGGACAACGGCGACGGCGTGCTGATCGACAGCCCGGCGGCGCGGGTGCTGGCCTACCTGGACGACCCGGCCAACTCCGACCTGTTCGTCGAAGTGGCGCGGTTCCAGCGCTCGGGCAAATGACCGTGTTGGCGTCTTCGCGGGCAAGCCCGCTCCCACAGGTATTTCACAGGTATCTGATCCTGTGGTGTCCCTGTGGGAGCGGGCTTGCCCGCGAAGACGCCGGTACAGGTTTCGTGTACTAGAAAGGAGTCCCCGGTGGACGAATACCAGCAAACCATCCGCGCCCTGTCCGACCGCATCGTTGCGGCACAGACGCCTATTCGGGTCCTGGACGCGGTGAAGTGGGACGACAACATCCGCCAGGGCTTTCTCAAGGCCAAGGGCAAGGAGCCGCCGGCGGTAGATCGTGCCTACTACCAATCGCGCCCGCTGTCGTTCGACTCCAGCGCGGTCAAGGCCGAGTTCCAGGGCATCGAGCGCGACATCATTCGCCAGTTGGGCCAGTTCAACCCGGTCGGGCAGATCATGAAGCGCATGTGCCGCGAGTACCGCATGGTGGTGCGCATGCTCGAAGCGCGCGGTACCGAGGACTTCGGCCTGATCTCCCAGGAGCTGTACGGCGCCGCCTCGGATGCCTTCCACGCCGGTGACCCGACCCTGGCCGACCTTGGCCTGATGCTGTCGGACTACCTGAACAACATCGATGGCCGTGGTGACCTCAAGGATGAGCCAAAGAACCTCACTGCCAAGGAGGCCGTGGAGATCCTCCAGCACCGGCTGAACAAAGTGTTCGGCGAGGCCGAAGGGACCATTCGCGTGTTCGAGTCCGACGGTATCGTCGCCGACGCCGCGGCTGGTGCCGACTACATCAAGGTGCGTGCCGATGCCATGTTCAACACCCGCGATGTGCGCGCCCTGGAGGTGCACGAAGGGTTGGTGCACGTCGGGACCACGCTCAATGGCCTGAACCAGCCGATCTGCACCTTCCTGGCCAAGGGCCCGCCCTCGTCGACGGTAACCCAGGAGGGCCTGGCCATCCTCATGGAGGTGATCGCCTTTGCCTCCTACCCCAGCCGCCTGCGCAAGCTCACCAACCGAACCCGAGCCATCCATATGGTCGAGGAGGGCGCAGACTTCATGCAGGTCTACGGTTTCTTCCGCGAGCAGGGCTTCGAGATGGCGCAGAGCTACAGCAACGCCAGCCGGGTGTTCCGCGGGTCGGTGCCCAACGGCTTGCCATTCACCAAGGACTTGTCCTACCTCAAGGGCTTCATCATGGTTTACAACTACATTCAGTTGGCCGTGAAGAAGGGCAAACTGGAACAGATCCCGTTGCTGTTCTGTGGCAAAACCACCCTGGAAGACATGCGCACCCTACGCCAACTTGTCGAGGAAGGGCTGGTCGAGCCGCCCAAGTACCTGCCCGAACAGTTCCGTGACCTTAATGCGCTGTCGGCCTGGATGTGTTTCTCCAACTTCCTCAACCACCTGAGCCTGGACCGTATTGAAGCCGACTACGCGAACATTCTCTGAGCACTGCCGTCTGCTGGTCCTGGGCCTGGTCCTGCTGAGCCTTGGGGGCTGCAGCAGCCTGCTGTTCTACCCCGAGCGTGGTCAGGCCTTCACCCCTGAGCGGGCCAAGCTGGAATACCGCGACGTCACGCTGACCACTGCTGATGGCATCCGCCTTCACGGTTGGTGGCTGCCGGCCAAGGCCGGGGTGGAGGTCAAGGGCACGGTGCTGCACCTGCACGGCAACGGCGGTAACCTGCCTGGGCACCTGGGGGGTAGCTACTGGCTGCCGGAGCAGGGCTACCAGGTGTTGATGATCGATTACCGCGGCTATGGCTTGTCTCAGGGCCAGCCAAGCCTGCCGCAAGTGTACGAGGACATTGCCGCAGCCATGGCCTGGCTGGAGCAGGCCCCCGAGGTCAGGGGCAAGCCGCTGGTACTGCTGGGGCAGAGCCTGGGCGGTGCCATGGCCATTCATTACCTGGCGGCGCACCCGGAGCAGCGCCAGCGCTTCAGCGCCCTGGTGTTCGATGGCGTGCCGGCCAGTTACCGCGCGGTGGGGCGCTTTGCTCTGAGCACCTCCTGGATGACCTGGCCACTGCAGGTTCCGCTGTCGTGGCTGGTGCCGGACGGCGACAGCGCGATCCACTCGATCGAGCGACTGAGCAGCCCGCCCAAGCTGTTTTTCCACAGCATCGACGACAACCTGGTCCCGATGGACAATGGCATCCGCCTGTATCAGCACGCGCCACCCCCTCGGGTGCTGCAACTGACCCGAGGTGGGCACGTACAGACCTTCGCCGACCCTACCTGGCGCCAGGTGATGCTGCGGTTCCTCGATGACCCCAGCCATTTCAACGGCCTGCGGCGGCTAGCCGAAGTGCCCAATTACCCTGACGAGAAGAACAAGCAATGAGTGAAGAACGCAACGCCATCCCGCTGATCCTGACCGGCGTCGGCAGCATCATCGTGACGGTGGGGGCCTTGTGGTACTACGGTTACCTGCATTTCGCCAAGCCCGAAGATGCCCTGCTGCTGCAGGATTTCACCATGCTCAAGACCATCCCCGGCGAGGACTACAAGGTATCGCTGGACCCGGCGCCGCAAGTGGCCCAGTGCGTCGATGGCGTGCTGGTGCTGTTCGACACCCAGCAAAAAGGCCTGACCGGCGTGCTGGTGGACAACCGTAAGCGTGCGGTGCGCTGCATGGGCGAAGAAACACCACAGCAGGTGCAGTGAGCCATTATCCCTGCTGCCTGAACTCGCCTCTTCGCGGGCACGCCCGCTCCCACAGGGTCGCGCAAAACTCGAGACTGGCGCCGTACCTGTGGGAGCGGGCTTGCCCGCGAAGAGGCCAGAACAGGCAAAAGAAAGCCCCGCATCAATCGCGGGGCTTGTCATTTCAGCTAACCAGCCTTACTGCTGAGCCTGGCTCACCGAGCGCGGTGCCACCGGCTGGTTGTCGTTGGAGATGGTCACCTCCACCCGACGGTTCTGCGCACGCCCCGAGTTGCTCGAGTTGTCCGCTACCGGGTACGCCTTGCCATAGCCCTGGGAAACGATACGCGCCGGATCTACCCCGGCACGTACCAGTGCCATGCGCACGCTGTTGGCGCGGCGCTCGGACAGTGTCTGGTTGTAGTTGGCCGAGCCGACGCTGTCGGTGTAGCCCTCGACGATCACCTTGCGTTCCGGGTTTTCCTGGAGGAACCGTGCCAGCTTGGTGATATTCGGGTAAGCGCTGCTCTTGAGTTCGGCCTTGTTGAAGTCGAACAGTACATCGCCGAAGGTCACCAGCGTTCCGCGGTCGGTCTGCTTGGCGTTGAGGCTGTCCTGCAGCTTGGCGATCTGCGCGTCGCGGGCATCCAGCTTGGCCTGGGCGCGCTGGGCCGAGGCGTTTTTCAGTTCAGCTTCGGCGGTACGCAGGGCAATGGTCTGCTTGGCCACTTCGACGCGCTGGTTGGTCAGGTAGGCCAGTTGGTCGACCTTCTTCTCGTCTTCACGGTCCATGTAGGCCTTGTCGGCCTTGTTCAGCCAGTCCTGGGCGTCCTTGGTCTCCAGTGCCGCGACCTTGCTCGCTTGCGGGTTGCTCTGCAGCGAAGAGAAGTTGGTGCGGGCCGCTTCCAGATTGGCATTCGGATCGTGCGAGCAGGCAGCAAGACCGACGCTCAGGGCCAGCAGGGCGGGAATCATGACGTGTTTGCGCATAGTGTTCATCCTTTGATCGTGTGCGAAGGCTAAGGTTGGCGGGGCAGGGCTCACTGAACGCTGCGCAGGCCTTCCTCACGTACGTCCTGAACGCCCTGGCGGGCATCCTGCACGGCCTTCTGGGCTTTGGCTGCCTGGGCCTTGCGTTCGGCGAGGCGGGCATCCCACTCGGCCTGTTGGGCCAGGCGCTTGGCCTCGTCGTACTTCTTGTCGTGCATGGCGATTTCGGCTTGCTTGAACTTGTCCTGAGCCGCCTTCATTTCCACGGCGGCGAACTCGGTACCGCCGGCGCTGACGGCGGAGTTCACGGCGGACTGGGTGACGGCATACTGCTCGGTGGGCGGATTGCCCGCACAGCCGGCCAGGACCAGGCTACTGCCCAGTGCCAGCGCGGCCAGCTTGAACCCGCGCACATGAGTGGATGACAGTTTGCTAGTGCGGGTCTTCATGGTGGTCAGCTCCATTGGATCACTCCTGATAACGACGATGTCCGTAGCAGTCCATCGCTCAATCCCTGACAAAACCGCGCGCTTCAGCTCAACGGTGCACGAGGGCAGTGTGCAGGGTTTTAGCGTGATGGCTATTGGCTCCGACTCGGACGTTTTTCGAATAGTTCAGAAAAAAGCGCCGGAATCGGATAACTATTTCTGACTGATCGGTCAGTGCGATTTGCCTGGAACTTTCTCAGGCTGGAGCTGTATTCCGGGCCTTCATCAGGCCCGGAACGCAGGAGCGCAGGATTATTTTTCGCTGTCGACTGTAGCGTTGCTCAAGTTGTGCAGGTGCTGGCGGGACAGGGAGAGAAAGCGCGGCGTAGGACCGACGTCCTCGTACAGCGGGTCGCCTTCTTCGTCGGTAGCGATGACCTGGCGCCCCTGCACATAGGGGAAGCTGGCCTCCAATTCTTCAAGGGCGGCTGCGACCAGTTCGCCGAGCAGTTCTTCAGCGGTGCGCTTGGGGTACATGTCGATCAGCGCGGCCAGGCGCGCTTCTGACTCCAGGTCCAGGTGCAGGACATGGCCGGTACGGCTAAGGGTACCGGCGGCATTCTGTTCCCAGTGCTGGGCGAGTTCACGGATTTTCATGATGACCTCTGTTGACGCCTGGAAAGGCTGCACTGCATGGGAGTGCTGTGCTTTCACTTTAGTTTGGTTTGGCCGATCACGGCTTGCCATCGTCGCCCGGCTGTGGGCACTCTTGGGGGATACCGCCCCCCCTGTAGGAGCGGGTTTACCCGCGAACACCGGCAACGCCGGTGCCAGGCACCGCCTTGGGTTGTTCACGGGTTAACCCGCGCTTGCACAGGGCGCGCTGAGGCTGATAGGGATGCAACGGAGAGAGCGCCAATGACCGATATCGATGTGCGTTTGCGTGAAGATGTCCATGTGTTGGGTGAACTGCTTGGCGAAACCATTCGCCAGCAGCATGGCGATGCGTTCCTGCAGAAAATCGAGGACATCCGCCACAGTGCCAAGGCCGACCGCCGCGGCCCTGGTGAGCAACTGAGTTCAACCCTGGCGGACCTGGCCGAAGAAGACCTGCTGCCTGTAGCGAGGGCCTTCAACCAGTTCCTCAACCTGGCCAACATGGCCGAGCAGTACCAGTTGATCCGCCGCCGCGACGCTGACCAACCCGAACCTTTCGAAGCGCGGGTACTGCCCGAGCTGCTGGGGCGCCTGAAGCAGGCCGGCCACAGCAACGACGCCCTGGCCCGGCAACTGGCCAAGCTCGATATCCAGCTGGTGCTCACCGCACACCCCACCGAAGTGGCCCGCCGCACGCTGATCCAGAAGTACGACGCGATCGCCGGCCAACTGGCCGCACAGGACCATCGTGACCTGACCCCGGCAGAACGCCAGCAAGTGCGCGAACGCCTGCGCCGGCTGATCGCCGAGGCCTGGCATACCGAAGAAATCCGCCGCACCCGGCCTACGCCGGTAGACGAAGCCAAGTGGGGTTTCGCAGTGATCGAGCATTCGCTGTGGCACGCCATCCCCAGCCACCTGCGCAAGGTCGACAAGGCCCTGCTGGAGGCCACTGGCCTGCGCCTGCCGCTGGAGGCCGCGCCGATCCGCTTTGCCTCGTGGATGGGGGGGGACCGGGATGGCAACCCCAATGTGACCGCTGCCGTCACCCGCGAAGTGCTGCTGCTGGCGCGCTGGATGGCCGCCGACCTGTTCCTGCGCGACATCGATGCACTGGCCGCCGAGTTGTCCATGCAGCAGGCCAGCGACGCCCTGCACAAACAAGTCGGCGACAGTGCCGAACCCTACCGCGCTGTGCTCAAGCAACTGCGCGACCGCCTGCGTGCGACACGCGCATGGGCGCATTCGGCCTTGACCAGCAACCAACCAGCCGGTGCCGACGTGCTGGTGGACAACCGCGACCTGATCGCGCCACTGGAGCTGTGCTACCAGTCGTTGCACGAATGCGGCATGGGCGTGATCGCCGAAGGCCCGCTGCTTGACTGCTTGCGTCGCGCGGTTACCTTCGGCCTGTTTCTGGGCCGCCTGGACGTGCGCCAGGACGCTGCCCGTCACCGTGATGCGCTGACCGAGATTACCGACTACCTGGGCCTGGGGCGTTACGCTGACTGGGATGAGGAGCAACGCATCGCGTTCCTCCAGGCCGAGCTGAAAAACCGCCGGCCCCTGCTACCTGCGCATTTCAAGCCGCAAGCGGACACCGCCGAAGTGCTGGCGACCTGCAGGGAGGTGGCCGCAGCGCCGGCTGCCTCGCTGGGGTCTTACGTCATCTCCATGGCGGGCGCCGCCTCGGATGTACTGGCGGTGCAACTGTTGCTCAAGGAAGCTGGCCTGACCCGCCCCATGCGTGTGGTGCCACTGTTCGAGACCCTGGCCGACCTCGACAACGCCGGCCCGGTCATGCAGCGCCTGCTTGGCCTGCCGGGCTACCGTGCGGGCCTGCGCGGCCCGCAGGAAGTGATGATTGGTTACTCCGATTCGGCCAAGGACGCCGGCACCACGGCTGCTGCCTGGGCGCAGTACCGGGCTCAGGAAAACCTGGTGCGTATCTGTGCCGAGCATCAGGTCGAGCTGCTGCTGTTCCACGGCCGTGGCGGTACGGTCGGGCGAGGCGGTGGCCCGGCCCATGCCGCGATCCTGTCGCAGCCACCGGGTTCGGTGGCGGGGCGTTTCCGCACCACCGAGCAGGGTGAAATGATTCGCTTCAAGTTCGGCTTGCCGGGCATCGCCGAGCAAAACCTCAACCTGTACCTGGCTGCCGTGCTTGAAGCCACGCTGTTGCCACCGCCGCCCCCGCAGCCGGCCTGGCGTGAGGTGATGGACCAGTTGGCTGCCGATGGTGTCCAGGCCTACCGCGGCGTGGTGCGGGATAATCCCGATTTCGTCGAGTACTTCCGCCAGTCGACGCCAGAACAGGAGCTGGGGCGCCTGCCGCTGGGCAGCCGCCCGGCCAAGCGTCGCGCCGGGGGCATCGAAAGCCTGCGCGCCATCCCGTGGATCTTCGGCTGGACCCAGACCCGGCTGATGCTGCCGGCCTGGCTGGGCTGGGAAACCGCGCTGACGAATGCCTTGGCCCGGGGACAGGGTGAGTTGCTGGCGCAGATGCGAGAGCAATGGCCGTTCTTCCGTACCCGCATCGACATGCTGGAAATGGTGCTGGCCAAGGCCGATGCGCAAATTGCCGAGGCCTACGACGAACGTCTGGTGCAACCGCACTTGCTCCCTTTAGGTGCGCACCTGCGCGACCTATTGTCGCAGTCATGCCAGGTGGTGTTGGGCCTGACCGGGCAGCCGGTGCTACTGGCGCACAGCCCCGAGACACTGGAATTCATTAGCCTGCGCAATACCTATCTGGACCCGTTGCACCGCCTGCAGGCAGAGTTGCTGGCTCGCTCGCGCAGCCGCGAAGCCGCTCTGGACAGCCCGTTGGAGCAGGCCTTGCTGGTGACCGTGGCGGGTATTGCCGCTGGGCTGCGCAACACCGGCTAAGGGCAAGCCCGGGTCGTGTCTGGCGAGTGCCATACAGGCCCGGCACAATGACGGGGAGGGTGGTTGCGCCTGGCGCAACCGCCTGCCCGGTCAGCCGCAAGTGGCGCATTCCTGCAACTTTGGGACGCTTGTCTGGCTGCCGGGCGCTGTGTATCTTGAGCAGCCTTCTGACCGATTTATGGTCATACCCGATTTTCCGGACTTGGCCCTGGTCGCCGAATCCATTGAATTTCATAAAAAAATTTGAGGAGCACAAGATGCGCGTAATTCTGCTGGGAGCTCCCGGGGCCGGTAAAGGTACTCAGGCAAAGTTCATCACCGAAAAGTTCGGTATTCCACAGATCTCCACCGGTGACATGCTGCGTGCCGCCGTCAAGGCCGGCACCCCGCTGGGCCTGGAGCTGAAGAAAGTCATGGATGCAGGCCAGCTGGTCTCCGACGAGTTGATCATCAGCCTGGTGAAGGAGCGCATCGCTCAGCCTGATTGCGCCAACGGTTGCCTGTTCGACGGCTTCCCACGCACCATCCCGCAAGCCGAAGCCATGGTCGCTGCCGGTGTCGACATTGATGCCGTGGTTGAAATTGCCGTGGACGACGAAGAAATCGTCGGCCGCATGGCGGGCCGCCGCGTGCACCTGGCCTCGGGCCGTACCTACCACATTCAGTACAACCCGCCGAAAGTGGAAGGCAAGGACGACGAGACCGGTGAAGACCTGATCCAGCGTGACGACGACAAAGAAGAAACCGTTCGCCATCGCCTGTCGGTCTACCACAGCCAGACCAAGCCGCTGGTGGATTTCTACCAGAAGCTGTCGGCTGCCAATGGCGGCAAGCCGAAGTACAGCCACATTGAAGGTGTCGGCTCGGTTGAAGCCATCACCGCCAAGGTCCTGGCAGCCCTGAGCTGAACCGGCGCCTGACGCACCTCGAAACGGCCCGCTTGCGGGCCGTTGTCGTTTGTAGGCCGCACAGCGGCCCCCTCGGGACACAACGCCGCTGCTGCTCTATACTGCCGCTCTTTTTCATTCGCACCTGGATACCCGTTCGATGACCACCCTGCTGGCCCTGGATACCGCCACCGAAGCCTGTTCCGTCGCGCTGCTGCATGACGGCAAGGTAACCAGCCACTACGAGGTGATCCCGCGCATGCATGCCCAGAAGCTGCTGCCGATGATCAAGCAACTGCTGGCCGACGCTGGCGTGGCACTGAATGCGCTGGATGCCATTGCCTTTGGCCGTGGCCCGGGCGCGTTCACTGGCGTGCGTATTGCCATCGGTGTGGTGCAAGGCCTGGCCTTTGCCCTCGAACGCCCGGTGCTGCCGGTGTCCAACCTGGCCGCACTGGCCCAGGGTGCATTGCGCGAGCATGGCGTGCAGCAGGTGGCAGCGGCCATTGATGCACGCATGGATGAAGTGTACTGGGGTTGCTACCAGGCCACGGCGGGCGAAATGCGCCTGGTCGGCCGTGAAGCCGTGCTGCCGCCCGAGCAGGTGGCGCTGCCGGCAGGCAGCAATGGCGAGTGGTTCGGTGCCGGTACCGGATGGGGCTATGCCGAGCGCCTGGCGGTTCAGGTGGCCGCGAGCAACCCTGGCGCCTTGCCCAATGCCCTGGACGTCCTCAGCCTGGCCAACTTCGCCTGGGCGCGTGGCGAGGCAATCGTCGCCGAGCAGGCGCAGCCGGTTTATCTGCGCGATAATGTAGCCACGCCCAAGAAGCACTGAGTGCTGTTCGTCGGTTATCGCCGAACACACTAAAACCTTTTGCGCGATCTGTGGTCCAGTTATCACTCAAGCATTAGCGACGGAACCCTGATGCTGCTAAATTGCCATCATTGGTCCTGAGTGCTCATGCCATGCGTATCGACGGTTTCTCATCGCAGTCCTACCCGCTCAAGCGCACCTCGCGCAAAGCAGCGGTGCGTGACCAGGCCATCGACGATGCCGAGGTGATCGAGGAGGCAGAAGCCGCCCCGCAGGAAACCGCCGCCCGCCGCCCTGGCGGTGGACTGCCAGCCCGCCAGCAGGACATGGTTTTCCCTCGTGCCCGTGACCGCCGCACCGCCACCGCACTGGCCAGCTACCTGAGCACTGCCGGTTTTACCGACTGGGACATGGAAGTACTGGGGCTCGACCTGTACATTTGATGGATGAATCCGTCACTACTGCCATACTTTCTCGGTTGCCCGTCGTGGAGCGAAAACGCCTGGCGCGACTACCTGTACCCCGCCGACGCCAGCAGTAATCAAATGCTTGGCTTCTACAGCCAGGTCTTCAACGCCGTCGAAGGCAACACCACTTTCTATGCACGTCCCGCGCCCGGTACCATTGCCCGCTGGGCGCAAGTCATGCCCGAGCACTTTCGCTTCACTGCCAAGTTTCCGCGGGATGTCAGCCATGAGGGCGACCTGCGTGACCAGCTTGAGCCTGCCTTCGACTTCACCCGGCTGATGGCCCCGCTGGGCCAGCGCGTGTCACCCTACTGGCTGCAGTTGCCGGCCCAGTTTGGCCCGGCGCGCCTGGGTGAGCTTTGTCACTTCCTCGATCAGATCGCCGTGCCCGTGGCCGTGGAAGTGCGCAACCAGGCCTTTTTTGCCAAGGGTGAGGAAGAACGCCTGCTCAATCGCCTGCTGCACGAACGCGGCGTGGAGCGCATCTGCCTCGACCCGCGCGCGCTGTTCAGTTGCACCTCGCGCGACCCTGCCGTGCTGCATGCGCAGTCGAAGAAGCCCAGGGTGCCACCGCGTCCGGCAGCCTTCAGCCAGCACCCTCAGGTTCGCTTCATCGGCCATCCGGAACTGGAGGCCAACCACACCTTCCTCAGCCCTTGGGTAGAAAAAGTCGCCGCCTGGATCGAAGAAGGCCGCAATCCCTATATCTTCCTGCACACCTCGGACAATCGCCTGGCTGCGGCGCTGGCCCAGTGTTTCCATCAGCGGCTGATGGCACGGCTGCCGGGCCTGGCACCTTTGCCGGAATTGCCGCGCGCCCCTGAGGTCGAACAATTAGGGCTACTCTGACCTTTCCCTGACTGCCGGAGGTTGAACCATGGATGTGCAAACCCTGCGAGCTGAGGCCTTCAAGGCTTTACACGAGCGCGACGGCGCGTTCGTCATCCCCAACCCGTGGGATGCCGGCTCCGCCAAGTTGCTCGCCAGCCTGGGTTTCGAGGCACTGGCCACTACCAGTGCAGGCCTGGCCTTCAGCCTGGGCCGGCCAGACGCCGAAGGCGCCTTGAGCCTGGACGATACGCTGGACAATGCCGGCGAGATCGTCGATGCCACCGCGCTGCCGGTGGCCGCCGATCTGGAAAACGGCTTTGGCGATTTGCCCGAAGACTGTGCCCAGACCATTCTGCGTGCCGCCGAAGTCGGCCTGGTAGGCGGCTCCATCGAAGATGCCAGTGGCCGCAGTGATGCGCCCATCTATGACTTCGGGCTGGCCGTGGAGCGCGTGCGCGCCGCTGTGCAGGCGGCGCGTGGCCTGCCATTTCCGTTCACCTTGTGCGCCCGGGCAGAAAACCTGCTGCACGGGCGCATGGACCTCGATGACACGATCTTGCGCCTGCAAGCCTACGCCGAAGCCGGTGCCGACGTGCTCTACGCCCCGGGGCTGCGTACCGTGGAGGAAGTCCGTGCCGTGGTGCAGGCAGTCGCACCGCGCCCTGTGAATGTGCTGATGGGCATGGCGGGCGTGCAGCTCAACGTCAACCAGTTGCAGGACCTGGGCGTGCGTCGCATCAGTGTGGGCTCCTCGCTGGCCCGTGCTGCACTCGGGGCCTTTCACCGAGCCGCGCTGGAAATTCGCGATGAGGGCACGTTCGGTTACGGTGAGCAGGCCATGCCGTTTGCCCAACTGAACGACCTGTTCCGCCGCTGATGCGGGCATTGCTGGCGATATTGGCCGGCCTGCTGACGGTGGCCGGCCTGGCCTGGCACTTCGGCTGGCGCCTGCCTGCCATGTGGAACCCCTGGGCACCGCTGGACGTAAGCCAGCCGCCCAACCTGCTGACCCCCTACAAACTGTCGCGCCTGCGCAATGACCCGGCGCTGTGCCGGCAGGCGCTGGAAACCAGCCACCTGCGTTACCGGGCACAAGCCGACAGCCCGGCGTCGGCCAACTGCCCGCTGCAGAACGTCTGGCGCATCGAGGGCGGCCAGGCGCGGCTGAGCAGCAGCTTTCTGGCCAGTTGCCCGCTGGCGGTGGCCTATGCACTGTTCGAGAACCATGGCTTGCAGCCGGCGGCGCAGGAAGTGTTTGGGCAATCGGTGACGCAGGTCGATCACCTGGGCAGCTTTGCCTGCCGCAATGTCTACCATCGCAAGCAGGGCCGATTGAGCCAGCACGCCACGGCCAATGCGCTGGACATCAGCGGATTTCGCCTGAAGGACGGCCGGCGCATTATTCTGGCGCGTGACTGGCAGGCAGGTGGACAGAAGGCGGAATTCCTGCACCGGGTGCAGCGGGCAGCTTGCGAGAGCTTCAGCACGGTACTGGGGCCGGACTACAACGCTGCGCACCGCAACCACTTCCATCTGGACATGGGGCGCTGGCAGATCTGTCGTTAGCTTCAGGCGTACGCGCGCACGTTGTTCAGCACCACTGGGCGCGCCCAGTGGATGTCGAACTCCAGGTCATTCTGCTGCTTGGCCAGGGTGGCTTCGTCGAACGGTTCGGGCGCCGGGTCCAGCAGGTTGGTCTCGAACTCGGCAATGGGCAGGAACAATGACCGTGGTGTGGGGCCCGGGCCAGGCTCGGCAATGGGCTGGCCCTGGCTCATTACCACCGGACGCAGCCAGCTGTTGTTGATGTCGAGCTGACGCTGCTGCTCGATCAGTTCAATGGCGCTGAACGGCTCGGGCGCGGGTGGCAGCAGCTTGGCCTCGAGCTCGGCCTTGGGCAGGAAAAGCGGCTCGGGCGGTGCCACCACGGTGTCTTGCACCGGGCAGGCGCGCTGGGCGTCGA
Organism: Pseudomonas sp. FYR_5; assembly: GCF_043106315.1. Lineage (NCBI taxonomy): Bacteria > Pseudomonadati > Pseudomonadota > Gammaproteobacteria > Pseudomonadales > Pseudomonadaceae > Pseudomonas > Pseudomonas sp. FYR_5. The sequence goes on along the minus strand of NZ_JBICMK010000044.1, from coordinate 14,136 downwards.
TCAGGGCCAGGGCACGGGCCCCGCCGATGGGTTCGCCGCTGTCCTGATCGTACTGCACGAACGACTGGCTGACGCCGTCTACGGGCTCTTCCTGCCGCTCGGCCATGGCCCGGGCAAAGAAATCCTGCCACAGGTGGCTGACGCCCCCAAGTGCCTGGGTGTTGTGCTGACTGTAGTTGCCGACAGGCGACAAATAGGTCAAGCCGATGGGAAGAGTATCTGACATGGCAGTCGTGCGCGCTGTGCTCTGGCAGAATAGCGGGATATTGCCTGTATCGGCCGTGGTTGCCGATTCATTAAGGGCTTGGTTTGATTTTTCGGGTGTGAACGATGGAAGAGCAAGGCACGGGTATCAGGGTCGAGGCAATGACAGCTGAGTATGCGCAACAGGCCAGGGCGTGGGCTGAACGCCTGGGCCTGCCGCTGCAGGACGATACCGCCGGCTTCGCTGTGCAGGTGGGCGCCGACGGCTTGCAGATTCAGCAACTGGGCCCGCAGGCGCCCGGGCCGGTGCGCGTGGACTTCGTCGAAGGCCAGGCTGCGCATCGCCGCCAGTTTGGCGGTGGCAACGGGCAGATGATCGCCAAGGCCGTGGGCATTGCCCAAGGTATCCGGCCGCAGGTGCTGGATGCCACGGCGGGGCTGGGCAAGGACGCGTTCGTGCTGGCCAGCCTTGGCTGCCAGATGACCCTGATCGAGCGCCAGCCGCTCATTGCCGCGCTGCTGGAGGACGGCCTGGCGCGGGCGCGAGCGGACGAAGAAGTGGGCCCGATTGTCGGGCGCATGCGCCTGCTGACCGGCAACGCCATCGAGCGCATGCGCGCCTGGGAAGGGGAGGCGCCGCAGGTGATCTACCTCGACCCGATGTTCCCGCACCGCGACAAGAGCGCCCTGGTGAAAAAGGAAATGCGCGTGTTCCGGCCTTTGGTGGGCGATGACCTGGATGCCCCGGCCCTGCTCGAAGCCGCCCTGGCGCTGGCCAGCCACCGGGTGGTGGTGAAGCGCCCGCGCAAGGCGCCGACCATCGACGGGCCGAAGCCGAGCCATAGCCTTGAGGGTAAGTCGAGCCGCTATGACATTTATCCGAAGAAGGCGTTGAAGGCCTAGTCTCCACGCAGGCGCCTCAGGCGTTCTTTCAACTCTTGGTCTACAAAGTCTTCCGGGATTGAAGGGTCAATGGTTGAAGGGCCGCCAAGTATATCTTCAGCGGTTTTACGGCTAGGGCCGGAGTAGACTGGAATTTCACCATGTAGCTCTTGAGTAAGTGTAAAGTTAAAACGACCGTTCTGGTCAGCTGACAACTTTTTCAATGTTGCGTGTTGCCGATCAAGCGTGCTTAATTCTTGGAGCGCATTTTCCGTTATATGAGGATCGTCATATTTAAGTCCAAGTTCTAGTTTTTTTTCAGATCTGAGTTGGCGCTTGCTGATGGATTTTGAGAGCTTATTGTATTCATTTCTAGATAGGTTAGGTCTGCGCTCATCCAGACGTGGAGCAAGCTTCTTGTATGAATAGCCACCATTGAGCTTTTTGTACAGCCTTCCGAAAAATCTGCCGCTAGGGTCCACTCTGTTGATGGGGTCGTTACCGCAATAGGCATAGGCATTGAGACCACCTTTTCCGAACGGGGAAAAGCTGTCCGCACTGTGAAAGCGCATCAGTCTTGAATTGAACAGACGGTGACCATTACCTAGCAAGTAACCTATGGCAGAGGGTAACCAGCTCTGGCCTGTGAATCGAGATAGTAAGGGGTTGGTAGGCGGGCAATTGTCATTGCCGTAAGGGCTGTAGTTAATGTTCCTCTGGCTTTTCGAGCCAATGCTGACTGTTGATTCTTGTGCGTCGGTGGCCAATAGACGTACTTGTGGAGGGGTATTTGTCGATTCGCTTAGATTCCGGTTATTGGCGCTGAGCAATGTCTGGTGAGTACTCCCTGTATGCCAGGTTGAAAGCTTATTATCCTTATAGAAAAAAATCAGTGTGTGCGCTGGCATGGTGATGCGTTCATGTTAATGAGTTAGATATGAACCTACCGGGAGTTTTTCTGTTTGGCTACTGGCAGAAATGCTAGGTAGGCGCATTGGTTAAACAGGTTCGGCTGATTGGCGAATATGGCCCGTTGTGCGCCTCTATCGCGACACAAGGCCCCCTATAATGGCCTGTGTCCAACATCGATCAGTGTGTAGGAGCGGGTTTACCCGCGAATATGGTGGCGGCAGCAACGGTGAACGGCTGGTAGAAATTGGCCGGCAGACCCGGCCCTTTCGCGGGTAAACCCGCTCCTACAGGGGGACGTGATAGGTGTTTTCAGGGTGGAAAGCCCGCAAGAATACTGCTACCACCTCTCGCACATGCGCCTCGGCCTCATCCCCCTCCAGCGGCCCCGCACAACCCAGCAGCAAGCGGTAATCTGGCGCCCCCTTGACCAGGCAGAAGAAGTGCTCCGCCGCCCTCAATGGGTTGTCGATGCGCAGCAGCCCGCGCTCGTGGGCCCCGCGCAGCAGGGCTTCCATCCCGGCCAGCACGCGCTTGGGCCCGGCCTCGTAGAAGTACTCGCCAAAACTCGGGTCCAGGCTGCCCTGGGCCATGATCAGGCGGCTGAGCTTGATCGCTTCGTCACTGCTGATAAGCGCCTGGAAGTTGCGGGCAATGGTCAGCAGCACTTCTTCCACCGGTACCCCCTCGGGATACTCGAACAGCAGGTCAGGCAACTGGATCTGGCAGGTGGCCATGACCGCCGAGCAGAACAGGGTCTGCTTGTCGGTGAAGTGGCTGTACACGGTGAGCTTTGAAACACCTGCCGCCGCAGCGACCGCATCCATGCTGGTGTTGGCGTAGCCAAGGCTGAGGAACAGCGTCTTGGCCGCTTCGAGGATCGCCTCGCGCTTGGCCAGGTCCTTGGGCCGGCCCGGGCCGATGGGTGCGTCGTTGGACATTGTGGTCTGCATCTGGTTGAAGGATCACCATCTTAACGGGTCAGGCGCCATCCGGCGAAAGCCAGGCTGCATTACCTGCTCACCGCACGCTTGAAAAACCAGCGCGCACCCTTCCCGCCATCCTTTCACTGACTTAATATACCCGTCAGTACAAATATTAAATGTGCACTCCGCGAAAGGATTCATCATGTTGCGCCATGCCTTGTCCATCGCTCTGCCCGCCGCTGCTGCCCTGCTTCTGGCGGCGTGTGGCCAGGAAGCCGCCCCACCCGCAGCACCGCGCCCGGCACTGGTGGTTCAGCCACAGCCGGCCGAAGCCGCTGCCGACAGTTACCCCGGTGAGGTGCGTGCGCGTTTCGAACCGGAGCTGGCCTTCCGCATTGGCGGCAAGGTCAGCAACCGTTTGGTCGAGGAAGGGCAGCGGGTCAAGGCCGACCAGCCGCTGGCCGAACTGGACCCGCAGGACGTGCATCTGCAGCTGGAAGCCAACCGCGCCCGGGTGGCCGCTGCGCAGGCCAATCTGTCGCTGGTGCGCGCCGAGCGCGACCGCTACCAGAAGCTGCTGGAGCGGCAGATGGTCAGCCATTCCCTGTACGACAATGCCGAAAACCTCTACCGCGCAGGCCTTGCCCGTCTGAAGCAGGCCAAAGCCGAGTTCGATGTGGCTGGCAACCAGGCCGAATATGCCGTATTGCGTGCGCCGCAGGCCGGGGTGATCGCCAAGCGCCAGGTTGAAGTGGGCCAGGTGGTCGCCGCCGGGCAGACCGTGTTTACCCTCGCCGCCGATGGCGAGCGAGAAGTGGTCATCGGCCTGCCGGAACAGCAGTTCGCTCGCTTCGCTGTGGGCCAACCGGTGAGCGTGGAGCTGTGGTCGCACCCGCAGGCACGTTTCCAGGGGCGCATTCGCGAGCTGTCACCGGCTGCCGACCCGCGCTCGCGCACGTTCGCGGCGCGCGTCGCCTTTACCACGGCCGCCGTTCCGGCTGAGTTGGGCCAGAGCGCCCGGGTGTTCATCGCCAAGGATGGGCTGATCCCGCTGTCGGTACCGCTGTCGGCAGTGACTGCGGAAAACGGTCAGGCCTATGTCTGGCGGGTGAACAAGGAAAGCCGCCTGGAGCGGGCGACCGTGCGGCTGGGGGCATATGGCAGCGACAGTGTGCCGGTGCTCGAAGGCCTGGACCCGGGTGACTGGGTGGTTGCCGCTGGTGGCCATGTACTGCGCGAGGGCCAGGAGGTACGCCCCGTGGACCGCAGCAACCGTGTAGTGAACCTGGCGGCCAAGGAGTAAGTCCCGATGGGTTTCAACCTTTCTGCCTGGGCGCTGCGCAACCGCCAGATCGTCCTGTTCCTGATGATCCTGCTGGCCGCCATTGGCGCCATGTCGTACACCAAGCTTGGCCAGAGCGAGGACCCGCCATTCACCTTCAAGGCCATGGTCATCCGCACCCTGTGGCCAGGCGCCAGCGCCGAAGAAGTGTCGCGCCAGGTGACCGAGCGCATCGAGAAGAAGCTGATGGAAACCGGCGAGTACGAAAAGATTGTCTCGTTCTCTCGCCCCGGTGAATCGCAGGTCACTTTCATGGCCCGCGACTCGCTGCATTCCCAAGACATCCCTGAGCTGTGGTACCAGATCCGCAAGAAGGTTGCGGACATTCGTCATACCTTGCCACCGGAGATCCAGGGCCCGTTCTTCAATGACGAGTTCGGCACTACCTTCGGCAATATCTATGCGCTGACTGGTGAGGGTTTCGATTATGCGCTGCTCAAGGACTACGCCGACCGTATCCAGATCCAGCTGCAGCGGGTCAAGGATGTGGGCAAGGTCGAGCTGATCGGCCTGCAGGACGAGAAAGTCTGGATCGAGCTGTCCAACCTCAAGCTGGCGACCCTCGGGGTGCCCCTGGAAGCTGTGCAGAAGGCGTTGCAAGAGCAGAACGCGGTGAGCACCGCCGGTTTCTTCGAGACGCCCAGCGAGCGCCTGCATCTGCGGGTGAGCGGGCGTTTCGACAGCGTCGAGCAGATCCGCCAGTTCCCCATTCGCGTGGGTGATCGCACCTTCCGGATTGGCGATGTCGCCGAGGTGCACCGTGGCTTCAACGACCCACCCGCACCACGCATGCGCTTCATGGGCGAGGATGCCATTGGCCTGGCAGTGTCGATGAAAGACGGTGGTGACATCCTGGTGCTGGGCAAGGCCCTGGAAGGCGAGTTCGAGCGCCTGGCGCACAGCCTGCCGGCCGGCATGGAGCTGCGCAAGGTCTCGGATCAACCGGCGGCGGTGAAGGCTGGCGTGGGGGAGTTCGTCCAGGTGCTGGTCGAGGCGCTGGTCATTGTGCTGCTGGTGAGCTTCTTCTCGCTGGGCCTGCGCACCGGCCTGGTGGTGGCGCTGGCCATTCCGCTGGTGTTGGCCATGACCTTTGCCGCCATGCATTACTTCGGCATCGGCCTGCACAAGATTTCCCTCGGCGCACTGGTGCTGGCCCTGGGCTTGCTGGTGGATGACGCGATCATTGCCGTGGAGATGATGGCGATCAAGATGGAGCAGGGCTACGACCGGCTCAAGGCGGCCAGCTATGCCTGGACTAGTACGGCCTTCCCGATGCTTACCGGCACGCTGATCACGGCAGCAGGTTTTCTGCCGATTGCCACCGCGGCCTCCAGCACGGGCGAATACACCCGGTCGATCTTCCAGGTGGTAACCATCGCTCTGCTGACCTCGTGGGTGGTGGCCGTGGTGTTCGTGCCTTACCTGGGCGAGCGCCTGTTACCCGACCTGGCCAAGCTGCATGCCGCGCGCCATGGCAAGGACGGCCATGCGCCAGACCCATACGCCACCCCGTTCTACCAGCGCGTGCGACGGCTGGTGGAGTGGTGCGTACGGCGGCGCAAGACGGTAATCCTGCTGACCATCGCTGCCTTTGTCGGCAGCATCCTGCTGTTCCGCTTCGTACCCCAGCAGTTCTTCCCGGCTTCCGGGCGCCCGGAGCTGATGGTTGACCTGAAGCTGGCCGAAGGCGCCTCGCTGGCCAATACCGCCGAGCGGGTCAAGCAGCTGGAGGCGCTGCTCAAGCAGCAGGACGGTATCGACAACTACGTGGCCTATGTGGGCACCGGTTCGCCGCGCTTCTACCTGCCGTTGGACCAGCAACTGCCGGCAGCCAGCTTTGCCCAGTTCGTGGTGCTGGCCAAGTCGATGGAAGACCGCGAGCGCCTGCGCAGTTGGCTGATCAGCACTGTGGACCAGCAGTTCCCCGACCTGCGTGCCCGGGTCACGCGCCTGGAAAACGGCCCGCCCGTGGGCTACCCGGTGCAGTTCCGGGTCACTGGCGAGCATATCGAGAAGGCCCGTGCACTGGCCCGTGAAGTGGCTGACAAAGTGCGCGAGAACCCGCATGTGGTGAACGTGCATCTGGACTGGGAGGAACCCAGCAAGGCGGTGTTCCTCGAAATCGACCAGGACCGCGCCCGGGCGCTGGGTGTGAGCACCGCGCACCTGGCGAGCTTCCTGCAAAGCTCGCTGATCGGCACCACGGTCAGCCAGTACCGCGAGGACAACGAGCTGATCGAGATCCTGCTGCGCGGTACCCCCCAGGAACGCAGTGAGCTGGGCAACCTGGGTAGCCTGGCGTTGCCCACCGACAATGGCCAGAGCGTGGCGCTGTCGCAGGTGGCGACCCTGGAGTACGGCTTTGAAGAAGGCATTATCTGGCACCGCAACCGCTTGCCGACGGTGACCGTGCGTGCCGATATCTACGACCAGGAGCAGCCGGCGACGCTGGTGAAACAGATTCTGCCGACCCTGCAGGACATCCGCGCCAAGCTGCCCGATGGCTATCTGCTGGAGGTGGGCGGCACAGTGGAGGACTCCGAGCGTGGGCAGAAATCGGTGAATGCCGGCATGCCACTGTTCGTCGTGGTAGTGCTGAGCTTGCTGATGATCCAGCTGCGCAGTTTCTCGCGCACGGTGATGGTGTTCCTCACCGCGCCGCTGGGGCTGATTGGTGTGACCCTGTTCCTGCTGGTGTTCCGCCAGCCGTTCGGCTTTGTCGCCATGCTCGGCACCATTGCCCTGGCGGGGATGATCATGCGCAATTCGGTGATCCTGGTGGACCAGATCGAGCAAGACATCGCAGCGGGGATGGAGCGCTGGCAGGCGATCATCGAGGCTACGGTGCGGCGCTTCCGGCCGATCGTGCTGACCGCGCTGGCGGCGGTGCTGGCCATGATCCCGTTGTCACGTAGTGTGTTCTATGGACCGATGGCGGTGGCGATCATGGGTGGGCTGATCGTGGCCACGGTGCTTACACTGCTGTTCCTACCGGCGTTGTATGCGGCGTGGTTCAGGGTGAAGAAGGGCTGAAGGCCGCTCCTACAACGGCCTGTGTCCAACCCCGCCGCCGTGTAGGAGCGGGTTTACCTGCGAATACGGTGGCGGCAGCAACGGTGAGCGGCTGGTGAAAATTGGCCAGCAGGCCCGGCCCTTTCGCGGGTGAACCCGCTCCTACAGCGCGCCGAAGACCTTCTTGGCCAGGCTGGTAGCCGCGGCTGCCGGGTTCTGGCGAATGCTCTGCTCCTGTTTGCCGATCATCTCGAACAGGCCATCCAGCGCCTTCTCGGTCACGTAGTTCTCGATATTGGCGTCATCCTTGACCAGCCCCAGGCCTTTGGCCTGGGCAGCGAAGGCATTGTACTGCTGGGCCACGCCGACCTTGTCGGTGGCCTGCTTGACGATTGGCAGGAACTTGGCGCGGATCTGCTCGCGGCTGCTCTTGTTCAGGTACTGGGTGGCCGAGTCGTCACCGCCGCTGAGGATGCCCTTGGCATCGGTCACGCTCATGTTCTTCACGGCATCCACCAAAATCGCCTGGGCCTGCGGCACGGCAGCCTCGGCGGCCTTGTTCATGCTGGTTTCCAGGGCTTCGACCTGTTCACCCTTGCCGAACATTTTCATCGCCTTGGCAGCTTTGCCCAGGTTGCCTGGCAGCTCGATGCGCACGTCCGGGTTGTTGCTGAAGCCGCCTGGGGCACTCAGTTGCTTGACGGCCAGTTGCGCACCTTGGGTCAGGGCGTCCTTCAGGCCGCCGGTGGCGTCTTTCTGGCTGAGGTCGCCGAGCGACAGGGCCAGGGCACTGGCCGACAGCAGCAGGCCGGCGCACAGGGTGGTGAAGCGCAGGGAAGTGCGGATCATGAAGCTTTCCTTGTAAACGGATGAGTACGGGTATCAGCGAACCTGGTCTACCTTGATGCGTACAGATTGCGGGTCACTGCCATCGAGCGCGACAGCGTGGTGTTCGGTATTGATGAACAGCAACTTGCCATTCAGCTCGATGCGCGCGCTCACCGCATAGCGGTGGCCAGGCTTGACCTGCGCGGGGTCATAGGTGAGATGGAACGGCAGTGGTACGTTGCCTTTGACCGGGCCGGCCTGGCGCGCCAGGGTTACGGCAGGGGCGTCCATCAGCGACACATCCTGCAGTTCCACGCTCAGGGTGGCGGCAGGCGGCAGGGCAATGCGCTGCAGGTAGAAGACTTCACCGTCCAGGCTGGCCTGGCTGTGTGGGGTTTGGCTGGAACAGGCTGCAAGCAGGGATGCGCAACACAGCATAAAGAGCTTTTTCATGGAATCTCCGGTGTCCTTGGAGCTGGCTTGTGGCCAACCCCAGGGACTTTAGCGGATTTTCCCGACCGATGAACCGTTAGAGTGCCGAAGTTTCCAGCCCGTCGTCACGGTGCAGGGCCACCTGGCGGATCGACAGGCGCAGCTCGGCCGACAGCACACGCTTGGCCACGCCCTCGGCCAGCTCGCCGAGCTTGTCCTGATAACCCAGCTTGCCTTGAGCGTCGGCGTGCAGCACGCCTTGCTCGAGCAAGGTCTGGATGAAGTGGCGGAACAGCGTCTTGTCGAAGAACTCCGGCGCGTTCAAACCATGCAGGATCGACAGGCGCTGGGCCATCATCACGCACAAGTCTTCCAGCGCTTCGGCGCTCAGGCTGTTCTGCCCGCTGTTGATCAGCAGCGAGGTGGCCATGTAGAAGCGCTGCAGGGTCTGGGTGATGGTGCGGGCAAGCAGGGTCAGCAAAACGAACTGCCTCGAGCTGGGCGCCGGGCGCACGTACAGGTCGTTGTCCTGGCGCAGCAGGCCCTGTTCCACCAACGCGACCAGCCATTGGTCGATGACCTCGTCCAGCTGTTCTGGTGTCCAGCGCAGGAACAGTTCGGCCTGCAGGTAGGGGTAAAGCGCGTGCACATACTGGCCCAGCAGTTGGCGGCTCATGCGTGAACTGCTGAGGAAGAAGCTGGCCAGCAGCGCCGGCAGGGCGAAGATGTGCAGCACGTTGTTGCGGTAATAGGTCATCAGTACCGCATTGCCTTCATCCAGATAGAGGATGCGGCCCAGGGCGTCCTTCTGCTCGGCCACCAGGTTCATGCTGCGTACATGTTCGATCAATGCCTGGCCGTCGCCCTCGGGCAGGGTGGTGTGCGGCGAGTAGGGCACTTGGCGCAGGAGCGCCAGGTACAGGTCGAGTACGCGGGTCAGGGCGCGTTCGTCCAGGGCAAGGCGGCTGGTGGACAGCAGTGCCAGGGCCACCAGGTTGACCGGGTTGATGGCGGCTGCCTCGTTGAGGTGACGGGCCACGGTTTCTCCCAGGCGAGCGGTGGTAGCGTTGAGCCAGTCCGGACGGTACTGCGGACCGTGATCCTGGTCACGCCAGCCGGGCTGCTGCTGGTCGAGGAAACCAGCCAGGCGGATGGGTTCGCCGAAGTTGACGTAGACCTGGCCAAAGCGCTGCTTGAGTGCGCCGAACACCTTGAAGATGTCGAACACCGACTCCTTCTTCTTGCTGGCGCCGCGCAGTTCGCCCAGGTAGGTACGGCCTTCGAGCACGCGCTCGTAGCCGATGTACACCGGCACGAACACGATTGGTGTACGCGACGAACGCAGGAAGCTGCGCAGGGTAATGGCCAGCATCCCGGTGCGCGGCTGCAACATGCGCCCGGTGCGCGAGCGGCCGCCTTCGACGAAGTACTCGACCGGGAAACCCTTGGTGTACAGCGTGTGCAGGTACTCGTTGAACACTGCCGTGTAAAGCGGGTTGCCCTTGAACGTGCGGCGCATGAAGAAGGCGCCGCCACGGCGCAGCAGGTTACCCACCACCGGCATGTTGAGGTTGATGCCCGCCGCCACGTGCGGCGGGGTGAGGCCGTTGCGGAACAGCAGGTACGACAGCAGCAGGTAGTCGATGTGGCTGCGGTGGCACGGCACGTAGATCACTTCATGGCCAGGGGCGATACCCTGCACCTGTTCGATGTGGTTGACCTTGATGCCGTCGTAGATCTTGTTCCAGAACCAGCTGAGCACCACTTCGAGGAAGCGGATGGCGGTGTAAGTGTAGTCCGAGGCTATCTCGTTGCCGTAGCGCAGTGCCTGGGCCTCGGCTTTGGCCAGCGGCAGGTTCTCGCGCTGCGCTTCGTCGGCAATCGCCTGGCGCACTTGCGGAGCATGGACCAGGCCTTTGACCAGGGTGCGTCGGTGCGAGATGTCCGGGCCGATGACAGCAGTCTTGAGGTTGCGAAAGTGCACGCGCATCAGGCGCTGGGCCATGCGCACGGTGCGCTCGTGGCCTTTGTTGTGCTGCACCAGTTCGCGCAGGTGGATTGGCGCGGAGAATTGTACCCGGGTCTTGCGCCCGAGGATCAGTACGGTCAGCAGCCGGCGCAGGCGCCCGGTTACCGCCCAGCTGTCGGCGAACAGCAGCTTCCAGGGGCTGGACTCGCTGGCCGGGGTCTGGCCCCAGAACACGCTGACAGGAATGATCTGCGCATCTTCTTCGGCATGCTGGCTGACGGCAGCCACCAGGCGCTCGAGCGTGGGCGGGGCGCCACTTTTGTCCTGCCGGCCGAGCCAGTCCGGGTCGGGGGTCAGGTAGAAGAACGCGGCGGGTTCCTGCAGTGGGCCGACGGCTACCGGCAGCACCGGGCGCGGCAGCCCCGCCTTGGTGCACTCGTGGTCGAGCACGGCCAGGTCGGTGAGCGCGGGCGAGGGCAGCGCATAGAACACCGGCCGACTGCGGTCCAGGTTGAGGGTCATGGAAGACTGGTTGATGGTCTCGGAGCGCACCCACAGGTACAACAGGCGACGCAGGCCGCCGAAGATCAGGCGGCGCAGGGGGGAACGGGTCATGGGGTGTGTGCCCTGGGTGTGATTATCAGGTGAGTATCCTGCTATTTAGTCTGCCGTATCGGCGTAAGTTCAGCAAAATTCGGCCAACAGCGGGGCCGTCATCAATTTTTTTTGTTCTGTGTCATATACTCGGCCTGCCACTTGCAGGATATTTCGGCAAGCGGCGTTGGCATGGGGCAGGTGACCTCATGCCTGCAAGGCGATCTTCACAATAAAAATCCGGAGTAGTTCAGATGTCGTCTCGTGAGACTGGGAATGTAAAGTGGTTCAACGATGCCAAGGGTTACGGCTTCATTCAGCGCGAAGGTGGTGCAGATGTGTTCGTCCACTATCGGGCGATTCGCGGTGAGGGGCATCGTACCCTGGTCGAAGGGCAGCGGGTGGAGTACGCCTGCGTGCAGGGCCAGAAAGGCCTGCAAGCCGAAGACGTAGTGGGCCTCTGAGCCTCTGGTTTCAAGCCGTAGGAGCGGGCTTGCCCGCGAAGCAGCCACCACGGTGGCTGCCACGGGCATGGCCCGTGTTCGCGGGTAAACCCGCTCCTACAGAAACGAGCAAGGCTGCCGTTTCATGATGTACGCCAGGTGATTTCCTCCTCACCGTCGGCGCTGATGCGGACCCAGCGGTCGGCATCTTCTTCCCCGTCTTCCTCAACCCAGCCACCCGGCGCACAGCGCACTTCCACACCCAGCGCGGCAAATGCAGCCCTGGCGCAGGCAACGTCATCGGCCCACGGCGTCTGGTCGCTTTCCAGGTACAGGCTGTTCCATTTCCCTACAGCCTTGGGTAACCAAGTGACCGGAATGTTACCGGCATGGCATTTGAAGGTCTGGCCTTTCTGCTTCCATTCAGTGCACGGGCCGATTGCCTGGGCAAGCCACTCGGCAATCTGCTTGTGGTCGACGTCGGCGTCCTTCAGGTAGATCTCGATATCAGGTTGACGCATAAGGGCTCCGGTGTGCTCAGTCTTGGCGCACGAAATAGTCATAACGCATGGAAACCGTGACCTCGAACGGCTCGGGCTGGTCGATCACCCGGGCACGTTTTTCGGCGCTGGCGCGCCAGCCGTGTGGGGTCATGGCCAGCAGGTCGGCGCGGGCCTTGGGCGCGGCTAGGCTCAGGCGGAACTCGAGGGTTTCGCTGTGGGCATGGGCCATGCCTTCAGGGACCAGGGCCAGGTGCTTGTCGTCGGCGTAAGGGCGTACTTCATCGTAGAGCACTTCACGCAGTTCCATCAGATGGCCGCTGGTCGGGCCGACCCGCATCAGGCCGCCGCCGGGGCTGAGCAAACGCTTGGCCTCGGCCCAGTCCAGCGGGCTGAAAACGCTGGCGATGAACTGGCAGCTGGCGTCGGTCAGCGGTACGCGGGCCATGCTGGCGACCATCCAGGTGACCGCCGGTGCTCGGCGGCAGGCACGCTTGACCGCTTCGCGGGAGATGTCCAGCGCATAGCCGTCGGCGGCCGGCAAGGCCTGGGCGATCTGTGCGGTGTAGTAACCCTCGCCGCAGCCGATGTCCAGCCAGGCGCCAGGCTGGCGCTCGGCGGCCAGCTCGGCCAGGCGGCGGGCGACTGGCGCGTAATGGCCGGCGTCGAGAAAGTCGCGGCGTGCTTCGACCATGGCCTGGTTGTCACCGGGGTCGCGGCTGTTCTTGTGCTGCACCGGCAGCAGGTTCAGGTAACCCTGGCGGGCGCGGTCGAAGCGGTGGCCAGCCGGGCACACCACACCATTGTCGAGCCGGCTCAGCGGCGCCTGGCAAAGCGGGCAGGCAAGCATCAGGCGAGCAACCGGACCAGGGTCTGGTAGTAGATTTCGGTCAGCAGATCGAGGTCGCTGGCAAGGATCCGCTCGTCAACCTGGTGGATGGTGGCGTTGACCGGGCCGAGTTCGACTACCTGGGTGCCCATGGTTGCGATGAAACGGCCATCGGAGGTGCCGCCGCTGGTGGAGGGCTGGGTTTCGCGACCGGTGACGCCCTTGATGCTGGCCGCCACGGCGTCGAGCAGCTCGCCTGGTTCGGTCAGGAATGGCAGGCCCGACAGTGCCCAATCGACCGACCAGTCCAGTTCATGCTTGTCGAGAATCGCCGACACTCGGGCCTGCAGGCCTTCGACGGTGGACTCGGTAGAGAAGCGGAAGTTGAACAGCGCGGTCAGCTCGCCCGGGACCACGTTGGTGGCGCCGGTGCCGGAGTTGACGTTGGAGATCTGGAAGCTGGTTGGCGGGAAAAACGCGTTGCCTTCGTCCCAGTGCTCGGCAGCCAGTTCCGCCAGGGCCGGGGCGGCCAGGTGGATCGGGTTGCGCGCCAGGTGCGGATAGGCCACATGGCCCTGCTTGCCGCGTATGGTCAGCTTGGCGCCCAGTGAACCACGGCGGCCGTTCTTGACCACGTCACCCAGCAAGGTGGTGCTGGACGGTTCGCCGACGATGCACCAGTCCAGGCGCTCGTTGCGCGCTTTCAGGCGCTCGACCACCGCCTTGGTGCCGTGGTGGGCCGGGCCTTCCTCGTCGCTGGTGATCAGAAACGCGACCTTGCCGCGATGGTCCGGGTAGTCCTGCACAAAGCGCTCGCTGGCGATGACCATGGACGCCAGGCTGCCCTTCATGTCGGCGGCGCCACGACCGCAGAGCATGCCGTCGGCGTCGATCAGCGCCTCGAACGGTTCATGCTGCCATTGCTGGACCGGGCCGGTGGGCACCACGTCGGTGTGGCCGGCAAAGCACAGCACCGGGCCTTCCTGGTTGCCGTGGGTGGCCCAGAAGTTGTCGACGTCTTCGATGCGCATCGGCTCCAGCTGGAAACCAACGGCGCCCAGACGGTTCATCATCTGCGCCTGGCAATCGGCATCGACGGGGGTGACCGAGGGACGACGGATCAGGTCGCAGGCCAGTTGAAGGGTAGGCGAGAGCTCGGCAGGGGCCGTCATGGGGAACTCCGGGGCAAGGCAAGGCTGGGAAATCTGAGGGGCGTTATCTTATATCAAACCGAAGGGCCAATGGGGCCGCTTTGCGGCCCTATCG
>NZ_JBICMK010000043.1:0-99905 GCF_043106315.1 Pseudomonas sp. FYR_5 | reverse complement strand
CCGCTCCTACAGGGCCCTTGGTGCTTTTGACAGGGCGGAGTGATGGCCGGTCGCCCCAGACCTCTTGCCAAAATCTTGGAATACCATAATATGATATCCCGTAGACCTTGAGTCTGCAGGCCGGCACCTACAATTAAAAACGGCCACCAGAACACTTTGTTTTAGCTGCTCCCCGAACACCATTGGCGGGCGCACCAAGAGCCCCGCCTCGAATAACAAAAGCAACGAGGGCGTAACCATGCTGTTAAGCAAACGTGTAACCGCAGTGCTGTCTGCCAGCCTGCTGACCCTGGCATGTCAGGCCGCTCAGGCCGCCGACAGCCTCAACTTCGTCAGCTGGGGCGGTACAACCCAGGACGCCCAGAAAGAAGCATGGGCCGTACCGTTCACCAAGGCCACGAACATCAAGGTCGTGCAGGACGGCCCCACCGACTACGGCAAGCTCAAAGCCATGGTCGAGAGTGGCAACGTGCAGTGGGACGTGGTCGACGTCGAAGCCGACTTTGCCCTGCGTGCTGCCAGTGAAGGCCTGCTCGAACCCCTCGACTTCACCCAGATCAAGCGCGACAAGATCGACCCACGCTTCGTCTCCGATCATGGCGTCGGCTCATTCTTCTTCTCCTTCGTGCTCGGCTACAACGAAGGCAAGCTCGGCGCCAACAAGCCGGTGGACTGGACCGCGCTGTTCGACACCAAGACCTACCCCGGCAAGCGAGCCCTGTACAAATGGCCCAGCCCAGGCGTGCTGGAACTGGCCCTGCTGGCGGACGGCGTAGCCCCCGACAAGCTGTACCCGCTGGACCTGGACCGCGCCTTCAAGAAGCTCGACACCATCAAGAAAGACATCGTCTGGTGGGGCGGTGGCGCCCAGTCGCAGCAACTGCTGGCCTCGGGTGAAGCCTCGCTCGGCCAGTTCTGGAATGGCCGTGTCTACGCCCTGCAGCAAGACGGTGCACCGGTGGGCGTGAGCTGGAAGCAGAACCTGGTCATGGCCGACTTCCTGGTCATCCCCAAAGGCGCCAAGAACAAGGACGCGGCCATGAAATTCCTGGCCAACGCCAGCAGCGCCGAAGGCCAGGCCGAATTCGCCAACAAGACTGCCTACGCGCCGGTCAACGTCGACAGCGTGGCCAAACTGGACAAAGACCTCGCGCCAAACCTGCCGACTGCCTACGCCCAGGACCAGGTCACCCTCGACTTCGCCTACTGGGCCAAGAACGGTCAAGCCATCGCGGCACGCTGGAATGAGTGGTTGGTCAAATGAAAGTCGCCATCAACGCCCTGCACAATGCGCAAGGTGCCCCCACGGGTGCCGGCGCCCCGGGCACCGCCCCGCGCCGCGCAAGCCTGAGCCAGCGCTGGAAAGGCAGCCGCAACCTGCTGCCCGCCCTGCTGTTCCTCGGCGTGTTCTTCTTCGCGCCGCTGATCGGCCTGTTGCTGCGCGGGGTGCTGGAACCCACCCCGGGGCTGGGTAATTACGAGCAGCTGTTTGCCAACTCGGCCTACGCGCGTGTGCTGTTCAACACCTTTTCGGTGGCCGGCGTGGTTACCCTGATCAGCGTGCTGCTGGGCTTCCCGCTGGCCTGGGCAATCACCCTGGTGCCCAAGGGCTGGGGCCGCTGGCTGCTGAACATCGTGCTGCTGTCGATGTGGACCAGCCTGCTGGCGCGCACCTACTCGTGGCTGGTGCTGCTGCAAGGCTCGGGGGTGATCAACAAGGCGTTGATGGCCATGGGCATCATCGATGCCCCGCTGGAAATGGTGCACAACCTTACCGGCGTGGTGATCGGCATGAGCTACATCATGATCCCGTTCATCGTGCTGCCACTGCAGGCGACCATGCACGCCATCGACCCGATGGTGCTGCAGGCAGGTTCGATCTGTGGTGCCAGCCCGTGGACCAACTTCTGGAAGGTGTTTCTGCCGCTGTGCCGGTCGGGGCTGTTCTCCGGGGCACTGATGGTGTTCGTGATGTCGCTCGGTTACTACGTCACCCCGGCGCTGCTGGGGGGGGCGCAGAACATGATGCTGCCCGAATTCATCATCCAGCAGGTGCAGTCGTTCCTCAACTGGGGCCTGGCCAGCGCCGCCGCCGCACTCCTGGTAGCGATCACCCTGGTGCTCTTCTACCTGTACCTGAAGCTGCAGCCGGAATCCCCGGTTGGCAACCCGAGGTAATCCGCCATGCTCTTGTCTCCCAATGCCATGGGCCGCCCGCTGCGTACGGGCCTGTACCTGACCACCGGGGCGATTGCGGCTTTCCTGCTGCTGCCGGTGGTGTTCATCGTGCTGCTGTCGTTCGGCTCATCCCAGTGGCTGGTGTTCCCGCCACCCGGCTGGACCTTGAAGTGGTACAGCCAATTCTTTTCCAACCCGGAGTGGATGGAGGCCGCGCTGGCCAGCCTGAAGGTGGCCGCGCTGACCACGGTCGCCGCCGTACTGCTGGGCCTGCCCACCGCGTTCGCCCTCGTGCGTGGCCGCTTCCCGGGCCGCGAGCTGCTGTATGGGCTCTTCACCATGCCGATGATCGTACCGCTGGTGATCATTGCCGTTGCGGTGTACGCGCTGTTCCTCAAGCTTGGCTACACCGGCACGCTGTTTGCGTTCGTGGTCAGCCACGTGATCGTCGCCCTGCCGTTCACCATCATCTCGATCATCAACTCGCTGAAGCTGTTCGACCAGTCGATAGAGGATGCCGCGGTGATCTGCGGCGCCTCGCGCCTGCAAGCCATCTTCAAGGTGACCTTCCCGGCCATTCGCCCCGGCATGATCGCAGGTGGCCTGTTCGCCTTTCTGGTGTCGTGGGATGAAGTGGTGCTGAGCGTGATGATGGCCAGCCCCGACCTGCAGACCTTGCCCGTCAAGATGTGGACCACCTTGCGCCAGGACCTCAGCCCGGTGATCGCCGTGGCCTCGACCCTGCTGATAGGCCTGTCGCTGCTTGTCATGTTCATTGCCGCCGCCTTGCGCCGGCGCACCGAAACCAACGCCTGAGTGCGCGGAGATAACAACAATGAGTGCAGTGATCAAAGACAACGCGCACGGCAAGGCCCTGGTCAGCCTGCGCGGCCTGAACAAGCACTACGGCGACTTCACCGCCGTGGACAACCTCGACCTGGAGATCCAGGACGGCGAGTTCCTGACCTTCCTCGGTTCCAGCGGGTCGGGCAAGTCCACCACCCTGTCGATGCTGGCCGGCTTCGAAACACCGAGCAGCGGCGAAATCCTGGTCGACGGCCAGTCGCTGGTCAACGTGCCGCCGCATAAGCGTGACATCGGCATGGTGTTCCAGCGGTATTCGCTGTTCCCGCACCTGAATGTGCGTGACAACATCGCCTTCCCACTGGCCATTCGCAAACTCGGCGCTGCCGAAACCGCCAAGCGCGTCGACGCCATGCTCAAGCTGGTGCAACTGGAGCAGTTCGCCCACCGCAAACCCTCGCAAATGTCGGGCGGCCAGCAGCAGCGCGTGGCGATTGCACGAGCGCTGGTGTACGAGCCGCGCATCCTGCTGATGGACGAGCCGCTCGGCGCACTGGACAAGAAGCTGCGTGAAGACCTGCAGGACGAACTGCGCCAGTTGCACCGCCGCCTGGGTATCACCATCGTCTACGTCACCCACGATCAGGAAGAAGCCATGCGCCTGTCCCAGCGCATCGCCATTTTCAGCCACGGCAAGATCGTCGGCCTGGGCACCGGTTACGACCTGTACCAGAATCCGCCGAATGCCTTTGTCGCATCGTTCCTGGGCAACTCCAACTTCCTGCGGATCAAGGCCAGCAGCAACGGCGCGGGCAGCTTCGAGGGCCAGCCAGTGGCTATTCGCTTGACCCCGGGGCTGGCCGCCTCGCAGGATGCACTGATCATGGTGCGCCCGGAAAAGGCCGTGGCCCTGACCGCTGAACAGGCCACGCGCGAGCCGCTGCCGGCGGGCTGGAACGAGGTCAGCGCCAAGGTTGGCGAAGTGTTGTTCCTGGGTGAAAGCCAGACCTGCCATGTGGTGACTTCCGGGGGTACCGAGCTGACCGTGAAGGCACTGTCGGCTGCGGGCATGCCAATGCAGCCGGGCGACAGCGTGAAGGTGCGCTGGGCAGTGGCAGACGCGTGCATTTATACCGAATGGGCCGAGAGCGACCTGAGCAAGTCAGCCGGGGCGCACTAACGCTCTTCTGCGTTGCAGCGCCTGCCAGATCGAGCAACGTCCGCGCGGCGCACGATCTGACAGGCGCTGCACGATTAAAGGCGTACGCCCCCGTCACATTATCATCACGCCACTGTCGTAATCTGCCGGCCAACTCTATGCCACAGGCCACCCGGCATGCTCCGCCTGCTTGTCTTGCTGCTCACCCTGTTACCTCTCGCAACCTTGGCTGAGCCCCTGCACCTGCGCGTGCAAGGCTCCAATACCATCGGTGCGGCCTTGCTGCCGGCGCTGGTACAGGGGCAATTGCGCGCGCAGCAGGCCACAGCCATCGAACAACAGCCAGGCAAGGTCGCCAACGAGTGGGTGGTTACCGCCCGCGACGTGCACGGCCAGCGTTTGCGCATCGACATTGCCGCACACGGCTCGAGCACCGGCTTTGTCGCACTGGGCCGGGGCGAAGCGGACCTGGCCGCTGCCTCGCGGCCGATCAACGACAGTGAAGTCCACCGGTTGCAGGCGCTGGGCGACCTGCGCGCAGCTGGCGCCGAACACGTGATCGGCCTCGACGGCGTCGCAGTCTTCGTCCACCCCGACAACCCAATACCCCAACTGAACACCCGGCAACTGGCGGAAATTTTCTCTGGGCAGATCCAGCGCTGGGAACAACTGGGCGTACCTGGCGGGGCCATTCACCTGCATGCCCGAGACGACCGTTCCGGGACTTTCGAGACCTTCAAGGCACTGGTGCTGGAACCTCAGCACGCCGAAATTTCGGCCAAGGCCAGGCGCTTCGAGTCCAGCGACGAACTGGCGGTACACGTGGGTACCGACCGCCAGGCCATCGGTTTCAGCAGCCTGGCCGCCGTACACGGGGCCAAGGTGCTGGCGGTGGCCGAGGGCGACGCACCGGCCATGCTGCCGGAGCGCGCACGGGTGGCCAGTGAGGACTACCCGCTCTCGCGGCGCCTGTATTTTTACTTGCCAGCCAACCCCAAGCCCCAGGCCAAGGCCCTGGCCGATTTCGCTCAGAGCCCGGCCGGCCAGGCGATCATCGCCCAGCAGGGTTTCGTTTCGCAGCAGATCAAGGCCCTGTCTGTCGCCCCCCAACGCGACATGCCACCGCGTTATCGCACCCTGGCCCAGCAGGCGCAGCGGCTGAGTGTGAACTTCCGATTCCAGGAAGGAAGCGCCAACCTGGACAACAAGGCCCTGCGCGACGTGCAGCGGGTGGCAGAGTACCTGCGCCTGGCCGGAAAGCTGCAGGGCAAGGCAGTGCTGGTGGGGTTCGGCGACCCCAAGGAAACCCCCGGGCGCGCAGCCCTGCTCTCCCGCCTGCGCGCGCAAGCGGTGCGCCGCGAACTGGCACGCGGTGGAGTGGAGGTGCTTCAGGTGATCGGGATGGGCGATGAGTTGCCAGTGGCCGGGAATGAACTGGAGCAAGGCCGGCTGCGCAACCGGCGGGTCGAGGTGTGGGTGTATTGATCCAGCCCCGTACACATCCCTGCAACAGCCTTTTTGCTGCAAAGAGGCCCGAACAAGGGCCCCATCGCAGCACAAGGCTGCTTCTACAGGCTGTACAGCAGGTTCCGCGTTATCAGCGGGTGACTGTACGCATGGTGACGAACTCTTCAGCCGCCGTCGGGTGCACGCCGATGGTTTCGTCGAACTGCTGCTTGGTCGCACCGGCTTTAAGCGCAATGCCCAGGCCCTGAATGATCTCGCCAGCGTCTGGACCGACCATGTGGCAGCCCAGCACCTTGTCGGTCTCGGCATCGACCACCAACTTCATCAGGGTCTTTTCCTGAATGTCGGTCAGGGTCAGCTTCATGGCCCGGAAGCGGCTTTCGAATACCTGCACCTTGTGCCCGGCCTCCAGCGCCTGTTCTTCGGTCAAGCCCACGGTACCGATTGGCGGCTGGCTGAACACCGCAGTGGGGATGTTCTGGTAATCCACCGGGCGGTATTGCTCGGGTTTGAACAGGCGCCGCGCCACGGCCATGCCTTCAGCCAAGGCCACTGGGGTCAACTGCACACGGCCGATCACATCGCCAATGGCAAGAATCGAGGGCGCGGTGGTCTGGTACTGCTCATCAACCCGGATGTAGCCGCGCGCATCCAGCTCGACGCCGGTGTTTTCCAGGCCCAGATTGTCCAGCATCGGGCGCCGGCCAGTGGCATAGAACACACAGTCGGCGACCAGCTCGCGACCGTCCTTGAGCGTGGCTTTGAGGCGACCATCTTCAAGCTTGTCGATGCGCTGGATGTCGGCGTTGAACTGTAGGTCAAGGCCGCGCTTTTCCAGTTCTTCCTTCAGGTGGGTGCGCACCGAGCCATCGAAGCCGCGCAGGAACAGGTCGCCACGGTACAGCAGTGAGGTGTCGGCACCCAGGCCCTGGAAGATGCCGGCGAATTCGACGGCGATATAACCCCCGCCCACCACCAGCACGCGGCGCGGCAGGCTCTTGAGGTAGAAGGCTTCGTTGGAGGTGATGGCCAGTTCCTTGCCGGGGATGTCCGATACCTGCGGCCAGCCACCCGTAGCGATGAGGATGTGCTCGGCGGAGTAGCGCTGACCGTCCACTTCCACTTCGTTGGCACCCGTCAGACGCGCGTGGCCCTGCAACAGGGTCACCCCGCTGTTGACCAGCAGGTTACGGTAGATACCGTTGAGGCGCTCGATTTCCCGATTCTTGTTGGCAATCAGGGTGCCCCAGTCGAAATGCCCCTCTTCCAACGTCCAGCCGTAACCTGCGGCCTGCTCCAGTTCATCGGCAACGTGCGCGCCATACACCAGCAGCTTTTTCGGCACACAACCGACGTTGACGCAGGTCCCCCCCAGGTAGCGGCTTTCAGCCACTGCCACTTTTGCGCCAAAACCGGCAGCAAAACGCGCTGCGCGCACACCACCGGACCCGGCGCCAATCACGAACAGATCAAAATCGAAGGCCATGTATTCACTCTCCTAGGCAGGCGTCCAGCATACCGCCGTTGGCCGCAGCAAACAAAAAAGCCACCCCGAAGGATGGCTTTGAGGCCAACAGGGCTAATCAGTATGCCTTGCCAGTCTTGTAGTAGTTCTCGAAGCAGAAGTTGGTCGCGTCGATGTAGCCTTCGGCACCACCGCAGTCGAAACGCTTGCCTTTGAACTTATAGGCAATCACGCAGCCATCTTTGGCCTGCTGCAGCAGGGCATCGGTGATCTGGATTTCACCGCCTTTGCCTGGTTTGGTATTGGCGATGATGTCAAAGATATCCGGGGTCAGGATGTAACGGCCGATGATCGCCAGGTTCGAGGGCGCGTCTTCGGGGGCCGGTTTTTCGACCATGTTGGTCACACGGAAGATGTCGTCGCGAATCATCTCACCGGCGATCACACCATACTTGTTGGTTTCCTGCGGATCGACTTCCTGGATGGCGACGATCGAGCAGCGGTACTGTTTGTACAGCTTGACCATCTGCGTCAGCACGCCGTCACCTTCCGGGTTGACGCACAGGTCGTCCGCCAGCACCACCGCGAACGGCTCGTCGCCGATCAGTGGGCGGCCAGTGAGGATGGCGTGGCCGAGGCCTTTCATTTCTGTCTGGCGCGTGTACGAGAACGAGCACTCGTCGAGCAGACGACGAATACCGACCAGGTATTTTTCCTTGTCGGTGCCCTTGATCTGGTTTTCCAGCTCGTAGCTGATGTCGAAGTGGTCTTCCAGGGCCCGCTTGCCGCGCCCGGTAACGATGGAGATCTCGTTCAGGCCAGCATCCAGTGCTTCTTCAACGCCGTACTGGATCAGTGGCTTGTTGACCACCGGCAGCATTTCCTTGGGCATGGCTTTGGTAGCAGGCAGGAAGCGAGTGCCGTAGCCGGCTGCCGGGAACAAGCATTTTTTGATCATATACGTCCTTACAAAAGGCTAGGCCTGTGGAATTCGGCGCAGTCTAATCAGGCGGCAGTGACCTTACAATGCCCCCGATAACGACCGATGCCATCATAGAGATATCCCAGTGTAGATAGTTCCGGGGGATCGTAAATATTGCTGTCATACATGACCGTTGGATGACAGGCAAATCAGCGTGCCTGTGGCGGCCTCGTCGACGGGTTCATCCGCAAAGAGGCCGCCTAAGACTTACATCAACTCCCCGTCCCTTGTCCGATCAGCACCCCATCGACCTGCTGACCATACAGGTTCACCCCATCATTGGCATGAAACTTCACCCGCGTTTTCTCGATGGATCCTTCCACCAGCCGCGGGTCCTGTGGCCGCTCGTGGCGGTTGATCCACGCCGCCACGTCCCAGGCCTGCTGGTCGCTTAGGCTGCCTGGCTTGCCCAGCGGCATGTTGTACTTGATGAACGACGCAGCGGTGTTGATGCGGTGCATGCCAGCCCCCCAGTTGTAGGAGTCCTTGCCCCACAGCGGTGGCATGACGTATTCGCCTGCGACCTTTTGCCCTTCACCGTTATCGCCATGGCAAATCGCGCATTGTTCACGGTAAACCTGCTGGCCGCGCTTGAAGTCATAACCACCCTTGGGTTGTGCCACCTCCGGATAACCACGTCCGGCAATCTCCACACCGGTCGGTGCCTTGGTCGACAGCCAGTATGAATACACTGCCAACGCGGTCATCTGCGGGCTGTCAGCGGCCGGCGGCTTGCCGTTCATGCTGAACTGAAAACACCCCTGGATACGCTCGGCGAAGGTGTTGACCTTGTCATTTTTCTTGCGGTACGCCGGGTACATCGGGTAGGCGCCCCACAGCGGCGCCGAATGCGCCAATCGCCCCTGATCGAGGTGGCAGTTACTGCAGTTCATGCCGTTGCCCACAGCCTCGGGCATCAATCGGCGGGTGTCGACGAACAAGGCATGGCCTTCACGCACCATCTTGCCAAAGGCATTATCGGGCAACTCACGCTCAGCGGGCGGCACGAACTGCGGTGCCGCCTGCACACCGGGAACCTTCAACTGCGACTGGTCTTCCATGGCGATCGGCGTGGCCTGGGCGCCGCCCACGGTCAGCAGCCACAAGACTGGAATCATGGTTTTCATGGCGTGACCTCCTGGCTGACGGGGCGGGCGAAGAACTCGGCAACGGCCTTGACCTCCTCATCGGTCATGGCCTTGGCCACGCCGACCATCAGCTGATTGGGGTCATTGCTGCGGCTGCCGTCGCGCCAGGCATTGAGCTGTGCCACCAGGTAACTGGCGGGCTGGCCGACCAAGGGCGGGAAGTGTTCGCCCACCCCGCCGCCACCCGGCCCGTGGCATTGCACGCAGCCGGGAATCTGCCGACTCCAGTCGCCGTACAGGGCCATGCGGGTGGTAGGGTCATTGGCAATCTGCTGCCGGCGCAGGTCGCCAGCGGGTGCTGCCGGCAGGCTGGCCAGGTAGGTACTGACGGCCTTGATTTCATCGTCGCTCAAGGCCTTGGCCAAGGGCTCCATCACTGGCTGCTTGCGGCTGCCGTTGCGCCAGTCATGCAACTGCTTGGCAAGGTAACCGGCCGGAAGCCCGGCCAAACGTGGAAAGCCGGCAGCGGCAATACCCTTGCCGTCCGGGCCATGGCAACCAAGGCAGGCCATGGCGGCGGGGTTGGCCCCACCCTGGGTGAAGACCTTCTGACCGTCAGCGGCATGTGCCGTGGGCCAGGCCAGGATCAGCAGGCTGCCGATCACCACGCGTCTCAACGGTGTCATCACGAATCTCCTTTTCTTTTGTTATATGTTTAGGCTCAAAACATATAAGCAGAGAAAGGAGCACCCGTTGCTTCAGATCAACTTCCGGAGATGCATTCGGTGGCGGCGGTGCGCACATCCCCCAGGCGCAGCGGGAAGTTATTCAGCCGCTCGTGCAGTTTGATGCTGCTGCCGCTGCCGCGCTCGTCGATATCCACCAGCGCCGCCGGGCCAGCACCTGAGGTGATTTTCTGCGGGACGATCAGCCGCAGGCCGTCGCCACGCGGCTCTTCGGTCAGCGGGTCACGCGTATCGGCCAGCTTCTCCTTTACGCAATCGGCATAGGCGCGCGGGCTCTTGCCAGAGATCACATCCATCGTTTCACGCGATTGCTCCAGCTCTGCGACGCTCACGCAGCCACCGAGCGTCACCGACAACGCCGCCACCATCCACTTCATTTGCTGCACCTCTGCCTTCAAGAATTCGCTTCGACCACATCCAGGCGGTTTTGCTCCCTGCTTTGGCAGAATTATCTACGCCCGGCGATCAACGCGGCAGTCTAACGGCACATCGTGGTATCTTTTGCTTTTGCAGATCCAAACCTTGCGGAGCATCACATGAAATTCGTACACCAGCGCGAGCACCTCAATGAGGACGATATTGTCGTCATCGAGTGCTCCCAGCGCTGCAATATCCGCCTGATGAACGACGCCAACTTCCGCAGCTTCAAGAACGGCGGCCGTCATACCTACCACGGCGGCCATTTCGAGAAGTTTCCGGCAAAGATCACCGTACCCAGCACCGGCTTCTGGAACATCACCATCGATACCGTCACTACTCGCCCGATCTCGGTCACCCGCAAGCCAACCCTGACCCACAAGATCAAGATCATCCGTCGTTCGTCGTCGAAACTCAGATAAGGCCACCATGACCCAGACCATCAAGTACGTCATCAAATACAAGCTCGACGGCCAGCGTCGTTGGGATTTCGCACTGATGCCCGATGCCTCGCAAGAGCAAGCCCTCGAAGCCCTGCGCAAGATCCACGGCGAAGACGCCGAGAAAATCAGCGACATCCAGGTCAGCAAGGCCCTGTAAGACTCGCCGCAAGCCCCCGCCGCATCGCTCGCCCTACGCAAGGAGAATCGCATGAGCCATTGGCCAGACCGCCGTATCCTCGACCTGCTGGGCATCGAGCTGCCCATTCTGCAGGCCCCCATGGCGGGGGCCACCGGCTCGGTCATGGCCATTGCCGTGGGCCTGGCAGGTGGTCTGGGCGCCCTGCCCTGCGCCATGCTCAGCGGCGAACAGGTGCGCGCCGAGATCGCTGCATTCCGCGCCGGCTGCCCGGGGCGCCCGCTGAACCTGAACTTCTTCTGCCACCAGCCGCCAGCGCCCGATGCCGAGCGCGATGCGCGCTGGAAGCAGGCACTTGAGCCTTATTACAGCGAAGTGGGCGCCGATTTCGCAGCGCCCACGCCAGTGTCCAACCGCGCGCCTTTCGACGAGCAGAGCTGCCAGTTGGTCGAAGCCTTGCGCCCTGAGGTGGTGAGCTTCCACTTCGGCCTGCCTCAGGCCGAACTGCTGCAGCGGGTAAAAGCCACCGGCGCCAAGGTACTGTCCAGCGCCACGACCGTGGAAGAAGCGGTCTGGCTGGAGCGCAATGGATGCGACGCTATCATCGCCATGGGTTATGAAGCCGGTGGCCATCGCGGCATGTTCCTCAGCGATGACATCACCAGCCAGATAGGCACCTTCGCTCTGGTACCGCAGGTGGCCGATGCCGTCAGCGTGCCGGTGATTGCCGCCGGTGGTATCGGCGACCACCGTGGGCTGTTGGCGGCAATGGCCCTGGGTGCCTCGGCAGTGCAGATCGGCACGGCTTACCTGTTCTGCCCCGAGGCCAAGGTGTCGCCAGCGCATCGCCGGGCGCTGGACAGCGCGCCTGCCAGCGACACCGCGTTGACCAACCTGTTTACCGGCCGCCCGGCACGTGGCATCAACAACCGCATCATGCGCGAGCTGGGGCCGATGAGCGAACTTGCACCGCGCTTTCCGCTAGCGGGTGGGGCATTGATGCCTTTACGGGCAATCACCGATCCGCAGGGTAATAGTGACTTCAGTAATCTTTGGTCGGGGCAGGCATTGCGGCTGGGGCGGCACATGCCAGCAGGTGAGCTGACCCGGGAGATCGCCGGGAAGGCACTGGCAGTGATCGGTCACCAGGCATTCTGACAGGCAGGCCAGGCCTCTTCACGGCAACTGGTTTATCGCTATATAGTTATGGCTATAACGATAACCTCAAGGATCTGTCTTCATGCGCTTGCCCTCGCCCCAGGTGACCTTAACAGCCCTGCTCAGCCTGCTGGCCTTCAACACGGCCTGGGCCGACGAAGTCCAGGTCGCGGTCGCAGCCAACTTCACAGCCCCTGTCCAGGCCATCGCCAAGGCCTTCGAAAAAGACACTGGCCACAAACTGGTCGCGGCCTATGGCGCCACCGGGCAGTTCTATGCGCAGATCAAGAACGGTGCACCGTTCGAGGTGTTCCTCGCCGCTGACGACACCACCCCCAAGAAGCTTGAAGCGGAAAAGGAAACCGTACCCGGCTCGCGCTTTACCTACGCCATCGGCACTCTGGCCCTGTGGTCTGCGAAGGAAGGCTACGTAGATGCCAAGGGTGAAGTGCTGAAGAAGAACGCATATAAACACCTGTCCATCGCCAACCCGAAAGCGGCACCTTACGGCCTGGCCGCCACCCAGGTACTGGACAGGCTGAAGCTCACCGAGGCCACCAAAGGCAAGATCGTCGAAGGCCAGAACATCACCCAGGCCTTCCAGTTCGTCTCCACCGGCAACGCCGAGCTGGGCTTCGTCGCCCTGTCGCAGATCTACAGGGATGGCAAGGTGGCCAATGGCTCGGCCTGGATCGTGCCGTCCAATCTGCACGACCCGATCCGCCAGGACGCTGTCATCCTCAACAAAGGCAAGGACAATGCGGCCGCCAAGGCACTGGTCGAATACCTCAAAGGCCCGAAAGCCGAAGCGGTGATCGAATCCTATGGTTATCAACGCTGATGCCACTGGATGCAAGTGACCTGGGTGCCATCTGGCTGACCGTAAAACTGGCCAGCCTGACCACGCTGATCCTGCTGGTTATCGGCACACCCGTCGCCTGGTGGCTCGCGCGCACGCGCTCATGGCTGCGCGGGCCGGTGGGGGCGGTGGTGGCACTGCCGCTGGTACTGCCACCGACGGTGATCGGCTTTTATCTGTTGATCGCCCTTGGCCCGCACGGCTGGCTTGGCCAGGCCACCCAGGCGCTGGGCCTGGGCAATGTGGTGTTCAGCTTCACAGGCCTGGTGATTGGCTCGACGGTGTACTCCCTGCCGTTCGTGGTACAACCCCTGCAGAATGCCTTTGGCGCAATCGGCCAGCGGCCCCTGGAAGTCGCCGCCACCCTGCGCGCCAGCCCATGGGACACCTTCGTTCATGTGGTGCTGCCGCTGGCCCGCCCTGGCTTCGTCACTGCCAGCATCCTCGGCTTTGCCCACACGGTGGGCGAGTTTGGCGTCGTACTGATGATCGGTGGCAACATCCCCGACAAGACCCGCGTGGTTTCGGTGCAAATTTTCGATCACGTCGAAGCCATGGAGTACTCGCAAGCCCACTGGCTGGCCGGTGCCATGCTGGTGTTCTCTTTCCTGGTGCTGCTCCTGCTGTACGCTGGACGCCGCGGCAAAGCTGGCTGGAGCTGAAATGACCGCATCGATTGTGGCGCGCCTGAAACTGGCACGCGACGACTTTACCCTGGACGTCAACCTGCACCTGCCCGGGCGCGGCATCAGCGCCCTGTTCGGTCACTCCGGCTCTGGTAAAACCAGCTGCCTGCGCTGCCTGGCCGGGCTGGAGCGGGCCGCCAGCGCCTATATCGAAGTCAACGGCGAAGTCTGGGAAGACAGCACCCGTGGCTACTTCCAGGCACCGCACCTGCGCCCGGTGGGCTATGTGTTCCAGGAAGCCAGCCTGTTCCCGCACCTGTCAGTGCGCGGCAACCTTGCGTTCGGCTGGCGCCGGGTAGCGCCCGCTGAACGCAAGGTCAGCCTCGACCAGGCTTGCCAACTGCTGGGTATCGGCCACTTGCTGGACCGCCGCCCGGCAACCCTGTCTGGTGGCGAGGCGCAGCGGGTGGGTATTGCCCGCGCCCTGCTCAGCAGCCCACGGCTGTTGTTGATGGACGAGCCGCTGGCAGCCCTCGACGGCCCGCGCAAGCGCGAGATACTGCCCTTTCTGGAGCGCCTGCACGACGAACTGGACATCCCGCTGATCTATGTCAGCCACGCCCAGGATGAAGTCGCGCGACTGGCCGACCACCTGGTGTTGATGGAACAAGGCCGGGCAATCGCCAGCGGCCCGATCGGCGAGACCCTGGCTCGCCTCGACCTGTCGCTGGCCCAGGGCGACGATGCCGGCGTGGTGCTCGAGGGTACGGTGGTAGGGCACGACCCGCACTACGGCCTGCTTGACCTGCGCCTGCCCGGCAGCAGCGGGCCGCTGCTGCGCATCACCCACGCGGCGCAGCTGATGGGCAGTACCCTGCGCGTCAAGGTGCAGGCCCGGGACGTCAGCCTGGCACTGGCGGCGGACAGCGCATCGAGCATCCTCAACCGCCTGCCGGTGCGTGTGCGCGAGAGCCGACCGGCGGCCAACCCGGCGCATGTGCTGGTCAGCCTGGATGCCGGGGGCAATGCCCTGCTTGCACGCATCACCCGCTTCTCGGCAGACCAGCTCGGCTTGCACACAGGGCAGGTACTGTTCGCCCAGATCAAGTCGGTGGCCCTTTTGGGTTGAGCATCCTTCGCGCGCGTATTGTCCATTGAGCTGTGACCCGATCGAGGCCTGCAGCCCATGCTCGACTGCCCCCTGCCGCGCACCCTGCACTACGTTGACGACAGTCAGCCGGGCCTGACCCGTCGGCGCTGGCGCGACCGCTTCATCTATCTGGATGCCGATGGCCAACGGGTACGCGACAGCGACACCCTCTCGCGCATCGCCGCACTGGTGATTCCCCCGGCCTACACCGATGTGTGGATCTGCGCCGATCCGCAAGGCCATCTGCAAGCCACTGGCCGCGATGCCCGTGGCCGCAAGCAGTACCGCTACCACGCGCAGTGGCGCGAACTGCGCGACCAGCACAAATACGGGCGCATGCTAGCGTTCGCTCAGGCCCTGCCAACGCTGCGCACACAGTTGCAAGCCCACCTGGCGCGGCCAGGGCTGGATCGGGAAAAGGTCATGGCGCTGGTAGTGAGCCTGCTGGACCACACCCTGATTCGCATTGGCAACCAGCGCTACCTGCGCGACAACAAGTCGTATGGACTGACCACCCTGCGCAATCGCCATGTACAGGTCAAAGGCAGCAACATTCGCTTCCAGTTCCGCGGCAAGCGCGGCGTCGAACACAGCGTCACCCTCAACGACCGGCGCCTGGCCAACTTGCTCAAGCGCTGCATGGAACTGCCTGGACAGGCGCTGTTTCAGTACCTGGATGAAAACGGCCAGCGCCATAGTGTCGGCTCCAGCGAGGTCAATCAGTTTTTGCAGCAGTTGACCGGCGCCGATTTCACCGCCAAGGACTATCGCACCTGGGCCGGCAGCAGCCTGGCATTGAACCTGCTGAGGCCCTTGGCCTGGGAGCCGGAGAGTGAAGCCAAACGCCAGGTCGCCGCGATAGTCCGCCAGGTAGCCACGCGCCTGGGCAATACGCCGGCAGTGTGCAGGCGCTGCTACATCCACCCGGCAGTCCTGGAGCACTATGCCTTGGGGCGCCTGGCCAATTTGCCGAAAAAACGTGCGCGCAAAGGCCTGGACTCGGAGGAAGTGGCCTTGCTGTTGTTTCTTCAGGCTCTCGAGGAACAGGAGGACCATTAAGCTTGTCTATTCAGCCCATGATGCGAAGAAATTTCCCATTAGCCGCCAACCCCCCTATTCTTGGCAGCGAGCGCCTTGGCCGACAAACCGTTGACGGTTTGCTTTGGCACCTGCAACTGAAGACACGCAACAGAATTTGTCTGTCGGGGAATTCCTATCCGCCGAAAGCGTCTTTAATGAGAAGGAAGAGGGACAAGCTCCCGCCGCCAGGGCAACTAGCCCTGCGGATTTTTATATCACCAAGGAGAACTACATGCTGATACTCACCCGTAAGGTTGGCGAAAGCATCGTCATCAACGATGACATCAAAGTCACCATTCTGGGCGTCAAAGGGATGCAGGTGAGGATTGGTATCGATGCACCGAAAGATGTTCAGGTCCATCGAGAAGAGATCTTCAAACGCATCCAGGCCGGCAGCCCGGCTCCGGAGAAGCACGAAGACTCGCACTGAGCCTCCCCTAAGGGGCATGGATGCGCTCGACCGCCAGCCTCAGGTGCCAATTAACTGATGCACCGTGGCGATCATCTCATCCATGTCGAAAGGCTTGTCGAATATTGCGGCAAACAGGGCCGGACATCCTTGGCTGGCCTGCGCGCCGCTCATGAGGATGACTGGCAACTCGCTTAACGCCGGGTCCTCACGTATGGCACGCGCCAGCTCCTCGCCGTTGAGTAGCGGCATCATGTAGTCGGTAATCACCAGTTGCACGCGTTTTTCCTTTAACGCCTCCAGTGCTTTGCAGCCATTGCTCGCCTTTTCCACCAGGAAACCTTCGTCCTCAAGGGCAAACCCGAGGATATCGGCGATCAGGTATTCGTCATCGACAATCAGGATGGTGTTCATCGGCTCGTCCGTCACCCGCTCCCCTGCGGCATCGGCGTTCCCGAGAGCACACCACAGGCACCTTCGAACGCCTTGCGCAAGGTAATGCCTTGCGGCCCGATCAGCAGCTCGTGCAAGGCCGGGTCATGGTGGCTGTCACGTACTTTGAGGACCGACAGCATGCGCCGTAGTTGCGAGTCCAGTTCGACAAAGCGCATCAGCATAAGGTTGTCGACGATACTCGACAGGTCCGGCGCGGGGGCGCTGATTTCCGCGCCGAAGATGTCGCGCATCTCCCAGGTCAGGATCACACTGACATCGCGCGCGCGCAACTCACCCGCCAGCGCGCGGAAAAACGCATTGAGCCGCGTCGAGTCAATTGCCAGCCGGCTGAATGCACCAAGGCTGTCGATCACCACGCGCTTGCTGCCCTGCGCCGCCACACGCTCCAGCAGCCGCGCGCCAACCTGGTCCAGCAAGCCTTCGGTGGTGGGCTGCCAGCACAGTTGCAAGCTACCGCCCTGCTCCATCGCGGCAAAATCGTAACCGAGCGAAGCGGCCTTGCTGCGCAGGCGTTCGGGCGTTTCGTAAAAACCGAAATGCAACCCCGGTTCCTGCGGGGTGCTGGCACCGAGAAAGGCCAGGCCCAATGACGTCTTGCCACTTCCCGAAGGCCCCATCAACAGGCTGACTGACCCAGTGGCCAAGCCACCGCCAAGCATTTCATCGAAGGTTGGCACACCGCTGCTGACGCGCGCCAAGGTGCCGCTGCCCAACTGGCTGGGGTGGCTGAACAGGGCTTCCAGGCGAGGATAGACCTGCATGCCGGTTTCATCGATAAGGCATTCGTGACGCCCCGACAACGCACCACTACCACGGGTCTTGCGCAATTGAACATGGCGCACGGCGCGGCTGCCCACCAGTTGCTCACCCAGCTCTATCACGCCATCGACCATGGTGTGTTCCGGGCTGCCCTCGTCCAGCCGGGCACTGGTCAACAGCAGAACGGTGCAGCCGGCGAAGGCTGCATGCCCCTGCAGCTCAGAGACGAACTTTTTGGTGTCCAGCGCGGTTTCCGCACGTACCCGAGCATTGAGCACACCGTCGACGATCAGCAGGCTGGCCTGTTGCCGGGCAATTTCCTGACGCAGCAAGCGCACCACTGCATCCAGCCCGTCCTGCTCAAGCGTATCAAAGGCACTGACGAACTGGATTTGTTCGCCGACCAGCGCCGGGTCGAAGAAGTCCAGCGTGGACAGATACTGGAACAAGCGTTCATGCGACTCGCTCAGCAACGTGGCCACCAGCACCCGACCACCGCCACGCACGTGGCCGCAGGCCAGCTGATTGGCAAGGATGGTCTTACCGGCCCCCGGCGGCCCTTGGATAATGTAGGATGCGCCAGCGATCAGGCCGCCCTTGAGCAACGCGTCGAGCCCGTCGATCCCCGTTACCAGCCGCTTCAGTGCCTGTGCCATGTTGTCTACCTGTCGAGTGGGCTATCCGTCTGGTCCTGATACATTGGCAAGTACAGTCGCATGCAAGTTCCCCGGCCAGGCTCGCTGTCGACATAAATCGCACCGCCACTTTGCCGGGCGAAACCATAGACCTGGCTGAGCCCCAGGCCGGTACCCTTGCCGAAAGGCTTGGTGGTGAAAAACGGCTCGAAGATACGCGGCAGTATCTCTGTGGGTATGCCTGCGCCGCTGTCCTGGACCTCGAAGCGCACGAAGCTGCCCTTCAGCCCTTCAACTTCGCCGAACAGTTCGACCACATCGACTGTCAGGCTGATCTGGCCATGCCCCTCGATGGCATCACGGGCATTGAACAAGAGGTTGAGCAACACCATCTGCAGTTGCCCGGCATCCACCTCGATCAGCGGCAGGTCCGGTTGCAGCAATACCTTCAAGTCAATCGAGCCTGGCAATGCATGTTCAAGCAGGCCACGCGTAGCGGTCACCACGTCTGCCGGGGCAACGCTGGCCACATCGAACTTGCGGTGACGAGCAAAGCTGAGCAGTTGCTGGGTCAGTTCGGTACCGCGCTGGCTGGCATCGAGGATGTGCTGCAACATGCGCTGGGCGCGAGCCGGGTCCTGGGTGGCCAGCGCCAGGCGGGCCGAGCTGATGATGATGGTCAACATGTTGTTGAAGTCGTGCGCCAGACCACCGGTCAACTGGCCGAGGGCTTCAAGCTTCTGCGCCTGGAACAGCTGGGCGCGCACTGCGTCCAGCTGCAGCGCCGACTCGCGACGGTCAGTGATATCGCGTGTCACCTTGGCCAGGCCAATGATCTGGCCATTTTCATCACGGATCACATCCAGAGCAGCCAGGGCCCAGAACTGTGTACCGTCCTTGCGCACCCGCCAGCCTTCGTCCTGCGCCCCACCCTGCTCCAGCGCCTGGCGCAGCAGGCGCTCGGGGCGGCCATCCGCACAATCCTGGGGGGTGAAGAACAACGAAAAGTGCTTGCCGATCACTTCATCTCCACGGTAACCCTTGATCCGTTGTGCGCCGGCGTTCCACGACACCACATGGCCGGAAGGGTCGAGCATGTAGATGGCATAATCCACCACCGACTGAACCAGCTGTTCATAACGATGGGCAGGCATGACGGAATAGTCGAGGCAGTCAGCTGGAACCATGCAAACTCCACTGGCACAGCAGGAGGGAGGAAATGAGCGTAGCCCGGAGGGTCTGCCAGTAGACCGCTGAACGACTACAGGCTGTCAGCGTTCCGGCTCGGTCAGCGCCGGACTGATGCGACGCGGCATGGCCACTTTCAGCAACCACAGGCTCAGCACCATGATCATACCACCGCCGACCAGTGCCAACATACGCTGCTGCTGTGAGTGCTCTGCATCGAAGCCCAGCAACAACAGGTACCCGCCCAGGCTGATCAGGCTGATGTAAAGAAATGCACCCAGCACGAGCACCTGCGCGAACACCAGCCGCCAGAATAACCGTGGACGCACCACACCTTCGCCAACTCGGCCCTGAGTCATTACGGAGCACTCTTGGATCCATTAATGGGCAACAGTGGCGCAGTGATGGCAAGGTGTCAATTGCCCGTTCGATCGACCCTTCTATCTGTTGATCATAGGTGCTGCAGTTGACTCAACTATAACAATGGGTTATAAAGCGCGCTTGATTGCGAAGCCCTTCTGCCTAGAAGCGAGCTGGTCGTTGCGACCCCTTCAAGCGTGCGAGTGTGGTGGAATTGGTATACACAGCAGACTTAAAATCTGTCGGCGTGAGCCTTGCGGGTTCGAGTCCCGCCACTCGCACCAAACTTCGTTGAAAAGGCGCCCTTGCGGCGCCTTTTTGCTGCCTGACGGCAATGTCTTGCGCAGCTGCTAAAGTGGAGCTTGTACCCGTCCACTGGAACGCCGCCATGCGCTACTCCCTGTTCGATGGTCAACGCGACATCATTATCCTGATCGCCCGCATACTGCTGATGATCCTGTTCGTCTTGTCTGGCTGGGCCAAGCTGACCGGCTTCGAAGGCACGGTAGGCTACATGACCTCGCTCGGCGCCCCTGCCCCGATGCTGGCAGCAGGGATTGCCGTCATCATGGAGTTCGTCGTCGCAATCCTGTTGATCCTCGGTTTCTACACGCGGCCACTGGCGTTCCTGTTCGCGCTGTTCGTACTGGGCACGGCGTTGCTTGGCCACCCGTTCTGGAACATGGTCGACCCCGAGCGCAGCGCCAACATGACCCAGTTTCTGAAAAACCTCAGCATCATGGGCGGCCTGCTGCTACTGGCGGTAAGCGGGCCCGGACGGTTCTCGGTGGATGGTCGCTGAGTCAGTCTTCGCAGTCGTCGAACCAGGCTGGGTGATCGCGCTCTTCTTCATCGAGATCATCCAGCGTTTCCTCGTCTTCCTCCACTTCATCCTCGGCACCCTGGGCATCTGCCTCGGGCTCCACGTCGTCGTAGAGAAATTCGTGGTCGAGCAGGTGATCGTGCTCGGGTTCGTGCAGGTCGTCTTCGTCGCGCATGCTGGCTCCTGGGATAATGGCAGGCCTGTATAGGCTGATCAGGGTACCGGGTCAATGCATTGTCGCTTAATCCTGGGTTAACCGGCACGGCGCAGCCTGCAGGCTCTCCCTTCAAACGTCTTTTGCCCGCCCTTTATGGCGGGCTTTTTTATGGTTTTCACGAAATGCCGACATCCGGATGGGCACACTGACCCTGCTCCGTACGTTCTTGCAGCCCGCCGCATCATTGCCGCGGGCTTTTCTTTTTTCCGCACATGCCAGTCAGGCCTACACAGGCATTTTATGGGCGCGTCCACCACGACCATGACCTGAAGCAGTTTTGCCTGGCCAGGCAAGGTCTATGCTGTCCCGGCGATAACCCAAGCTCACATCGGATATACACGGAGGCTCTTATGAAAGCTGCTGTCGTTGCACCTGGCCGTCGCGTGGACGTGGTAGAGAAAACCCTGCGCCCTCTCGAACACGGCGAAGCGCTGCTGAAGATGCAGTGCTGCGGGGTGTGCCATACCGACCTGCACGTGAAAAATGGCGACTTTGGTGACAAGACCGGTGTAGTACTGGGCCACGAAGGTATTGGTGTCGTCCAGGAAGTTGGCCCGGGCGTCACCTCGCTCAAGCCAGGCGACCGTGCCAGCGTTGCCTGGTTCTATCAGGGCTGCGGACACTGCGAATATTGCAACAGCGGCAACGAAACCCTGTGCCGCGACGTGAAGAATTCCGGCTACACCGTGGACGGCGGCATGGCCGAGGCCTGCATCGTCAAGGCCGACTACTCGGTTAAAGTACCCGACGGCCTCGACTCCGCTGCCGCCAGCAGCATCACCTGCGCTGGCGTCACGACCTACAAGGCAGTGAAGATCTCCAACGTTCGCCCCGGCCAATGGATCGCCATCTACGGGCTCGGCGGTCTGGGCAACCTGGCCCTGCAATATGCCAAGAACGTGTTCAACGCCAAAGTCATCGCCATCGACGTCAACGAAGAGCAACTGCGCTTCGCCAGCGAGATGGGCGCGGATCTGGTCGTCAACCCGCTCAACGAAGACGCCGCGAAGGTCATCCAGGCCAAGACCGGTGGCGCACATGCTGCCGTCGTGACTGCCGTGGCCAAAGGCGCGTTCAACTCGGCCGTCGATGCCTTGCGCGCAGGCGGGCGACTGGTGGCCGTCGGGCTTCCGTCGGAGTCCATGGACCTGAATATTCCCCGCCTGGTGCTTGATGGGATCGAAGTAGTGGGCTCGCTGGTAGGTACACGCCAGGACCTGCAGGAAGCCTTCCAGTTCGCCGCTGAAGGCAAAGTGGTGCCCAAGGTGACGCTGCGACCGATCGAGGATATCAACCAGATCTTTGACGAGATGCTCGAGGGCAAGATCAAAGGCCGGATGGTGATACAGTTCGAAGGCTGACAGGCCGACCCAGATTATTTGAAACCATCGCAAAGCCCGTAGATGACCACCTACGGGCTTTTGCCTTCTCAATAGTCAAGGAACAGACCATGACCGTCGACTGGCACGCTGGGCCGATTACCCGTACGACTCCACTGGACAAGCATTACCGTAACACGCAGAAGGTTCGTCAGTTTCTGCTCAGCGAGTGCGGGGCGGCATTCAAGTTCGACCGTGGATTCATGCTTTGGATCAAAAGTGGCACCCCATCAACCATGGGTGACGTCGCGGATGAATGGCTACGGAGGTATGGGTGACACTTTGCATCTAACGGCTGGAGGCAGCCTTTGGCTGCAGCCGTTGCTTTCAACATCTTGTCCAACGATTCAACCATGCTGGAATAATCCATTTCCTCACTCCCTCGCTGGTGAAATTGGCTTGCGTTCAACCATAGACTACGAACATTTCAATATTTGATCAGCAAACCTGGAAATATCGCTCATCCTTCATGCTAAAGACCGACGCCCGCGAGGTGAGGTTCAATAAAAGTGCTCAGCCTGCAATGGCGAGCCTGTGCATATTGAGGAGCTAGGTATGTCCATTCGAAGCTTGGCGAAGCACCTGCCGCCGGACCCTTCGCGGGAAGGCTGGGTAATCGGATGGGGGGTCCTGAGAGACCGACATCCATGGCATTTCGTCGACGTTTATGCTGACCAGAAAACGGCCATGGCAGAGGCGCAGCGCAGAGGAGATGGCTACGTGGTGGAATTCGGCTCGCACCGCTTGGGGACGCATGAGTTTATCTGCGGTGTAACCTTACCTGAAGGCTGATGCTCGATCGAAAAGGGTCATGGACAGGACGTCAAGGAATCATCTGCCCATTGGCAATTGCACTGGCTTCAAGCTTCGCACGCTCCGCGTCCAGAAACACATAAGCGGCTTGTAGCGTGGTGATCTTCGCTTGAATCTCGGCCATCTTGGCGGCGACCAAGGCGGCGCCTTGCGCGCAGTCGATCGTGTTACCCCGCCTGGCCGCAAGGATGTCCCCGATCTCAGCAAGTGAAAAGCCCCCGCTCTGGGCGCTCTGTATGAAGGCCAAGTCAACAACGGTCTGTTCACTGTAACTGCGGTAGTTGTTGGCTTGTCGGTGTGGCTCGATAAGCCCGAGCTGTTCGTAATAGCGCAATGCATGGCGGCTGAGCCCACTCCGGCGCTCCAACTCTCCAATATTCACGTTAAAAATCCTTGACTGTAGAGCAGGCTCTACACCTTAGCCTGCGCCCATCATCCAAACAAGGGTTCAAACATGAGTGTGGAATGCTTTGTCACCGGCGGCAGCGGCTTTGTAGGGCAACACTTGCTGGCCGGTCTTACTGCGCAAGGACACAAGACCTGGGTGCTGATGCGCAGCCCCGGCAACCTCGAACGTCTCAAGGAGCAGGTAGGCCAACTGGGGGGTAACCCTGAGTATATCCATGCCGTTGAAGGCGATATCAGCCAGGAGGGGCTTGGCCTCAGCAAATCAGACAAAGAACGCGTCACTTCGGCCGCTGTATTTTTCCATCTCGCGGCGGAATTTTCCTGGGGGCTGACACCGGAACGCGCCCGCACAGTCAATGTCCAAGGTGCTTTGAGAGTGGCCAGGCTTGCGGCCGGCCAGCGCATCCGATTGCTCATGGTAGGCGGTTTCATGCTGCAAAACCTCAACCACCTTGCCAGTATCGGGGTTGATATTCAGTGCCCTGAAAACACAAACTGGCCCGCGGTCTACGCCCGTGTAGGCGGCTACGAAGGCAGCAAACTCGAGTCCCATTTTGCAGTCATCCGCTATATGCAAGACGCGGATGCGGATTACACGATTGTTCACCCTGCTACGGTGTGCGGCCACAGCGAGAACGGGCATATCCTGGACGGACAACCGCTTGCCGAACTCATTCGCAATCTGGCACAAGGCCGGTTCAAAGCTGTTCCCGGTTCCGCCAGTCACTGGTTGCCATTGGTCAGCGTCGATTATCTGGTGAACATGATAACTTGCGTGGCGTTCGACCCCTCCATGGCCAACCGGCAAGTTCTGGCGCTGTATGAGCGAACACCGAACTTGCAGGGAATGCTTTTGCAGATCGCAGACACGCTAAAGGTCAAGGCCCCCCGCCGCCATGTACCCATAGGGTTGCTCAGGTCGATATTGACGATTCCAGGACTGGCGACCCGCTTGGCGATCAGCGCCGAGTCCTTGAACTTTATTCAGACGCAGCGCTTCGACATGGGAAACAGCAGGCAATTGGAGCGCAAGTACGCGTTTACCCATCCCGACATGACGCAGGCCTTGGAAAACACGGTGCGCTATGTCAGCGACTACTTGATGAAAAAGTCCAAAAGAGAAGGCGCTGGCCAGCGAGGATAACGGGCCAGGCCGATGAAGCCTTCCCTGCCGGCTTGCTGGAAGTCTGGAGACACAGGGGTTTCATGTACTGCGTCTTCGCTGATGACAGTAAGTCACCGCTCGACCTCCGGCGCTGCGCGCCTGGCCGCTATTTCGAGGCAGCCAGAAAGCCTACAGCAGGCGCACCTTCAGTGGCGACACATCGGGCCCGACCAACGCCCCACGCCAACGCCCTGGTCATCGACTCGCCAGGGCGAGAATCGAAGGTCTCTTCATGGATAGCCATGCCGCCTGGGGCGTACACCCCGATGAACATCTGCGTTTTGCCTGTCCGCGACAGTCGCGTCTGAACATCAACGTATGTCCCATCGTCGAGCGTCTCGTCGTGAGTTCGGTGATGAAGCGTCGGGTCAGCCCAGGCCCAGAAAACATCACCGCGTATTCTCATGAGGCGCTCCTACGACTTTAGTTGTAGTCAGGTGGTTTATTGCCACCATAGCGAACGTGCAGTTTTACGCAAATTCGTCTGACTCATCTGTGAGCTGAATCGGACAATCGGCTATTCAGCAGCCCCACCAAAGACTCAACGCTTGTCGTGAAGCTCGGGCGGCCAAGCGCTGAAGAACCACATGATTCCTGGCGTCAATACATAGATCCAGTGCTGGCCAGGGTAGATGAAGATGCCGACAGCCCAGATGGCGAGTAAGGTTCCGCCCGCTCGCCTACGCCGCCTCGGCGTGAACCATTCCTGAAACGCCTTGTGCCTCTTCCGCAGTTTCATTACCACCCTCCCTGTTTGGTAAGCGGCGAAGCATATCACCGCTAATTCAACGATAACGCGCCCCCGGCAAAGGCGGCGCCTGCACGCAAGAACCACGAAGTGACCGAACAACAACACGACGAGCGCAAGCCGGACCGGGTCATCCGCCAACATCTACGGGTTCAAGCAGCTGCGCTCAGTGTTTGACTAGACATAATGGCCCCCAGCACGCCGGCCCTGATCACGCAGTACTGCGACTCAAGATTGGCTAAGAGGTTTCGGAACTCCATGCCAAAAGTTACCGAGCTCTTGGTTTTCTCGACCCATAAAGAAAAACCCCGCAGACGTTAATCTGCGGGGCTTTCGAATGGTGGAGGCCGAGGTCGGAATCGAACCGGCGTAGACGGATTTGCAATCCGAAAGATATTTTCTTTATTTTCAATAGGTTAGGACTATTCTAGTTCCGCAACAAATCAGTTCTAGTAGCTCTGCATCCCCTTGAAATCGAGAGAGTTTCAGGGAGGTGCGGAACTGATTTTTCACCAGATATCGTAGCTTTACACCGCTATATACCCCACCCCTGGCGACCTGCCAAATAGCCTCCGATTGCGTGGCAGAACACTGAGCTGCCTCCCGGCGCAGCCGATTAGCGACAGAACCAGCATACTTCCCTGCCCCCAAGGAGCACCCATCGCCGCGAGTTATCTAATGGAGCTTCGGCAATTCGGTTCCCCGAACCTTGGCTATCACCCGAAGCTGGTAATCAGTCACAGCCTGGAAAAGCGACTCGGCAAGCAGGTGCAGACGCTCCACTTCATCGGCCGGCGCGCCTCTATCTTGCGCCTGATGATACTCGCGCAAGGCGTCGACAGCTTGCTGAATGAGCGGCTCGCCAGCCTCAACCATCCCAATGAAAGTCCGCTTGTGCACAACCCAGTCCAGAGCAGAAAAAAGCAAGTATAGGGTGCGAACAGCTGGTAGCGAGCTGATAGACGGTCTTTCAATGACTGCTATCGACCCAAGAGGCGACAACGCTCCACTTCCTGGGCCGGACTGCCAGCTGCTTGAGTCCCCTGATACCGACGTAACGCGTCAGCAACCTCAAACATCGACGGATCGCCCGGCATGATCATGGTTTCCGGCCTTCTCATCATCTATCGCCTCCGTTACTACTATAGGCACATTAATAGTCATAGATAGTGATTTGAACCCGCCCAGCCTTCTCAATAGGCCGCTATAGTCCAGAAAAACCGACTATTATCGCGTCAGCGGACGGCGTATCTAGGCCCAAGGCGCCTTAGAATTTGCCCTAAATCTGCCCTAAGACCTTTCAGACCTGGACCATTGTTATGGATGAAAAAGCATCTGTCACAGCCGACACTCTAGAGCTTCTGCTGCTGAACCAGATAGCCATCAGAGCGGCACTGGAAGAGCTCTCCCTGTGGGTGAGTCATCGTGGCTCTGCCCACATCCATGAAAACGTCATGGGGGCTCTAGCGTCCCTTGACACGCATGCTGAGGCGATCTCATCCGGAATAGAACGCTTGCGAGAGTGAGCCTTCATGCTAACCAACAGAACGAGCAGATGGAGGGCCTGCAACGACCGTAGCAGCCCTAAAGATAAGGATTTGCTCCCCTCCGACGTCCATAGATTGCGATCTGTAACCATGGCACAAATCATGGCATTATGCCTCCAGCCTTTACCGCCATGTCGGGCAGATAGATGCGCGCTCATGATGTGACACCCTCAACTGCTTTGCTATAGCTAAAACTACGTGCAAATGACTCGGACGTTTAAAATGCCGATAGCCCTAAAAATTGAAGCCCGCGACTTTTATAGAGATATGCCCAGCCTTGATCACGAGACTGGAGATATATGGCACCACCTCCCCGGTTTCGGACTCCCGCACGACATCACAACAACAGCAATTGTTATTTCCCCAGCTTGTGACTTGAGCCAAAAAAAGAGCGAAACCGCTACTTTTATCCCCATAGTCTCTATACGCGACTACCTATATAGCAAATCTTTCTATAGCGAGATCTGGAATGAATTTTCCAGCCGTTTGAAAGCCTACGGGGCAGATGCCCCCCCAGATCGCTTTTCACATCCACCGATCCAGCTTTTGGAGCGCGCAATTCAAGCACTTGAAGGCGATCAGAAGCAAACCGACTTCAGAGCTCGCATTATTAAATACAGCGAATATATTAAATACACAGAGACACCGCCGGCAGAACGGAGTGAATACAGACCTACAATCGAGTCCATTCTCACCGAAAAGAAACTCACTGAGCTTTTGAAAAAAATCTTCTCCAACTCATATAAATCGGACATTCATTTTTTTCCTGCCCATAAAATTTCAAGCAACTTCGCCCCCATCCCCGAACACTCTGTTGCACTATTCAGATATGTGTATTCAATCCCGCTCGAAATTCTGGAAAATGCACAATGCTCTCGTGAAGAATGGTGGAGTCAGGACTGCATGCGCATGACCGGGAGAACCCCTCTTATAGAGCACTTCGAAAAATACCCCATTAAAGTTTCGCGCCTGAAAGATGACTTTTTAACAGACCTGCTATCCCGATATCTCGGCATGTTTATGCGTTTAGGTTCGAGAGACTTCACAAAAATCACCATCGAAAAATTTGCTACTGAAATGAAAGGACTTTAAGCATGTATTTAGCCTTGACTCAAGGGATGGCAGAATGGTTAATCCCCAAAATCGGTGTAATTGAGCGGATCCACAACACTATCTGTGAAATTACTAAGAGCCCTGAAATTATTTCCGGATCCATATTCATTGAAGGTCCTTTCCGACTAGCATGCAACGTTGACGGAACGCTTTTATGCCTGTGGCACTCGGATTACCTTAGTGGTACTGGCGATGAGTCGCTTGCACTTATCAAGCTCACAGGAAATATGTCACTCTTTGCAGAGCCTGCCATTAGCAAAGAATCTTTCGAACGATCTATATATCTCGCAAACCAGAGACTACAAGGCCTGCTTGTGGAAGGTGCATTTATGCACCGAAAGCACGACAACAATATACATACGCTACTAGCCGGACGGGGAACAGAGGCTAGACAGTACAGCCTAGGTTATTACGATATAATAAAAGGAGCAGAGGAGTCGTCTACTCGAACCCTTATATCTGCCGGCCCCAGTGATAGTTTCCGCGCCGTAGTTCACGCCATCAAAGAAGAAATTAACAACTTACCACCCCTAGAACAACAAGCCAACGCTCTAATAAATAACAGCAAGCTTGCAAAGTCGAAGCCATGCAGTTCACTGGACAAATTAGCCGCCAGCATTAAGGGGTACTTTGAAGAAACCCCGAAACAAGATGATTTTTTTCACTCCCAGGTAACCACTAGCGAATCTTCAATCACCAATGATGAAGTTTACAAAACACTTAACTTCACATACTGGGATTGGCTGAAGATCGACAGCCCTCTAACTGAAGCTCAAAGAAGAATATTGACACCTGACGCCCTTGATAAGAACCCTATCCGAATTCTCGGACCTGGCGGATCAGGCAAAACTTTGCTAATGCAGCTACTTGCATTAAGCAAGGTAATCAACTGCCTTGACCGAGGAGATGAGTGCAGGATACTGTATATTGTACACAGCGAGGCAATGCGATCAAAAGTCCTTCAGAAATTTGAGATACTGGCTGACAAACGCCCTGAACTCCACTTAGACCATATAACTGTAAGCACGCTATCGGAGTACTGCAGACACAAACTAGGCTTAGAGCTAGAATCCATACTAGACCCAGATGCTACCGACGCAAAAAACTACCAAC
The DNA here is from genome assembly GCF_043106315.1 of Pseudomonas sp. FYR_5. Classification (NCBI taxonomy): domain Bacteria; kingdom Pseudomonadati; phylum Pseudomonadota; class Gammaproteobacteria; order Pseudomonadales; family Pseudomonadaceae; genus Pseudomonas; species Pseudomonas sp. FYR_5. The sequence goes on along the minus strand of NZ_JBICMK010000043.1, from coordinate 71,014 downwards.
TCGATCAGATTCTACAAGCCCTAAAAGAAGAAAAAACCGCCTATCAAAAGCACATATGCGAAAGCAGCCTATTGACAACAGTTTATACAAACAAAAATTTAACTGATATATTTGCAAAGCTTGTGCTGGCTGAGATTTCTATTGCCATTAAAGGTCACGGCTACGAACAAGATCGTCGCAAATATGTAGAAAACGAGCGAAACTTAAGCAGATTCCATGGAATCCTCTCCAAGAACGAGCGAGATTTTGTATTCACTCTGTTCGAATGGTATCACCACGAGGTATTTGAACAGTACGGGGCTCTTGACCCAGACGACATTGCTCTCTCATTATTTGGCTCAATTAAAACACCAGTTTGGCGTCTGCGACGAAAAAGGGAAGGATTCGACTACATTTTTGTAGATGAAGCTCAGCTGTTCAATGAAAATGAAAAACGCCTATTCTCATTACTTTCCAACGATACAAAACCTCACATCCCTATTGCTTTAGCTTTAGACGAGGCTCAGTCGTTCTATGGCCAGTCAAATGCAGGCCTTGCAACACTTGGAATCAAAGATATCTCTAATCAAAGCCTGGACTCAATAAGAAGATCGACTGTTGAAATCGCCAAGCTTGCTTTTTTCGTCATCCAAAGAAGCACAAATCTTTTCAGCAGTGACTTTCCAGACTTCACATCTATCGATAGCTTCCATACGCCAGGCAAAGGCAAACAATTTGGAAAGCCGTCGTTGGAGAAAGAAGCCCACGACTCTCCTAGTTTTGGCCGTTTCATTCTCCGGCGGGTCCGTGAAATGCGGGCCGACAATATCCGCCAGATCGCAATAATCAGCCACACCGAAACTTACTGGGACCAAGTCGAGAGTGAGCTAGCGAAATCAGACCTACCATTCCAAGTACTTCGAGAGCGGGGTGAGAAGATAAAATCTGACCAACCCGTCGTTGTACTATGCAGGCCAGCACAGGTAGGCGGACAAGAATTTGACGCCGTTATAATTGTGGGACTCGAAAAAGGCGCGCTTACAGTCAAAGAGAATCCGGCCCTCGAGTCTGCAATCGAGCAACAAATGATTCGCGAAACTTATCTTTCTATTACGCGCGCCAGATACAAAGTAATATTTGCAATATCGAAAACATCAACAGAGAACCAAATCTTGAGCGACGCCCTTACCGCAGAGCTAATCACAAACAAGCAATAACACCAATGATGGCTCCCCCTACAAGAAGCTTGGAGGCAGACGAGTGTTAGAAACAATGGAGCTGCGATACCTTTATAATCAGATACCATTTTTTAACTGGCGCCGAATCGCCGGCCAATCATGCCAATTAATAGGAGCCTGCGAATCATACAGACAGTAACCACAAACTACCATTGTGCTGGAGTAGGAGCAAAAAAAGGCGCTCAACTTCGAATTTCCTGGTTCGGGCGCCTTTTTGCCTTGTAACCGGCACATAAACCCCACTTACAGTAAGCTGGATCCGGTTTACCTGGGCATTTACCGGCTTACAGTTCCACAGCAACAGCGCTTCGTAGCCACCAACCGTCGGAGCGAGCGCTGCTGTCCCAGTGCGTAGCGCAGCCACGCATAGATCTCTTGGCGGTTGTCTTTGATGGTTTCAACGAAGCAGGCGCCAGCGTCAAGCCGTGCAGTAGTTAAGTTTCGGTACCATGATGGTCTCACTCTGTCGAATTCGAAAGATCGACAACTTACTATTTACGCCTATTTAGATAGTCATTAATCATAGAACTAATATCAACCCCCACGCCATTAAAGTTAGGATTAAGCGTCACATATTTATTGATCGTTCTCAGGATCGACTCCACCCTTGAAACGCTCTTTTTGGGTAGCTCATAGAGAGCTACTATCAACTCCCTTATGACATCCATAAAATATGGATCGTTAGTTTTTACGCTTTTTATCATATCGAGAGCTTTAGAGATATCTTCCGAGTTCTGGGTTCGCAGCGCTAGTTCACAGACTACAATTGCATAATCAAAATAATTCGCGGACGACATCTTCGCCAAATCCAACCCGGCAAATATATTTCTCGCCCGATCCATCCGTCCCAAATAAACCTGAACCTTCCCCAAATAAATGTTTGCCAGCGCAGAACTTGAAGTTGCAATTGATTGTGAGTAGTACTTTTCAGCAAGATAAAATTTTTGCAGCGCAAAGTAACACTGCCCTACATCACATAAAAATTCGGCAGTAGCCTTTGGCGCAAACTTATTGCTGCCGCATTCAACAAGTAACAACTCAACTGCCTTAGCTACCATTTCCTCATCAGCAAGAATTTCACCAAGGTGCATATATCCGCGGGCCAGCAAAACACGACCATAATCCGTTCGATCTTTCACTTGGATCTGTTCGAAATCGTTTATTGCCTGCCGCGCAAGCTTCTCAGCCCTCTCCGGCTCATTCAGGAGAAAGTATTGAACCGCGATAATGAATTGGTACTGAAATACTGACGACGGAGAGTCTGTTAAATCCACAACTTTAGCTGCAATCGCTACGACATCGACATGCCCCAGTCGCCCCGAATGCACATCCAAATAAACCTCAAGAAACTCCGAGCTTTCAACGTCTTGCCAGCGAAATTTCGCCATCACAGATCTAGCGCGTGCTCTATCGTTTTTGAGCGCAAGGAAAAACAGCGCCTCTTCCGCACACAAGAACCAGGACCATCGATCGTCTGCAATCGCACCAGACAACTGATGAAGCATCAGTGGATAATCATTAACACAGTGGCAGGATTTGTATAAGGCTAAGGCACTCCTCGTCATCTCTTGCATGGATGCAAGGTCTAATTCAAGTAGCTTGGCAGCGTCCCTTCCCTTGCGCATACCGTGAACCGTATGTGCCAAATGGCAGAGGCGATACCAGGTAATATTCGCTCTTAGTTTCTTTAACTTATGCACCGGAGATTTAGGGCGGACATCATCCATTCTACAAGCATATTTTGGCCACTCATCCTTGCAGCAGTTTTTGTATTTAGAACCTGATCCGCAGAGGCAGTTCTCTTTGCCATCAGGAGCATACGCGTGCAACTCCGCCCACTTTACACTGCTCAAGACGCTCTCCAAATGTCTGAAACTGCCAATCGAACAGCACCAAGACCGGCGCAGTGCTACTGTGCCGACCTACCAACGCAATCGTCACACCAAGTCTGCATAGGGTACTGATCACTCGCGCGGTCGGCTTGCATGTCGCCATAAAATGTCACTGTTTTCATCGGTACTGCTCCATCAGGGGTATGGCCTAGTGTAATCAGTTTCTGAGCACGGATGATGTGGACTTTGTGACATGATGGCTTGGGTCACTACTACCAGTGCTGGTTCAGAACAACCCGCCCAATGAGGACGATTGCCAGTTCATGATCACCAACTCGCCGGTCACATCTGCTTTACCCTGGCGCTGGTTAGTGTTGGTGTAGCGGATATCCAGGCATTCAAAATGGAACCCGGCGAACGCCCGTCGAATGTCCGGGTGATCGTTGATGCTGACCATCACCTTGCCCTTGCAGCGACGCATGAAGTCGGCCATGCGCTCGTACTCCTCGAAGGGGAAGTCGACGCCATAGCCGGCGGTCTGCCAGTAAGGCGGGTCCATGTAGAAGAACGTGTGTGCTCGATCGTAGCGCTCTGCGCAGGCGAGCCAGGACAGGTTCTCGACGTAGGTACCGGCGAGGCGCTGCCACGCGGCGGACAGGTTCTCCTCAATGCGCAACAAGTTGATGGCCGGCCCAGTGGTGGCGGTACCGAAGGTTTGTCCGGTGACCTTGCCGCCGAATGCGTGCTGCTGCAGGTAGAAAAACCGTGCCGCTCGCTGGATATCGGTCAGGGTTTCAGGGCGCGTCATCTTCTGCCACTCGAAGATCTGCCGCGAGCTAAGCGCCCACTTGAACTGGCGCACGAACTCCTCCAAGTGGTTTTGTACCACGCGGTAGAGGGTTACCAGGTCACCATTGAGATCGTTCAGCACCTCCACCGGCGCGGGCTGGGGGCGCATGAAGAACAACGCGGCGCCGCCGGCGAAGACTTCGACATAGCACTCATGAGGGGGAAAAAGAGGGATCAAGCGGTCGGCCAGGCGGCGTTTGCCACCCATCCAGGGAATAATTGGAGAGGTCATAGGTATGCAAGTCTTTACTGTATGAATAAACAGGTGTTAGGCTCGCCGCGCTTTGTGCACAAGGCAGAGGCTGCGGCTGGACTTGCAGGAAGGGTCTGCGGGTTCGGCGGGCCGGGCTGGATGTTGGCGCATCTACCCGGCTCGCCTCTTTTCATTTGGAGACTGTGCGAACGTAGGCCTGGCAGGCCTTCAGTGCGATCAGTCCTCGGTCACCGTCGTCGGTAATGCCGATAATTCGTTGAGCATGCGCTGGGTCAAGTCGGGCGCGAACGGCTCCATGAACCACGCCTCCGGTGCAGGCGGCTTCTCGCATCCCACCATCACAACCCGAGGCGGCAGAGGTCCCGGCGTCGACAAGGATTGACAGCCGCATGTCAGCAGTAGCCAGCCTGTCACGTAGGCGAGCCTGAATCTGTTGCGCATCGTTCATCTCCTTCCAATGTGTTTTGCCCTGCTCCTGCAGGCGATCCTCCAGGTCTTTGCGCTGACTTTTCTGCTCAGCCAAATGCTCCAGGGCTGCAGCTGAAGCTTCCTCACGCTCACGACCGTAAGCCCGATCCTTATCCGCCAACTGCTGGACATAATCTGCTGCCTGGTCAGATAACCGCTTTCCGTATTCGCTGGCTTGCCATACCCAGGCCCCACGCCCGCCGGTATAGAGCCCGACCGCCACGGCCAGAAGTGCAATACGCCAATTCATCGGCATTACTGCAGCACCTCGAGCGCACGCTTGTAGAGTGCCTGGCGATCCTTTAAGCCATTCAGGCCACCATTGATACGGCGGGTGATCAGCTCGAACACCGAGTCATCGGCCTGCAGCACCTTGTCCGCGAGGCTATTGAGCCCCGCCCGCTGCCAGTACCAGCCGGCCGACAGCGACGCGTAGACCGGCTGCTCTAGCAGGTCGGGGGTGTTGAGCAAGCGGCTGTCACCGAACAGTGCTTCGCTGCAGGCCTCATAGTTGTCGCGGCCGGTGATCTGGATAAGCCCACGGCCACGGTATCGCTGCCCATCACCATCAGCCTCCGGGGTGTTGCCGAGGCGCTGCGCCAGGCGCCCGATGTCGTACTTGGCCAGGTAGGCATCGCTACCGAGCTCTCGCACATATAACAGCTGGCCAGACTCATGGCCGACTTGCGCAAGGAACGCAGCCATACGCCGAGGGGTGATGATCGAGTACTTGCCCATTGTTGCGTTGAGGCCGGGAACAAAAACGCCGGCTTTTCGGCCGGCGTTGGGGAGGATCTGTTGCAGCTGCTGTACAGAGATAGCCATTTAAGTCTCCAGTGATGGTCTCTTTGTCTGTGCAGTTAAAGCTGCACGACTTCGAGAGGTGTTGAGGTTTTCTTGTTCTTCCCAGCGGCCTTGGCCTTGCCCTTCTTGCCGCCATTGCATTCAACGGTGGTCGACCAGCCCGATTGGGTGAATACCTGTTCCAGGGAATCCACCAGGTACTCGCCATCAAAGCCATCCTTGAAGCCCTGAGCGTTGATCTGACGTTCTGCGAACAGGTCGACGCGACCCGGCATTTCCAGACGCACCCCAGCCGTCGAGCGGTTGAACGCCGCCAGGCGCGCCTTGGCGGCCTGCTCGGCCGCGGTCTTGTTCGGGTGTATGTGGCGGTCCGTATGCACCGGCGGCAGGCCGTCCGGGGCGTCGTCGTTTTTCAGCTCGATAACGTCCAGGGTGCCGGTCTTGGCGTTGTGGTGGGTGGCCTTGACGCTCTTGTGGGTCGAGCGGTCCCCGAGGCGGAACGAGTAGCGGCTAACGTCCGAGCGGCGGATGGTGATCGCCGGCAGCGTTTTGCCGCTGGCCGTGACACCCGCCTGCCGCTTGAGGACCAGCAACTTGCCGTTGGCCACCTTGGCGGTACAGTCATGCAACCGGGCAATGCGGGTAATAAAGTTGTAGTCCGACTCGCCCAGCTGGTCCGCTCGCGGCACAACGGTCTGCACATCGCAGGCCGGCACCCAGCCATTGCGGCGTGCCACCGTGGCGACAATCTCGGCTAAGGTCTTACCCTCGAAACTGCCGTTGCGGGTGGTCTTGCCGCTGCCGCGCATGTCGCTGGCCTTACCTCGGATCACCAGCGTGTCCGGCGGTCCGGTCAGCTCAACCTCATCAACCGTATAGCTGTTGATGCGGGTGAGTTGCGCGTCGTCATAGCCTAAAAACACCTCGACCTTGGCGCCGCGCGACGGCAGCGAAACAGCCTGGTCCCGGTCATCAATACGCAGCTCGAACTCGTCCGACTCCATGCCGGGCTTGTCGAGTGTGCGCAGCATCAGCAGGCGGTCATTGATCAGGCGCGTGATATCGGTACCGTCAGCGACGATACGAAATTGCGGTTTCATGGAAAGCTCCAGTGAGGCGGGATGCTAGTCCCACAGCTGGACGGTCAGCTGGTCAGTTCTAGCCAGTTCGGGAAGGGTGATCAGCACCCCGGCGCGGTAGGGCTGCGGCTCGACTGCAAGGCCCGGATTGGCACCCAGCACCGCCTCCACCGTGCCACTCAGGTGCCCGTAGTAGTGGAAACAGATAGCGTCGAGAACATCGCCATCAGACGTTCGACAGATCATCGCCATAGCGAGTGAACTCCAAGGTGAATGCCTGCTTGCGCGGGATTCCGCCCTGCAGGAGCGTAGGTTGTTCTTCCTCGATATCGGTCAGGCACCAATTGCCAAGCACTTGGCCGTAACCGGTGGTCAGCCCCAGCGGCTGCAGCTGGCCGCCGATGCTGCGCAAGGTGTCGAGCTGGCCGAGGCCCCCACGGAACGAGGGGAAAATAACCCCCTTGAGCGTCAGGCGCTCATCGCCAATGCCTACCGCCTGCTGCGCAGAGCGTCGGGTCAGGCGCTCCTGAGCAGCCCAGCGGAACGAGGTTTTGCGCCGCAGCTCCTCAAAAGCCGCCGTGTCCAGGTTGAAGTAGAACGGCTCCGCCTTGACGCTCTGAGGCTGCAGGATAAGCAGGTGGGGAAACGCCTTGATAGCTTCTTTGGGCGGGTCTTCCTTGGGGCGGATCGAGGCGCTGGAGAACATTTCCGACAGCGAAAAATTGGACAGCATGCCGCTGATACCGCCGGCCTGGTTGTACTTGTCCGCAATGTTGGAAATGGCCTTCTTGGCCCTCTCCGCCTGCTCGCCAAACTCGGCCACTCGCTCCTGCACTTGCGTGACCGCGTTGCTGGCCTGGTTGTAAACGGCCAACACCTTGCCGACTTTGGCCTGGGCTTGGGTGATGCTGCCCATGACCCGGTTCAACTGGCCACCGATCAGCTCCCCCACCACCGGCAGGGTTTCCAGCTCGGAAACCGCGCCTTTCATTTGAGTAACGGCCCCATTCATGGGGCCAATCATGCCGTCCACCGTGCGGCGGCCAGCCTCTCCCGCAGCGGCAAGCGACTTTAAGCTGCCCTGCAGCTGCTCCATGTAAGCCATTGGTTATCCTCCCTACAAGTGTGGCGCGTCGTACAGCTGACGCGCGTTAAGGTCGCGGGTCGCGTCCTCAATCATTTTCATGAAATAAGGCCGCAGCTCATTGGCCAGCGCTTGGCGGTCTGATACATCGCCTTTCACCGTCACCGGCATGCTCAACTCAAACCGCTGATCCAGCTTGAGGGATGCCGGCTCGGACTTGGCCGGTGCCGGCTTATCCGCTGCACGCTGGTAGTCGCCCAGCATTTGCCCCGCCTGAGCCAAACCAGGCGCAACGACGCCGGCTGACTGCAGGTTGCCCAGCAAGGCCGCAGGATCGCCGGCCGGCGGCCGGGTGATCGGCACACCAGGGAAACGCTCCTTGACAGTAGTCAGCGCCGGCGCCAGGAGCGGGTCCTTGGAGTCGGGCTCCTTCGGGGCGTAGGAAACCGTCGGTACCGCAGGAGCCGGCACCACTCGCAGCGACTCAGAGTCGTTACGCGTAACGACCGGGTCAGCCGATGGCCGGGTGAGCGGCGCGCCAGGGAACCGCACCTGGTTGGCGGCCAGCGCCGGCACCAGGAACGGGTCTTTTGAGCTGGAATCGCTCAGGTCGTAGGAAACCGGCGACTCGGCAGGCGCTGGCACCACCCGCACCGACTCAGGGCCGTTACGCGTAACAGGCGAATCAGAAGACACTGACGCAGCCGGCCCATTGCCTTCTCGCCCTTCTGCAGGTCCTCCCGGCTCCGCCGGCGCTGACGCTGGGTCAAGCTGCGGGTCGCCCGCAAACAGACTGCCCACCTTGGCACCTATCCCCTCACCGCCAAGGCTCCCGAGGATGCCGCCCACCAGGCCACCAATGGCCGTGCCGACCACCGGAATGATCGAGCCCAGGGCAGCGCCCGTGGCTGCGCCGGCGATACCTCCGGCCAAACCGCCTACCGCTCCGCCGACACTTTCGGCCTTTTGCTCAGGCGGCTGATCGCTGGCCACAGCGCTACCGACCTGCAGCGCTGCAAGCGCAGCACCCAGCACCGGCACCCCCTTGCCAAGGCTGGCCAAGCGCCCGGCGCGCCCCACGAAGCCGCCGACACGCCCCCAACGACTGCGCCGTGGGTTGCGGCGTGCGGTGTCGCCCACGCCGCTCTCAATAGGGCCGCTGCCCTTACCGCCGCCTGCCTGGGGATTGGTGACGAACACACGCTGCACCCCGGCAGCACCTGCAGCCCCTTTGGCGACGTTGTACAAGCCTCGGGCCACCCGGATGGCGGCCACAGCCTTGGCGATGGCAAAGCCACCTGCCGCCAGCGCTGTAGCCCCAAGAGCCAACGAAGGCACTTTTTCAGCAATCCAGCCGATGCCGTTGGCCGTCGTCCGCAGTACATCGGCGGCGCCGTCCGTCAGCGGCCGCAGACCGTCACCGATTGCGCGGAACGCGTCGTCAATCGCGTTGGCAGCTTCTTTCCACTTCTGCGAGGACGTTTCGCGGCGCTCGGCCAGGTTCTGGTCGAGAATGCCCGCCGCGTCTGCAGACTTGGTTTTCAGGTCCTCATACAGCGCTTTGTTTTGCATGTAAGCCATGAGCGCGGATTTGACCTGCATATCCGCGAACAGGTCGCCGGTACGCATGGACTCTTCCAGCGCCTGCATCATGCGCTTGGCTTTCTCGGGGTCCGTCTCCTGGTTGATCTTGGCCGCCGCCTCGGCCATGGCTGCGGCCTTTTTGGGGTCGGTCTTCTGGATGTACTGCTGGGCAAGCGCAAAGCTCGACTCCAGTGTCGACATGCCATTCTGTAGCCCGGTGTTAAGCGACTTCTGGTAGTCGATACCGGCGTCCTTGTACGCCTTGACCGTCTCGCTTGAGCCGATCTTTTCCATCCAGTTCTTGAGGTTGTTGGCCGCCTCGTCGGCGCTGCCGGCGGATTTGATCTGCACCTGCAGCATCGAACCCAGCTGGGTGACGGCGTCCATGCCATAGATACCCTGCTTCGCCATACCGGCCAGCAGCTCAGGGAACCACTTGGCCATGTCGCTGGCCTCGAAACTACCGGCCTGCCCCTGGTAGGCAATGGCCTCCAGTGCCCGCTGCATCTCCTGAGGGTCGGTGATCTTGGCGTTCTGCCCCAGGGCATTGATCATTCGTGCGGTGTCGGTACCGTCCGCGCCCTGCCCCACCACAAACTTGGCGGCCACGCTCGAATAACGCGCCGCCTCCTGCAGGTCCATACCGGCACCCACCAGCTGGTTGAGGACACCCGCCACCTCATTGCGACCCAGGCCGGTGTCCTTGGCCGTGGTGATGATGCCCCGGTTTAGCTCGACTTCCTCGGCCTTGTTGGCCACCCCTGCCTTGATCGCGATATCACGCACGATCGCCTGATAATCGGCACTGACCTTAGTGGGCACCGCCAAGGCCGCGGTGCCTACCGTGGCCTGCACAACGGTGGACCGCAAGCCGGCTTTGCCCGCCTCGATCTGCTGCAGGCCCTTGGCCTGACGGGCAGCGGTTTGCGCCGTGCGACCCAGCGTGCGGTAGTGATCCTCCAGCCGGCCGACCTCAACGCCTTGTTTACGCAATGCATCAAGGTTGCGGTCCAGCTGGTTGCGCAGGCCGCGCGCGCTGGCCTCTCCAGCCTCGCTGGCTTTCTTCCACTCATCGCGCAGGCGCATGGTTTCGCCAATGACGCCCTGCAGCACCTTGGCATCTTCGCCGCGCTTCTTGAGTTTGCCGATGCGGCCCTCAACGTCTTTGAACGCGGCGCCGACCGTTGCGCTGACCACCCCGCCGATCACAAGGCCAATGGAAAACTTGTTGTTGGCCATGGTTTCTCACTCCCACGCAGGCACAGCCCGGCGGCTCACTCAGAGAGCCACCAGACCATGCGCGCGAATGGCATTTGCTCCAGCTCGCTGGCCGAGAACCCCAGTTCTCGCGCCAGGCGCTTGGCAAGAGACTTTTGGAATCCGGGGGTGTTAAACCCCGTCTTGGTGGACCAGGCGAAAGTAGGCCGCGCGCACACGGTTGTAATCGCGGGTGGTCAGCGAATGCAGCTCGGCCGGCGTGGTATCGGTCAGGCGCTGGAACAGCAGCATTTCCAGCTTGCTGTTGTCGTCGCCGGCCTCGGCCTCCACCTCACGGCTCAGACGGATCGAGGGCGATTGCAGCGTCAGGCGGTCGACCTTCACGCCATCGCGCTCGATAGGCTCCATCAGGCGCACCACCGCATGCTCCAGGGTCAGCTTGAGCCAGGCCGGATTCTCGCCGCTGTCATCGCCCAGCAGTTCCTTATAGGCCCGCTGCAGGCGGCGGTAGTCGCGCACCTGCAGGGCCGTCAGCTGATCCTCGGCCAGCTCGCACAGCGACCCCAGCATGAGCAATTCGCGCTGCTCGTCGTTGTCCCCGGCCTGGTGCGCCACCATGAGGTCTTCGCGCACGGTCGGACAGCGCATGGTCAGCGCCTGGCGCACCTCGCCGTAAACCTCCAGGGGCACGCTCAGGGACACAACGGCGCGACCGCCCTCGATGTTGAGCCAGGAAGGGGTAGTGTTGGTAATGGACATGCTCAGGCTCCTTAAATGGCGAGGTCAGCGCGAACGCTGGCCAGTTGGTCGACACCGTCGATAACGCGGATGCAGTTCACAGGATCGATTTCGTAGATGACGCGGCCGCCGACTTCCAGCTTGTAGTAGCTCACCGCGATGCTGTGCTTCATTTCGGCCTTCTCGCCAACCTTCCAGTCCCCCGGATCGACTTCCTTGAGCGCACCGCGCAAGGTGGCGACCACCGCCTTGGTGGCCCCTCCACGCCCTTTGAAACTGCCCCGGAACACGCAGTTGAAGCCGGACAGGTCAAAGTCACCGAAATACTTGAGGGTTTCCCGGCGCATGCCGTTGGAGGTAAAGCTGGCCTCCAGCTTCTCCAGGCCCATATCCATCTCAATCGGCGCGTCCATGCCGCCGCCGCGATATTCGTCGGTCTTCATCGTGAGCTTGGGCAGGGTCAGCGATGGCACATCGCCCTGCAGGCTGACACCGCCCACCGAGGCACTCATGTTGAACAGAATTTCTGGAATAACAGCCATTGCGTGCCTCCTTAGGCTACGTCGAGAACTTGGGTCAGGTATTCATCGGTCACCTCGATTTCAAAAATCGGGTTCTCGGCAGGCGGCACATCGGTGAAGCGGATCACCCAAATGATTTTGCCTTGGGCCAGCTGGCTGGCCGTGTTGCGCTCGGCGTCGGCGTAGACCTCGAAGTCAATCACCGCCCCGGCCGCCTTGAGGTCGCGCATGAAGGCGTGCACCGTCTCGGTCACATCCTTGACATAGCTTTTGGTGATCCCGAGGTCGACGGCCCATTTCATGCCGGCACGCACGGCTGCCATCACCATGTCCACGGTGCGCACCCGCGTGACGAATGCCCACTTGCTATCGCTGGACAGCGTGCGGTTGCCCCAAAGGCGATAGCCCCCGTCGCGAATGATGGTGGTGATATTGGCGTTGTTGAGCAGGTTGGCCCGGCAAGTCGGGTCGTTGTCCAGGTACTCGACCGCCCGCACGGTGCCGGTGATGTTCTTGATTTCCTTGTTGGACGGCGAAGCCCAGAAACCGATGTTGGCATCGGTCTGCGCGAACAGGCCGGCCGCCACTGGCGACGCCGCCAGGTCCTCGTCGCCGTTACTGGTAACGCTCCACTTTTTGACGCCGGGGTCGACCATGTACAGCCGCTTGCTACCAAACCCGGTGGCATAGGCAATGGCCGCCTCGTCAGTAGTACCCGGCCCGTCGATCAGGCCCATGGCTTCCAGCTTGTCTGCCAAGGTATCCATGGCGGTGGCCACCGCCTTGGTGGCCGAGTGTTTGGGTGCCAGCAACAGCCGTGGGTGCTGGTTGAACAGGCTTTTGGCATCGAGCAAGGCCTGCAGGCCGCTGCGCTTGCCATCGGCCGCCACACCGCCGATCACCGCGCTGGTGATGCTGGCCGGCGTGCCGGCAGACGTAACACCCACAGCGATGATCACGGCCTTGGCCTGGTCGAGAATCTGCAGGCAGGCTTTGGTCAGCGGGGAGTTAGGACCGAACGCCGCCACGGCCTCGCGGTCGCTAACGACCATCACCGGCGTATTGGGCTCAGCCAGTCCCACCCCAGGGGTGTATACGTCGACAATGCCGATCACCGACGACGAGGGCACGCTGATGGTGCGCCCACCCAAATTGACCAGCGAGGTGGTCACGCCATGAAAAAAGTTAGCCATAAATGCTCCCTATAGAAACGAAAAAACCGCCAGTGGGCGGTCGTGTTGAACAGCGTGAAAGGTGTTGAGCGTTAGCCCGCTCGGAAGCCGATGGCGAACCAGTACAGCGCGAAGTCCTGTACCGAATTGGCCCACTCGCCAATCATGATGTTGAAGCTTTGCCCCGATGTTTTGCCCTCCATGATCGCCGGCGTGAGGGTGGCGGCCGGCACCCCTGGGTTGCTCTTGTGGTAGATCACCGGAATGACAATGAACGGCGCAGCCGAGAAACCACCCGAGTGGAACCACACCTGGTACTCGGTGAACTGGCTGGGCAAGTCGCCCACGTTCAAGCGCCCCCACTGGGCCATAAAGCCGTTGTCGGTGTCCCAGTAGAAACCGTTCTGTGCCCCTGAAAACTGCGAGCGCACCGCCGCGTTGAGCGCGGTTCGCGCACTGTCAGGCGTGTTGCCCCCGGTACCGCCCCGGTGGATGGGCAGAATGCCGCTCACCAGTTTGCTAACGTCCATGCCAGCCAGGCTCAGGGCAATCGACAGGTTCTGCGAGCCGTCAAACACCCCCTGCCCGGTTGCGTCACCGGTGAAACTCAGCGTCCGCCCCGTCTGCAGCTTGGTCGCGCTGCCGGCGTTGCCCGTGGTCGGCCGGCTCAGGGTACCGGTGGTGATCTTGGTCGCGTCCAGGCTGGGGATATCAGCAGCCGTCAGCGCCGCACCCTCCAGCACCAGGCCCTTGGCGCTGACCCGCACCTTGGAATAGGTACCGGCCTGCACACCGGTGCTGCCCAGGCTGAGGGTAATGGCCACATCCTTGGCGCCGTCGAACTGAGCCTGCCCGCCCACATCACCGTCAAAGGTGAACAGGCGCGGCGTCTGCAGCTTGCTCGCGCTGCCGGCATTGCCGGTGGTCGGCCGGCTAAGGGTGCCGGTGGTGATCTTGGTCGCGTCCAGGCTGGGGATGTCAGCGGCTGTTAGCTCCGCCCCCTCCAGCACCAGGCCCTTGGCGCTGACCCGCACCTTGGAATAGGTCCCAGCCTGCACCCCCGAATTGGCCAGGGTGACATTGATCGCCGCGTCACCGGCGCCGTTGAACTTGGCCGCACCGGTGGCATCACCCTTGAGCGAAATGGTGCGCTCGGTGGCCAGTGCGCGGGCAGTGGCGGCCTCGCCCTGGCTGATGACCTCCTGCACCACTGCCAGGGTGGCCGTAACCGTGTTGGGATCCTGCAGGATCTGCACGTTGCCGGTGCTGCTGACCTGAATCAGCAGGCGGATCACCTGAGTACGGCCGCTGCCTTGCTCCTGCAGCGGCTTGAAGGTCGCCGGGTAGCTCGCCACCGCAACCAGCACGCCGGTGTCGTCGTACAGGCCGACCTCTCGCACCCACCAGCCGCCAACCTCCGGCAGCAGGATGCCTTCGGCCACAATCACCGGCCTCCCGCTCTCCACTGAAAGGCGGTTGAGATTGATCCGGAACACCTCGTGAATAAGCTTCTTCTGCAGCTTGGATGGCAGCGGCGTACTGCCGTTGCCATCCCCTACCGCCATGCGGGTGATCTTGAGGGTGGTCTTGGTGGCGATGGCTTTCGCCAGCGCAGCCGCGCCCGCGTCAGTCAGCATGGCGACGTAAATCGCGTCTGTATCTGCCATTGGTTCGCTCTTGAAGTAAGTGGCCTGCCCTCGCGGCAGGCCGTGAAGCGCTATGCGGGCACTGGCCCGCCGTAGATGTTGGCCCCGACGCCCAAGGTCCGGTACTGGATGTACAGGCCCAGCCCGCGCAGGATTTCCCCGGCCCAGAAGCCAAAGAACATGCCGTTATCGGTACCCAGGCGCGGATCGGGGGTCCAGCTGCCGTTCATGGCATGACCAGGAATGGGGGTTACCGTGTAGTTCGCCTGCAGCTCGTCCATGCACGCCTCGATCAGCACATCCAGGTCAGCCACCTGACTTCCGGCCATCGCCGCCAGGCAGGCGCCGGCCAGCCACAGCCCAGTCATGTGCCCGGTAAAGTCATCCTCGACCGGCTTGGGCACGCTGTTGGTCGGGAAGTCGGTGGGCAAGATCCCCTTGGAGTCCTTGACGAACTGCACCAACCAGCGCAGCCAGTTCTCGGCGTAGGCGACCAGCTTGGGCGGCACGGGCTTGCCCCGGTGCACCAGCTCGTACCAGGCCCTGCAGGCGCCCATCATCGCCCTGGGCTGGTAGCCGGCCCAGGCATTGCCATCGCCCCAGTGGTACTGAGTCCAGGTGTCGGCCGGGCCATAGCGATAGTTGTCCCAACGGTTCCAGATGTACGCCGCTGCACCAGGTCCGAGGACGCCGAATTTCTGCTGGTACCACTGCTGCGAGTCGTACAAGAAATCGATCATGTTCCCCAGCTCGACGCTGTACGTCTCCGGGTCCAGGCAAAAGATCAGCGGATACTGATAGCCGGGATAGGGCATCCCGTGCCACGCGCCAATCTGCTCGGTGCCGTCCGAGTAGATATTGGAAAACGGAATTACCCCAGGGCTGTATGCCAACGAGTCGTTGCGATAGCCAACCACCGTGCAATCGCCCACCAGGCCGAGAAACGCCTGCTGACCGTTGAGGGTCAGCCGGTACAGCATCGTGTAGCCGTCCACCCCGTCGTACAGGTCGGGCAGCTCGTTGATGCAGTAATACTCAAACGTCAGATTCGTGTCGGCGTCGTTGTCCAGCAGAATGTCCATTTCCGCCAGCTCGTCGTAGTTCGGCGCTGACGGGTTCGGCCGGCCGGCCGCGTTGGGCTGGTAGCCTGACAGCGTGCCGTCCTGGGGGCGGATCTGCACAGTCGAGAACGCGCCATCCGTGGCCGGCAGCATCCACCACCACCGCCAGCCGTCCTTGTCCTGAATACGGACGTTGAAATTGCCGTCCGCCCGGTAGGTAATGCTTTTGAGCGGCGCCTTTTTGCTCGGCTGCAGGTAATTGCCGATCACATACCAGCCGCCATTGCCGCCGCCCGGGAAGAACGAGCGCACCACGTTGCCCGCTCGACCGGGAAAGATCACCGGCACATGCCGCTCTTGCGACGTAATGTCGGCCGAGTGCACCACCGCGCGCAGGTCCGCCATGATGTATTCGGCCCCATCATCCTTGGCCACCCGGTAGAACTGCGACAGCGGGATATCGTGCTGCAGCACCTGCCAGCTGGAGGTCGACTCCGGCAGCATGTAGCAGTAACGGGTGCCGGTGTTTTCGACTTTCTCCGGGGCAATCGTGACCTCGACCTTGGCTGTCAGCGCGCCGTTTGCCTGGTCGACCCCGCCGAAACTGGTCCGCACCTTGGAGTCTTTGCTGACGCGGAACCACACAGATTGCTGCTCGATGGATACCTGGGCGCCCATATCGGTCTGCAGCGTGATGTAGCCCTGCGAGTCGCGGCCGTACTCCCGTTTCGCCTCGCTGGGGTAAGCGAACTCGTAGGAAATGCCGTCTGTAAACGGCGTGGCGGCCACCGTGCTCTGCCGGAAAAAGCGGTCGGTCGAGTCGATCAGGGTGTACTCATGGGCCGTGAACAGGCAGGCATCCAAGGCTTTCTTGTAGCGTTCCTCGCCGGTGATACGCCACAGCAGATAACAGGCGTCCATGTACCACAGTTCGCCGTCTGCAGCGTTGCCCATCTGGTTGACCCCACCCAGCAGCGGCACATGCAACGGGCGGTTGTGCTGTACCGCATTGCGCGGGATCAGGTAGCCGCCATGCTCGACCGGTTGCCGGGTGGCGTAGTTGAACAGGTGGGTTCCATTCAGGGTGGTGTCCTTGAGTTGCACCCGGCCGATTTCGGCGCCGGTGTGCCCTTCTGACAGCACCCTGCCGTCGAGGGTGATTTTCTGGCCGGTGTGGGCAATGATCCATTCCACCTCATACACCGTGCCGTCCTTGTCCCAGTCGGTCGATCCGTCTTCACGCAGCGCACGCACGCCGGCATTGATCGCCCCCCAGGCCAGCGCCCCGTCAAAGGCAAACGTCGCTTTGTCCAGGTATTCGCCCCAGTGCGGCGCACCGTGCGGAATCGACAGGGCGCCATTGGTGAAGGCGAACGGCACGCCCTTGAAGCCGCTGTGCGTCGGCTCGACGGGGTCTACCGGCCAATTGGCCAGCACCGGTTCCTTGGAATTGATGATCCAGTTACAGATACGCCGCTGCGGCGTATCAGGGATCGGCTGGCCCGCATAGAAATATTTCTCGTAGGCCTCCCAGTGCCATATGGCGGCCTCCAGATAGCGCGGGTCCTTGGTTGCAAGGTAGGCATGGGCATAACCCAGCACATGCAGCGCCTGGCCCTCGGTGGTGCCGTCGCCGTTGGGCTGATACTCCATCTGTGAATGAGCGATGAAATGCCGGTTGTTCGAGAGGACGCCCTGGTTGTTCTGCACATAGTGCTGCACCGTCGCATCGACGGTGTCGCCGGTGTTGTTGCGCAGAAAGCGGTGATGGCCCTCGATCAGGCTGATGGCATTGGCCAGCGCCGTGCGCTGGCTGACCGGACGCCGGCTGTTGAGCGGATTAAGAAACATTGATCCACCCCCCGTCATAGAACCCGGACCAGCGCACCCCATCCCACAGGAACGTCAGCAGGTCGGCCGAGCCCTTTTCAAACGACAGCACCGGCGGGCGGTTGGCCGGCCAGCGGACGTTGTTCGGGAACGTCACCCGGTTGGCTCCAGTGCCCTGCTGCAGGCGCACCGAGAACGACCAGGTATAACCCGGCGGCACGGCCGAGTTGGTGAAGGTCAGCGCGCACTGCGGCTGGTCTAACGTCACATCGAAAAAGGACACCCCGGCGGTATACGCCACATCCAGCGCCAAAGCGCTGCCAGCAGCGGCGATGGCCTTGCGGCGCGGCAGCAGCAGCCCGCCGGTCAGGTCGGTGATCATCTTGGCCAGCGCCAGGTAGGTAGGCGACGGCCCCGAAGCAGTCTGCACCGTGGCGTCAGCCGCGCCATGCACAATGTCATGGGCCGTCTGTGCGGCGGCTTCCATCAGGGCGATGGCGGCCGCTTGGCGGTCGGATAGTTCGCTCATGGCTTTTCCAGTAATTCAGGCATTCGGTGGTTGGCGAAGTAATGCAGGTCATTGGCCAGCATCATCAGCTCCAGGTCAGCAAAGGCCTCGGCCTGCAGGTCGGCCGATAGAATCTCGGTTTCGTCACCCGAGGACACCGCCGCACCCATGTAGAACTGGCCGTTGGGGCTGTAAGTGATGCTCAACCCGACCAGGTGCCGACTGACCGGCTTGGTCGACAGAATCATGCGCTCCAGTTCGGCAATCCCACGGTCACTGAGGCCGGTATTCAGCAGCGCCAGGCTGAGGCTAAAAGTGCCGGGCGGCCCCATGGGGGTCAGGTCGAACCACTCGACAATGTCGATAATGTCGGCGAACGGCGAAATGACCTGCCGCAGCGAGGCGATGGTGCCTTTGCGCTGGTGAACCTCGAACGAGTCGCGCACCGTCTTGCGCTTGATTTCCTCGGACCATGCCGGGTCCCAGCGGTCCACGCTGCGCTCAATCGCCAGCCATGGCAGCATGTCGGCCGGGCAGGTTTCTGGCCGCTTCATCGAGCGCAGCACGTTGGCCAGGTCGGCCGGCTCCAGCCCCACCTGCGCCAGGGCATCCTCCAGCGCGGTGCGGTTGATCGGCAGCAGGCTGGTGTCACTCATCGGTCCCCCCCATCACCACGCTGGAGCCGATGCAGTTGGATGCCTGGTGGTCCTCGATCACATAGTCTGCAGCGGGCTTGATCAGCTCCACCCGCTGCACGCGGGGTACATGCAGCGCGGCATGGATGGCCGAGCGGCGAATGTCCCGCCCCAGCCGGCGCTGCGCGTTGATGTAGGTATCCAGTGAAGTCTTGGCCTGCGCCAGGGCCAACTCGTTCTCGGCACCCGGAAACATATACAGCACCGCTTCAATCTCGTAGTTAACCAGCTCGGCCGACTTCACCAGCACCCGGTCACCTACTGGCCGGATATTCTCAGGCGTCAGCGCCTGGGCAACCTTGTTGAGCAAGTCTTGGGTAGCCACCCCTCCGTTGACCCGGCTCAGGATGCTGACCAGCACGGTGGCCGGCGACGGGCTGCTGGCCTTCACATCCGCCACCCGCCCATCGGCGGATCGGGCGTGAAACTCATACGCACCGGCCGGCCCGGCCACCGCCATGCCCTCGAAGGCCAGCAGGGTGCGCTCGGCCAAAGATTCGTCGCTTTCCAGCTGCTCGGCCACCGGCGGTACCGCGCTCAGGTCCTCCGCCACGATCACCAAACGCTTGACGTTGTAGTTGGCGGCCAGCTGATCGAGGTCGGCGCCCTGAGCGAAGGCAATGAACTGCGACTTGGCCGCGTCGTTGATACGGGCGCGGGTCATCACTTTTTCATAGGCCGCACGCTCCAGCAGCTTGACCACCGGATCAGATAGCAACTCGGCGTTCCAGTTGTTGCCCATCAGGGCGCGAAAGCCCGTCAGGCCTTCCTGATAGAACGTCTCAAAGTCCAGTTCCTCGATCACCGTAGGCGCCGGCAGGCTGGCCAGGTCGATGGTGCTCATATCCTTACCTCAAGGTTCACGCTGTCCTCGGAATAGGTGCCAGTGATGCGAAAGCCGATCTGGCCACCCACCGCAGAAACCACCTGCACGCTCTGCAGGACCAAGCGTGGCTCCCAGCGCTGCAGCGCCCGCGCCGCCTCAGCCTGCACCGCGCTTTTCCAGCCGGCATTAACCGGCTGGTCGACAAACCGGCGCAGCTTGCTGCCGTATTCCGGCCGCATCAGTCGCGACCCCACCGGCGTGGTCAGAATGTCCACGATGGACTGCCGCAAGTGATCGACCCCGGACAGCACGGCGCCGGTGTGGCGGTCCATTCCGATCATGGGGAGTTACTCCTGCACGCGCTGGAAATCCGAGTGCTCATCGAAGGTGGCCAGCGCCTCGTCGTCCGAGGCCGGCACTCGCACCTCGAAATTGACTACATCGAACTGGGCGCCGCTGGGGGTGAAAATGGAGCGGGAGCGGAACGCCGCGTCTCGGTACAACACTCGTTGGGGGTCGACGGCCACAGGGGCCTCCGGAGAGGTCGCGGCCGCTTTTGGGGTCGCCATGAGTTCCTCCAGGCATGAAAAAGCCCGCGCGCAGCGGGCTGGTGGTTATCAGGGCTGCGGCGCATGAGCGCCCGCCCGCTGTGAATCAGTGCTTGTGGTTGGCGGTGTTGCCGGCCGTGTCGATGATTCGGGCGTCACCGTAGATATCGCCCGTTACGCGTAACGCGCCCTGAATCAGCATCGGCCCGGTGAAACGCAGCATGGGCGCCATCGCCTCAATGGCCGACTCCGTTACGTTAACGACCGACCCACCCACCTTGATATCCACCTGGCCGGCCGGCAGCTCGATGCTGTAGCGCTTGGCCTGCCAGTCATAGGTCAGCGAACCGCCGTCCTCGAACAGCCAGCGCTGGACATGGTCGCGGTCATCCGGCGCAGGCGCAGGGCCGCTGTACAGCCCCGGCAGGAATGTGCCCTGGCTTACATCGCCGCTGGTACTGATCAACACCCCCTGCTCATGAATGCCAGGGGCAAGCCAGTGCCGCGCACCAGGTGAAGCACCCAGGCTGTGCCAGCGCACCCAGGCGCTGGTCCATTCGCCATCCGAAACCCGGCACACCGGCGGATCGGCGGCCAGGTCGAGCGCCACGACCCGGCACTTGCGAATCATGCCGGCAATCATCCGGTCATGCTCAGCCAGCGGGTAGCTCATCCGGAATCCTCCCAATCTCGACATAACCTTGGGAAAGCGGTCCCCCATCTGCAGTAGTGCCTGCAGCGGCCGGGCCGAGCTCAGTGGGCCACGGCCACTCCTCTTCCCCGAGATAGATGACCTGAGTCCACTCCACGACCCAGACCGCGAAGGTATCCAGCTCAGGACGGCTCCAGTCACGCTCTGCACGGACAAAGTCAGCAAAGCCGATAGGGAGCCCCCACGATTGCCCACGAAGTAGAACCGCAAGCTGCGCGGCAACGAAGGCAGCAACGTGGAGGCAGTTTTTCTCCTCTACCGGAACAATTGCACGGGCTTCAAAACGCGCCTCCACGGCGGTCTCGCCAGTCCCCGGATCCATGTCTGCACGCTCGAATCCGGCCAGTTCCAGTACAACGGCAGGAGGTGGAACTACCTCAATCCCGTCAGGCATGGTACCGACGTACGCCAGCCCTGGAATGGCGTCTTTGATATGTTGCTCGATAGCGGTATATAGCTGCTCGAGAGGTATCGGATCATCATCCATTGCCCAATCTCCGTAGATACTTCAACAGCTCGAAGTTCAGCTCCTGCTCCATCACCACAAGCAACCGCTGATGCGCCTTTCTCGTCCATGACTCGAAATGCGGCCTCACCTCTTCCAGCGAGATCTTTGCCTTAGCTAGTGGAAATCGGCTGCCGTTCTCACCGACCCACCCTGAACTCGCACCGCCTCTGGCAGAGACTTGGCTGGTGGGATAATCATCAGGGTTGAAGTGCTTACTGGCAGTACGGATCCAGATATCCGGCTTGTTGCCATACACAGTCCGGAAAAAAGCACCCTGGTACGAACGTCCGGCTACGGATACACCTGAGCGGGATTGTCGAGGGCGGCCTGCTCGACTGGCTTCGATGGGATTCAAACCGAACCAGAGCTTGCCTTGGCCATTGCTGGCCACTGGGAAAGCTCTCAAGCGCTGACGGACCGCCGTAACCGCGATTCGCTCTTGTTGGCTCACCGATCTGGCAATGTGCGTGCGCAACCAACGAATGGTCTTATTGATTGCCCGTCGTTCAGCCGCCTTGATGGCTTTCGGCATCAAAGCGGCGAACTTTGCGAAGTTTGAAGCCTGCTGCACGTTCGCCTGGAGTGTAATGAGTCCCGAACTAGACGACTGTTTCTGGTAACTGCCTACGCTCATGCCGACTTCCTCAGCACCAGGGTTACAAGCCCGTCGCCACCAGGCTCAATTCGGGCGATGGTGAAATTGCCGCCGCCATCTTCGGGCGGAAGATCAACCACCACAAGCTGCCGCGTAACGACATCCGAGCTATCGCTAACCCGGATGACGAAATGCGGCTCACGTAGGCCGGTATTGATTTGGCCAAGCTTGGGTTGCAGCCAAGGCGCCGAAAACATACCCACCACCTCCCGCCCCTCGATCAAAGCCGTATCGCCCAACACCTCAAACACGGTGTCATCGATATCGACAATCAGATCCCGGAAGCCCATGGTCAGCGCTTCAAGCGAATAATCGCGCGAGGGCGGGTCACCAGGTGGAGCGGGTTCGACTGAGCTTCACCGGCCACCCCTTTTTTGAACTGCATCATCTCCAGTTGGCTGTAGTACGGCAGGCCTTCGGTATTGACCGTGTCCATATAGTCAGCTGGAGCGAAGCGCGTGATGCACAGCCCGGGCACGCCTTCCGGTACCAGACGCGCTTCGTCGTCAGGTACGAAAGCGATACCCGCTACCTTGCCACGGTACCGTTCCCAAGTGATCCCACCGAACTCGAACGATTCGCGGCCATCGGCACGGAGCGCAGCAGCGTACTGAGTACCCTCATAGGTCTTCTTTACGCTCTGGTGCGCGATAAGCGCTCGCCAGAAGTTTTTGCCGCAGAACGCACGAGCACCGTTGCTGGTAGTGGCTCCAAGCGCTTCCTCTTGGGCATCCAGTGCGTCCACGCACTTCACGCGTACATCGGTGCCTGCGCTTGCCAGTTCCATCTCAATCTCGATTGGATCAAGCCCAAAGCGATCATAGATATCGAGCAGCACCGTACGCCCATCGGCATCCATCACGTAACCGTTCAGGGCGCCCATGCGATGAAACTCATGGGTTGCATCCAACTGGCGACGGGCCTTAGCCAGACGCTTGTTTACGACATCCTGAACCGCCTGCAACTCGGTCTGTTGTCCGAAAGCACGAATACCCTGGATCTCATCTGCCTTGATGGCGAAACGTTCGGGGAGGTGCACAGTGTTGAATGGAAGCAAGATCCGCTTACTGCCATTGACCACCAAGCCCGAAGTACCACGCTCACCCGCCGGCACAAGGGCCAGGGTCTCGCCGTCCTTTTCGACCTGGACGGTCAGAGTGGTAACGCCCTCCTCCTCGAATAACCCCAGCTCGGCCAGACGGCCTGGCACAAAGGGTTGTTCGTTGATCGCAGCGGTAAGCGCAGGGACACTGAACGCGTCGTCTTCAAAAATCTCGATAGCAGCCATGAAGGCCCTCCAGAAATACAAAGCCCCGCACTGGGCGGGGCTGGAACAAAGTAGATTCGCTATCAGCGAACGATGATGAACTGGGCCGCCAGGGCCTTCTCGCCGTCAGGATCGAGGCCACTCAGCAGCGCCTCGCTCACTTCAGCCAGGCGCACGACAGCACGCCCCCGGCGCACCACATCAGAGGACGCAACCGAGGCAAACAGGATGCACTTGGCCGTCTCGCTGCCGTCCTCGGCTTCAGGGTTGTACGGGGCAAACTGTCCGCTGACCGTGAGCTGGCCGAGCACCTGGCCGGCTACCAGGGCCTCACCAGGGGCCAGCTCGATCACTTCGCGGGAGATCTTGCCGGCGCCCTCGGACAGCAGGAATTCGCCGGCATGTACCGGCTCAACGTAGGTTTTGCTCATGTTCAGGCTCCTTGGCCGGGACGGGGTTGTGTGGCCTGCCGACGGGCAGCCCAGATGCTGTTGGGGTTGGGTGCTTTCGCCTGGACCTTCTCCGGCAGGTCATCTGCTGGAGGCAGGCTGTTGTCGATCTCGAAGCCCTTGCCGCTGCCGACCAGCTTGTCGAACAGACGCGCCCGTACCGCCGTCGCGTCCAGGCCGGCCTGGACGTACTCACCGGTCATCTCGGGCAAACGGGCTGCGACACAAAGATCTCGCACGGCCTTGGCGCGGGTAAGGGCTGCCTGCACAGTGGCTTCGTCCGCGAGCTTGGTCGAGGCGATCAGCGGCTCGACCAGATTGCTGATACCAGCCTTTGCACAGGCCTGGGTGATCATCAAGGCTAAGGCTGTCGAATCACTGGCAGCCGGCTGCGGTGCATCTGGCTCGTTTTCGGGCTCATTTACAACGGGCTCGGTCGGCTCATCCTTGCTTGCTTTGAGCTGATCCAGCAGCGCCTGCGGGGTGTTCCGGTAGCGTGCCATGGCAGCGCCCTGCCCAAGGCAAGCCTGTACCTTGACACCATCGCCGACTTCATCGGCTAGCCCCAGCGCCAGGGCCTCCGAGGCCGTGAGCCAGGTTTCTGCATTGACCAAACGCCGCAGCTCATCCTCATCAATGTCCGGCGCCTTGGCCTTGTAGGCTGCGATGATCACCTCGAATGCCTGGTCGAGCACATCAGCCACCCGACGCAGCTCGTCCGCATCACCACCAGCCCAGGTATAAGGGTTATGGATCATCAGCATGGCATTCGATGCCATGACCACGCGGTGAGCACCGCAAACCGCCACGCTGCCTGCACTGGCGGCCAAAGCATCGACCCGGCCCGTACAACGCTCACCCAAGCGGCTCAGCGCGTTATGAATAGCGAGCCCCTCGAACAAGTCGCCGCCATTGGTGTTGAAGGCCACAACAACCGGTGACACACCGTCGTCCACTGCCTTGAGATCCTGGATGAACTGGTTGGCGGTGATGCCCCAGCCGCCAATCTCGCCGTAGACATAGACCTCGATCACCTTCGAGTCGGCATCACCCTCCTCCGCTGCAGCAGTGATCGAATACCAATGCCCATCCTCGACTTGCGGGAGGGCCTTCGCCTTGTTGAGGATGCGGAACGGCATAAACGGTTTCATGTTTTCCCCTTCTCGTCGGAGTCATCCGACTCGTCATCGATAGCCGACAAGCCGTTGTATTTGAGGCCCAGGGCATGCGCCCGGGCGATGTCAGTGGCGTTCTCTTCATCCACGATCTCTGCATCGGTACCTGAGCGAAGGCACATCTCGCTGCGAGAGGTGAAGCCCGCCGCGACCTCGAGCATGCGCGCCTGTACGTCCTGCACTGGCTGGATGTACGCCCACCCCTGTGGTACCCACCGCGTACGCTGATACGTGCGACGGTTCAGGGTGTAGTCCACCAGGTCGAGCGCCCCGGCCAGCACCGCCATGTCCATCCAGGCCGCCCGCACCGGGCGACACAGCTGGTGGACATAAACCGAGAACTGCAGCTGCTCCAGTCGGCGGCGAAACTCGTTCAGCACCACCCGGATGACACGATCGTTAACCCCGCGCATGTCGCCGGTCATCAACTCGTAGGGCAGACCCGCGCCAGCGGCGGCGGCCATCAGCTGCTGCCGCATGAAGTCGGGGTAGTTGTTGCCGCCGTCGGGCGGGTCAGAGAACTCGACCTGCTCGCCCGGCCCCAGCTCCTGCATCGTGCCGGGTTCCAGGGCTACCATGGGGGTGAAGGCATCGCGGTCGTGAACAATCGGCGCACCAGTGAGCATGTCCATTGGTGGACCACTCAGCCCCTCGGGCGCCGGCTTGCGAACGAAGCCGGCGAACAGGTTGGCCACTTCCTGCCGGAAGAGCACCGCATCGTCGTAGTTGTCTAGACTGCGCAGGCGTTTCAAGATCGGCGCCAACCTGGGTACTCCACGCAACTGGCCGGGCTCCAGGGGCTCGAAGATGTGCAGCATCTGATCGGCCGGCACCCGTACAAGCGGGTTGTAACCGGCGTTGAGCGATGCCTTGTCGCTGGGATGGTTGCGGTAGCACCAATAGGCGACCCTGCGGCCAATGCCATTAAACTCGATACCGGCCCGGATGGTGTTGCCGGAGCGTGTCACTTCGAACTTGTCGTGCGGCACGAATTCCGGCGCGAGGCACTGCACCTGCAGCGGCACCGCCAGGCCATCCTCCAGCCGGCGTGGGCGCAAGCGCACGAAACATTCACCGGACTGCTCAACCGTGCGCGCCACCAAGGCCTGCTGACCATAGAAGTCGGTGCGTTCGTCGGCGTCCGACTCGTCCACCCAGTCCTCCCACAGTTCCTGCATGGCCTTTCGTAGGGCCTTGTCCAGCAACCTTGGCTGCGGCGTGATGCCGGTACCGATCAGGTTGCTGACCCGTTTATCAATGACGTTGGCCGCATACGGATCGTTGCGTACTGCAGCCCGTGAACGTGACCGCAGATTGCGAAGGGCCGGCATGATCAGGCTGTTGGGGCCAGTATCTGGCGCATCCCAGCCAGAGGAACGCCGCCCCTCGGCGGCACCTTCATAGCTGGCCTTGATCCGCTCAGGCACCAGAAGCCCCGAGCGCGTGGAAATGTAGCGGCCGCTCACAGGCCCTTACCTCCATGGTGAAGGCGAACTACGCGGGAGCGCGGGCCCGCCGACTGGGCCAGCTCAGTACGGATCAGATCGCGAGCCTTGATCAGTTCGTCTACCGTCCGATATTCGACGGTGCGGTCGCTGTAGCGAACAACCCGTTCGCCACGCGCAATCGCACGCTCGACAGCCGCGAGGTGTGCCTGGGTGTATGCCATGTCAGCGTCTCTTCAGATAGCCGCTACTTGAGCTGCGGCGTTGCATTGGTTGAGGTGCCGGGCGAGGCGGCGGTGGAGTTGCCCGCGGGGCAGGCCGAGCTGGGGGCGGTGACGCAGATACTGGCTCTTCGTCGGGGTCATCATCCTCATCGCGTCCGTGCTTGATGACGGGTTGCTTCGCAGGTGATGGCTCATCAAAGAGACTGGCCTGGGCCATCGCCTGGCGCAGCTTGTCCCAGTCCTGTTCGCCGTAGCGATGCAGGCCGAGGTAATACGCCATGGCCAGGTTGTACACCTGAAGGTCCAGCGCCTCGTTGCGGTCGGCCTTGCCCTTGACCCACTCGATCCGCTTGTAGCCCTTCACATAGCGGGCGATCTTGCGTTCGGCCACGCACTGCTGGAAGAACTCGTCGGGAAGGTCCTTGGCGAAGTGCACCGCGCCCGGTCCCGACTCAAATCCGTAGCGGTTGTAGATCCAGTCCTTGGCGGTGTCGGTACCGATCATCCACAGCTCGGCACCATTACGTTCGGTCTGGCCCTTCCAGGTGACATCCACCAGAGAGGGCCGTTGGGCGATTACTGGCTTGCCCGGCTTGCTCGCCCCCTTCAGCGCAAAGACGTTACGCCAACGGCGCACGCGGCAGAACTGATAGACCTCATGGGTGTGATGACCACCGGAGTCGATGCCTGTGGCCAAGATACCCAAGGCAACACCGCAAGGATGGCGGTATCGGGCCTTCAGCAGTCCATCAAGCAGATCCCATGTCCGTTGGTCTGCTGGGTCCCCAGGGATCACCTGGAAGTCAACAACCCAGCGCTCCATGCCGACGCCCCAGCCGATCACCATCACCTCCAAGCGATTGGCCTGGACGTCGACAGAGCAGGTCAACACCAGGACGCCAACGGTGAGGGTGCCGAGAACATAGTTTTCTTGCAGAGCTCGCGCCTGCAGAACCTCGGCCTTGGTCTGCTCTACTGCGCTGTCCCATACCTTCGCCAACCGGGTGTTGTAAAACACCTGCATGGGCTCAAGGTCGCCACGATCCTGAGCGCGCTTGGCCTTCTCGTATTGCTTGGCCAGATCAGCCCATGATGTCCAACCAAGCGGGGCATACAGAGCGTTGAGGTGGAAACCAACCGTCTCCCCATCGCCCTTGGCGTGCGAGCGCCATTCCCCTTTGGTGAGCATCTCACCCTTGTTATGCTCCTCGATCAGCACATCGCAATCGGGTGAAGAGCACTTGTAATGGACTGTCTGGAAGTCAGCGGAGTACAGCAAACTCTCCCACTCCAGCACCTGCATATGACCGCAGGTTGGACATGGCACGTAGTAGTGCCGCTGGTCGCTGGCCTCAAACAGATCAGCGATGCGTGAGGCCCCCTTGATGGTCGGCGAGCTGGAGAAGTAAAACTTCGCGTTGCGCCCAAAGGTACTGCCTCGTGTCTCCGCCAGCTCGATGGGGTCACCCTCTTCATCGACATCCACGTCCCAGCGGTCAATCTCGTCGCCGTAGATGTATTTCGCTGCGAGCTCGGCCAGGTTGGAGGCCGAGCCGGCTGTGGTCGCGTAAAGCGTGCCGCCCTCGAACTCCTTGGTATCCATGGTGTTGCGTGCATCCCGTGATCGGGAAGCAGCCACGCGTGCTCTCAGCTCGGGGGTCGCGGCGATGGTCTTACCGATCCTCGCTGAAACCCGCTTGGCCAAGGCCAGGCTCGGCAGCAAGGTCAGGATGTTGGACGGCGACATGTGGATCAGCGCGCCTATCCAGTTTAGGGCGATCTGCGTTTTCATGAGCTGCGAGGCGACCATGGTGATGACGCGCTTGCAGGGGTGCGCTGGTGAGAGGCAGCGCATGGGTTCACGGGCATACGGCGTCCGCGCCGTGCGGTATTTGCCGGGCTCGGCTGCACCGGTATCACGCGGAATCCGCATGTACTCGTCAGCCCATTCGTCCACCCACAATTCAGGGTCGGGCTGAAGCCCCCGGCCATACGCTTCGCGGTACACCTTTGCACCGTCCGCGTATCCGGTGGGCATAGGCTTAGCTCTGTGTCATGGCTTGTTTGAGATCGGCGCTGCTCATCTTCGCCGCGTCGTCGAAGACCTGGCGAAACGCACCCGCGAGGTGTTTTTCGATTTCCCAAGAATCGCTCATGCCCGTCAGCTCGGCTGCGAGCTGTGGAGCAAGACCGAACACCAGGTCCCGAAGCGTACGGCCAGCAGCGAAGGCGGCATCCTCCACCGCCTTCCGCTCGACCAGGTTGCCCTGGACCTTGTTGAATTCAGTCTCGGCGAGCTGCGCCAGGTAATACTCGCGATGCGCCCTCGCCTTCTGGAAGTCTGGGCCCTTGCCAGGCTGCGGAACCGGTGGCTGCACCGCAGGTGTGTCGCCGCCTGGTTGGAGGTGGGTACGCACATCACGCTCGACCCGGTTGTCTTCATGCCGGGCCGCGACGGCGGCCTTGCTTGGGTCGGCCGATTCAGCCAACAGCGTCTCGGTGGCTTCGACATCGACCTTGCCATCCGCAGTGAGCACCAGGCGGTCCTGGTTGGCCAGTTTGGAAACGTAGGATTTCGACCAT
Source organism: Pseudomonas sp. FYR_5 (assembly GCF_043106315.1). Taxonomy (NCBI): domain Bacteria; kingdom Pseudomonadati; phylum Pseudomonadota; class Gammaproteobacteria; order Pseudomonadales; family Pseudomonadaceae; genus Pseudomonas; species Pseudomonas sp. FYR_5. The sequence continues at coordinate 42,102 of NZ_JBICMK010000043.1, read as the reverse complement.
CCGCGTCGGGCGGCGAACTCCGATTTCGTCAGGTATGTCATTGCAAAACGTCCAGTTCACCCAATGAATTCAGGGGGTTAACCAGTTCACCGTAGTTCACTAAGCTGGTGAACTGTCCGCTAACGAAGAACCGCGGGTTTCCTGCCCCGTACCCCGGCCAAGTCGCCAGGGTCCCCGGCCCTAGCCCGAGACACCGCCAGATCTTGCAGCTCGGCAACGCTGCAAACGGGCTCCGCAATCGGTGAACCATCGTCATTGATTCCAAAGTGCTAGCATTCGAGGGGTCCTTCCTAGCAGAAGGAGTGCCGAGGAAGGACTACCTCCCAAACCACAAGGAACCGAGATGGCAAAGTACAAAATCGCTCATGTGCACCACAGCGGGCAGGACATGATTGTCTTCCCGCTGGATTCATCATTCGGAAGCAAATCCGACAGCCAACAGCAGGACATTATGGATACGCTCCAGCAAGCTGCTTGGGGCGCGGATCTCGCTGGGCATGTGGTGGCGATCTGGAAGTCAGGCAACAGAGTTTACTTCCGAGCCCCGCCCGCGTGGCATTCGTTCTTCCGTTCCCCGAACATTTGGGGATGGGTCATGGCCAACATCAACAAGGAGCTTACGATTTAACATCTCCTCAAGGGCAGCGGAGTTTTCCTGCGCGATGTCTCCGCCTTCCTGCCGGCTGTTCAATTCTCCACGAGCCTGAAGCAGAGCTGACTCGAGGAGAGATATGATTTTCACCAGCGTCCCATCCCGGCGGTAAGACAAGCTAGTCAGACCGCCGGTCTCTGTCTTGACCCATAGAACATTTTGGGTGTCATCGATCACACGTACTTGCATAGCACACCTCCTCCGATCATTTGCTGCCGTCACCGCGCTCCGGCATCTCACAGACCCCCAAGCGCTTGGCGGCCCAACGTTCGTACAAACCAATGGCGACATCGGCACCCGCCATCGCGGTCAAGCAACCGATGCCGCCCGCGGTCCAAATCGACATACCTGCCGAGTAGAAGAGCATGATGGTCGACAATCCACACACAACACATGCCCCAGAACGCAGAACAATCCGGCGAACAAGCGACCAGCCACTGACACCGGCCTTGTCGGCCCGCCACATCTCTCCCGAAACACCCCCGACCAGGGACAGCACGATCACCATCCAGATTGGCAGTTCGGCTAACGTTTGTTGCTCGCTGTTCATGTAAGCCTCATAGGCAAAGCACGGCGCCGGAAAAAGAAAACCCCGCCAGTTGGCAGGGTTCTCGGTGCGCCGAAAATCCGGAGCGGCTTGCACAGCACAGTGCTTGTGGAGGAAGCGCCTAAGCGCACTTTTGATATCGTGGCGCCTTTTTACATGCCACCGGAAAAACCGAAAAGGGCCTATTTTCGGTTCGTCGCCATGTGGTGGTTATGTCTCATCAATGTTGCACGCAAGTCGCATAGTCACCCGACGAACGGTCTGCTGGCGGACTCGGCCAGCGCGGGCGGCAAGGATGGCAAACACCTGCAGGTGAAGGGCCTTAACCCAGTTTCGGTAGGTGCGGTCGGCGTCCTCAGCCAGCCCAACCTCGCGCATCTGCTCGCGCACCGTGGCCCCATACAGGTAGCGCAGTTGGGCCAGCTTGGCCAGCGTAGCCCCGCGCGGATCACGCCGCTCCAGCTGGACCACTGCTGCGTCAACCTCTGCTGCCGCGTGATCAAGGCCTGCACCGCCGACCAAAATTCGCGAACCGGATGAGCCACCGCGCGGTGCAGCCCCCTTCCATTCCATGATGCTGCCCATTTGACTGCCCAAGCCGGCATCCAGCCCAAGCTGTCCACGCCGCTCTCCCCAATGCTTCATCAGCTCGGCAACCAGACGCAGGCGTTCGGACTGGTCGATAAGTGCCGCCATATCGATGCGGCGCAGCGCGTGATCCACCTGCCCCTGTAGGCGCAATCCTTGGTCCTTCGTCATCGCCAGCCCTCCCCGGCCAGTACCCAACACGCATTTGGCAAACCCAACACAAACCCAACACACTCAGAACTCAATGAATTCAATGGATTGGAAGTAACTGTGTTGAGTGTGTTGGGTGTGTTGGGTTTTTCAGGGTTCGCATAGAGATTTCTTTCCCCTTCGATTTCAGCGATTAAAAAAAGTCGCGCGCGCGCGCGTGCGCACAAACCCAACACACCCAACACACATGCTCCCGAAGCCACAGATTCCGGGGCCTGAATGTGTGTTGGCTTACCAAAACCAACCCAACACAAACCCAACACACCCAACACACTTAATGGCAGAGTCATGCAGCAAGCCTCTTAATGTGGTCCCAACTGTCCACACTCCAGCCCGCCAGCTTTGCTCGGGCACGCCACTCGACAACGGTCTTGCCCAGCTCGGCCGACTTCATGGATGGGGGCAGGGAAGGATCACCCTCGCTGGGCACAAAGAACGCCGCAAATCGGCGAGAACTGCCATCAGTCCAGGGGATAGGGCGTGTCTTCTCCACCTTCGCGCTTAACATCAGCGAGAACTTCGTGTGGCTCATGGAGTTCTCTTTGTTGTGGGAGCACCACTCAAGGAACATGGCGTACACATCGGAAGTCAGGCAGCAGCCCCATAGACCGTGCCCCAACTCGCCGTTTCGCCAGAGGTAGAAGAAGGTCTGCCAAGCCGTGCGACTCAGCTCAACAAGCCTCTGGCGGGCTTCAGTCTTTGGCGGACGCGTGCGCTGGTTGAAATCCCCCAGGTCGACATCGAGCAGCCACCCGTACAAGGCTGCCACCCCACCGTTGGCCAACTCTCGGGCGATAGCCTTCTGCCTTTCGGTGGGCAGAGTCTCCATTGGCCACATCACTAGCATCCGGCGGTCGTCTTCACTGATCGGCCACGGCATGATCTCGTTGCTCAAGAAGGCCGAGTTCATGTGGTTGGATTCTTCCCAGCCGTTGATGAACTTGGATTCCATGCGCACCGTCTTGCCGGTGATCATGTGCTTGATCTTGCCTACTTGGTTGTAGCGCTGGTCACGGCTCACTACCTCTTCAAACACGGCCCAAAGCTTGCCGCTTTGCCAGGCGTTGAAATTGCCCTCCAGCTGTGCCTGGCCAACCGTGGCACCGTAACGACCGTACAGCTCGCCCATGATGTCCGCGAACAGCAAGCTTTTGCCCGAGCCCTCCATGGTTGAGTGGAACAGAATCGCGGTGTCCATCTTTGCGCCCATGTGCTGCAGCGGGTAGGCCAGCCACTTGACCAGCCAATCCAACGCTTCAGCGTCATTGTTGCAAAGGAATGAGATCAGCCACCGCAGGTTCTCGCACGCAGCATCGTCACGGACCGGCTCAAGCGGCAAGCCCTCAAAAGTGTTGATGTAAATCGCCGGGTCCTTGGTCATCGTTGGGTCGAACACGATGTGATCGACGTCCACCACCCGCCGCTCCGGGCTGTTCAGCCAGAGCTGATAGGCATCCCCCAAGGCCATCTTGACGCTGCCCTCGGGCAACCGACGCTTCTTCTCACGATCCCAGGCCTCTTTTGTCCCATCGATGTAGATGTACCGGTCGAGCGGTTCAAGCTTCAGCGCTCCACCCTTCTTGCTGGACATCTTCCGGGCCTGCTCAAGCTCTTGCACCTGCTCGGAGGCGATGAGCTTCTTGTCGGTCCGCTCCATCCACGCTTTCGAGAGTGGCTTGCCGACCAAGGCCTCGAAGCCTGTCCGCTTCATCGACCGTCGCTTGTCGAAGTCCCATACGTTCGTGGAACCTTCGACCAGGGCAAATCGGCGCATCGCAGCATCAATGTCCAGGGCATCTCCCCCCGGCCCCCCGGTGGCCGAGGAGTCGGCCGGGCTGATGGCCTCGACGTCTGATGGGGTGCGGGGAAGATGCTCTACATTGCTATCGACGACCGGAGGCAGCTCGGCCGGCTCCACCACCGATGGGGCACGGGGAAGTTCGCCCAATGGCGGCGGTGCCGGCGGACGGGACTTCGCGTCAATACCCAGGATCCGAGCTGCCGCCCTAGTCGCAGCCTTCTGGTCGCCGTCGTGCTCTAGGATGCAGAACACATCGAACGCATCATTCTTGTGTCCGTTCGCCAGCGGGTCCGAGGTGTGATGCGAGTAGAGCTTGCCCTCCGTGATTGTCACACCGGGTAGACCTGAGCTGCTGTGCGGGCTCAACCACTTCCCATCGACGCGCTTGTAACCGTGCGCCTCAATCATCGTTGCGATGTCATGGATACGATTGAACTCAGGGATAACCTCGGGGAGCCGGTCACCAGATCGTGCTGCAGCTGTTGATGGTTTGGCCATTGGACGAGCTGCAGGCGCAGGCGTTGCCGCCTTCGGTTTCCACGGGCAAACGGCCTCCCCCTTCGGCTTGAACTCATCCCAATCCTGCCAGATGGCCAACAAGTCGGCAGGCAGCTCTGGCAAGCCTTCAGCTGTCGGAGGGGTACGCCATGAGTAAGGCTTGCGAGTGCCTGGGTGAATGGATGGTGGCAATACGTCCTGCACGAGGCCACCCCGCAACTCAAAGACCGTCACTTTCTTGAAAGGCTCAGCCGCCATGCGGAAGGCGGCCTCGCGGCCTGCATCCCCCGCATCCATGGCAGCCTTCACTTGCATCATGAGCCCTTTGTAGATGGTGCCATCCGGGTCGTTTTTGTTTGGCCAAACCAAGGCGTGGCGACTCAGCTCTACGCCCTCAGGGACGCGGAACATCACGCGGAATCGTTCAGGGTTGCCAACGGAGGTGGGGTACGCGTCAGCGAGTGCGTCGACATCGAGCCCAAGCGTCTGCTGCAGCACCTGCCGGGTCAGCTCGACATCATCAACATCGAGCGAGCAGACACGACTCGGCCCAAGCACAACACCGAGGTTCTGGTTCGGGCTCGCAGTCCAGAACGTTTCAGCTTTCGAGGCATCCGTGAAATAGCCACCAGGCTTGTTCCATCCGGCCCCCTTCGGCCCCTTTTCACCCGGTTCGATAGGCACCAGAGCCAGGCCGAAGGTTTCAATGTAACGCCGCGCCCAATCAGCTGTGGTAGGAGTTGGGCGTTCGCTCATCTCCGGCGCTCCCGCAACTCTTGGCAATCGATGCAGGTTTCGCAACCGGAGACTGACAATTGACGGGCCAGCGGGATGGGCTCATCGCAGTCTTCGCAGATTTGCGCGCTTGGCTTGACCGGGATCCGCGCAAGACGCTGCAGCGACAACTGGAGGAAATACTCAGCGCGATCATTGGCAAAATCGACGGCATCAGCCATGGCTTGCGTCCTCCATGGCTTCGCGCGCGCCCGCCATGATGGCGAGAACTTGCCGGATAACCTCCATGCCACGCTGCTCCAGATTCAACACCTCCGGCAAGGTCCAAACGTTATCCGAGGCGCCATCATGCAGGCTACCCACGAACTGACCGGACTCGGCTAGAAGCTTCGCAACCGCCTGCAAGGCATCGTTGGTAGCAGGCACAGGCTTGGGGCGATACCAGACCGCACCGGCAGGACGAACCAGCGCATCGAGCAGCCGAGGATCAGCGGTCCACTGCACGATCTCTTCCAGTTCGTCAGGGGTTGGCCAGCGACGGTCGTCGGCATGGTGCAACTTCTTCTGCAGGGCATCCACCTCGAGCCCCATGTCGAAAGCCAGCCTGGTAATACCTCCGTGATAATCACGACCCGCGCGATAGAGCGCCTGCCGCAATGTGAGAACCGGACCTGCGCCCGGCAAAAGATCAATCCTGCTCATAACCGTAAATCCTCGGTTTACGGCCTAGTCATAGGATCATGTAAGACCTATCCTACGACCACGACCTGTGTGCTGTGCCTTGCGTGCTGTGCGGGCATGGCATGTGGTAATAGTCGTCCGGCTGAACTTGTGAGAGAGGACACCGGCCGACGAGAGTGATGGTGCTTCGTACTGTCATAGCTGGGCTGGGAGGTGAGAGTCCTGGCCCAGCGTTCTTACCCCTTTCCTTGCCTTAAGTATCCCCAGTCAATGTCCGGTCGCAGCGACTCACAAGTAACCTCCCCTCCCGTTTCTCGATCCAAATTGACAGCCAACCCCGCACCTGCGCGGCGGTTTCCATAAGCGACTTGCTTCAGCTGGCCGACCGATGTTCCGCAGTGCCGTGCGAGGGCGTCGACCCCTTCCTTGTCTATCGTTTTCAAATATTCGCTAAGCGTCATAGACACCTCCACCGCCCGGAAGATTAGCAATTGCTAATTATCAAGGCAATAGCAACTAGTAATTTACTGTTTGCTAACGGAAAGCAATCATCTGCAGATGGACATTAATGAAAGGCGCATCGCCTCCCTCCGTACGATCATGGGGAATCTGAGCCAGAAGGAATTCGCCGAGGCTCACGACCTAGACGCGTCGTACCTGTCGCAACTGCTCAACGGCCACCGCAAGCTGGGGGAAAAGGCTGCGCTTAATCTCGAGCTCAAGATTGGGCTTGCAGCAGGGACGCTGACATCTCCTCCAATGGAGGAACCCTCCATCGCAGCCCCAACCAACGTGGTTCGCCTGCCCACCAGGACAGCAAAGGACAAGAACTACGTTCTGATTCCGCATCTCGATGTCGCGGCTTCTATGGGGCATGGCAAGGCAGCCCCGGAAATGCACATTGAAGTCATCCGCGACATGACGGTTCACCTAGACTGGCTCAGGATGCAGGGCCTTAGTTTTTCCAACATCGACAACTTGGCGATCATCACTGGCGATGGCGACAGCATGTCTGGCACATTCGCAGACGGCGATGCCCTGCTTGTGGATCGCGGGATCACCGAGGTGAAGACAGACGCAATTTATGTCTTCACCCTCGATGGCGATCTCTACATCAAACGCCTGCAGCGTCTGACTGGAGGCCAGCTCCGAATGATCTCCGATAATCCTATCTACCCGCCGATTACCATCGACGAGTCGATGATCGAGCGGATGCATATCCAGGCCCGTGTCCTACTGGCCTGGAACGCAAAAAAGCTCTAACGCCTCCTTGGGTTGTGTCCTACCGGCCATCCGCCGGGGCGCAACCACGCCCATGCAATTTAGCATATGCTATTGAACAATTATTTAGCTTTTGCTAATTTCAGCTTCGTGCCCCTCTCTCACATCAAGGACACGAAGAATGAAATCAGCACAGCACAACGGATCGGTAGCAATTCTGATCCATCCAACCGCCTGCAGCAGCGTGGCAAAAATACAGGCTTTCCAGCGCAGCACCGGCTTGCAGCTGGTCGTCACGCTCGAAGGTAAAGCCCATGCGGTACCTGCCAATGGGGGTGCTGCATGAGCGAATTCAGGATCTCCCTTCGCCAGGTCATGCTGCTGCAACGCACCTTGGATAACGGCGGCACTGCGACCTGCAAATTGCAGCGTCCTGAAGCGACGGTCGATGCACAGATCGAGATCGAAAATGACAGTACGCATCACAGCATCAAGGTGACCCTTGGGCCGCTTTGCAGCAGCCTGAAACTTCCGCGCGCCCTCTCCACCAAGTGCCAGTCCTTAAGAGATTTTGTGCAGGACATCGCGAATGGCCGAGCTGACTCCGCAGCCCAGGCGGAAGAAGCGCTTGCACTCATGGAGGCGCAAGTCAGCGTTGAAGAGGTCCTGCAGACAGGTCAGACAGCCTACGTTATCGCCACCGTCAACCGACAGCTTCCCCTTGGCGCCGTCGTTACTGACGACCAGGGCGATGTCTGCGCTGCAGTGACGGGGGCCAGTAAAGAGCAGCTCGCAGCAGCAGTCCGCGCGAAGCTTCGGCCCAGCCCTGACGGTATCGGGAAATGCGCATGAGTACGCTGGAACAGCTCCGCAGCGAGTGGACCACCCCCTGCCCAACGCTCACTGCCGTCAGAGAGCGATATTTCCCACACATTGGGTCAGACAGGCGGTTCAAAGAGCTGATCAACAAAGGGAGGATTGATCTTCAGCTGAGCAAGATCGACAGCTCGAAGAAAGCGCAGCACGTGATCTACCTGCACAACCTTGCCGCATATCTGGACCGGCAGGCCGAACGCTCGACCCAATCTGCTTGACCAGGCGGCCCCGGCCATCAGGGGCATACGGCCCCCGCCGACTCTCACATCAACGGCGGAGGGCTCTTTCGGAGCACAGCACATGCAACCGCATCAACTAGTTCTTGCCATGGGTATCCTCTGGCTGTCCACCCTGATCATTCTGCCTTTCCTCTTTGCCAAAGCCCGTCATCGCGCCTTCAACAGAGGCCTTGACACTGGCAAACAGCGCCTGAAAGCCGAGCTGAAATTGCAGATAAAAGGGCTTCAGGACGACCTGGACCAAGCCCGAGTCCAGACCGAAGCGGATCAGCAGAAGCATCACCTGACTGTCGCACACCTCAAAGGCAGCATCCGCGAACTCGAAGCCCGGATCATGTCCTACACCGGGCTCGCGGTGACCAGGGCGGATTACGAGCTGCTCATCAGCGCCATAGAAACCCTGAACCTGACCGAGCGGACGCTTACTGCAATGAAGGCAACTCAGCAGGCATCACGCGCCGGCTTGCAAGCCACCCAATTGGGAGGTCTAGCTAAACGAATTCACATCCAGCTGCGCGACACTCCGGCCGGCCGCGCAAACGCAGGGAGTGCAGCATGACCATACACAAGCACCTCTGGGAAACGGTTGACCCGTATGACGGGGGTTATCACATCTGCAAGAAATGCAAGCTTGCCTCTCAAGGTGAACGCCTAGCGACACCCTGCCCCGTTTCGAACGCTGAGCATCACGCCGTCGCGTGGCTCGGCCAGGCCGGACTGTATCGCACGCGTTTTGACGCCGTGCGCAATTGTGAGCAGTCGCTTACGCCAATATCTGCCAACGAGCTGTTCGAGCTTGCGAGCAGGCAGGTGCTCAACCAGCTCAGTCAGGGTCGCCAGCATGGCTAACCATGTCCGCATTTGGCAGCTGATCAGCCTTGGGCTTGTCGCTGCGCTGATCGCCGTTTGGATCGAATTACAGCGCCTCAACAAAGCTCAACACTCGCAGCCAGAGACGCTATTCACGGAGAACATCCGCCAGAACTTCGAGCACTTGGCCGTGAGCCCGAACGCTCGTCGAATCCATGAGAGGTACTCGCTGTGACAACCAGGCCCAATTACAAGCCGAACACCAGGGATGCAAAGGGGGTACAGAGCTTCGTTCGCCCCGCCATGTCCGTTATGTGTGATGTCTGCAGCGTTCCGCGCACACGCGGCGAACACAGCCGCTGCGCCAAGATCCGCCAAGCCGCGGGCTTCACCACCACCCAGGTTGGACGAGCAGATCATGTCCCGAACGAGAACCCCAACCTGCCGCCATCGAAGGCGCGGAGCCAGCACTATGGAACATGCAAGCGAGTTTCTTGATGAAGAAGAGGTGATGCGAATCACCGGCTACCAGATCCCAAGCAAACAAATCGCCTGGCTGGCCAAAAACGGCTGGCAGTACACGCTGACTCGGGCCAGGCGGCCCGTTGTTGGGCGGGTATACGCCCGCCTCAAAATGGCCGGCGTGAAGCCAACCGCAACGAATGCTGCAACAGAAACTTGGACATTAGACTTATCGCGCGTGGGGTAACAGATGCGCAACAGGAAGGCATCGAACAAGGACCTGCCGCCTCGGATGCTGCGGCGAGTTCGCAAGCTGAAGAGCGGCAAATTGTGGGTCGGGTACTACTACAACGGGCGGGATGCAGACGGAAATCGGCAGGAAATTCCACTGGGGACCGACCTCGCCGAGGCCAAGCTCGAGTGGGCACGCCTGGAGCACAAGGCAGCTCCGAAGGTGATGGCAACGATGGGTGAGCTATTCGACCGGTACGAGCGTGACATCATCCCGGCAAAGGCGCCACGCACCCAGAAAGACAACAAATACGAACTGGAGCGCCTGCGCACAGCGTTTGCCGACGCTCCCATCGAGGCCATCACGCCGCCGGTCGTCGCGCAGTATCGGGATGCCCGCACCGCGAAGACCCGGGCAAACCGGGAAATCGCCCTGCTTTCGCATGTATTCACCATGGCCATGGAGTGGGGGTTCGCAGATCGAAATCCGTGCCTGGCGGTTCGTCGCAATAAAGAGAAAATACGCGACTTCTACGCCGCCGATGAAGTCTGGGACGCAGTGTATGCGGAGGCCGACCAGGGCTTGAAGGACGCCATGGATTTGGCCTACCTAGCCGGCCAGCGCCCCGCCGACACATTGAAGTTCAGCACTGTCGACCTTGACGAGGACTACCTATGGGTAGACCAGAACAAGACCGACAAGAAACTGCGCATCCGCCGGCACGTCAATGGCGAACTGACCGGCCTTGGGCTGTTCATCGAGGCGCTACTCGAACGCCGCAAGCTGCAGGGAGTGCGCAACTCGCGACTGATCACCAACGACTCGGGTCTGCGAATGAGCTGGGAGATGTTAAGGAACCGCTTCAGCGAGGCGCGTGACAAGGCTGCTCGGAAGCTCATCGCCGACGGCAACGCTGATTTGGCCACCAAGGTGCGGCAGTTCCAGTTCCGTGATATCCGACCTAAGGCGGCCTCGGAAATCGAGGACATCAGTCACGCCAGCCGGCTGCTGGGCCACTCCAAGGAGGAGATCACCAAGCGGGTGTATCGCCGAGTCGGTGAGGTGGTTTCTCCTACCAAGTAAATCGCTGATGCGGAAACGATGCCTCAGGATGCGGAAACGATCCGTTTTTTCTGCGTGCAAAGAAAAACCCCGCAGACGTTAATCTGCGGGGCTTTCGAATGGTGGAGGCCGAGGTCGGAATCGAACCGGCGTAGACGGATTTGCAATCCGGAGCATAACCACTTTGCTACTCGGCCTCAAAGGTCGGATCTAGCTGCTTGCGCTTTGCTATCTCCTTGAAACGCTGAACCTTTTTCAAAGTTTGCTGCGTTTCGATGGGCGCCATTATGTCTTCATTCTTTTAACCTTGCAACCCCCTGAACGAAAAAAAATTTCAACAGGTTCAAGGTGTTAGCGCAGGCGGCTGAGTTTGCTCCACAAGCCCAGCACCGTGTTCTCCACTGTACCGCTGGCGGCCATGCCAATACGCTCCTGCAGGCTCTTGCGTTGGGCATAGTGCAGGTGGAACAGGTTGGCGTTGCGTGCGCGTTCGCTCAGGTACTCGTCACTGGTCTGCAGCTCGTCCACCAGCTTGCGATTGAGCGCCGCCACGCCCAGCCAGACTTCGCCAGTGGCGACTTCGTCGATGTGCAGCTGCGGACGATAGCGGGAGACGAAATCCTTGAACAACTGGTGAGTGATGTCCAGGTCCTCCTGGAACTTCTCCCGGCCCTTCTCGGTGTTTTCGCCAAAGACGGTCAGGGTGCGCTTGTATTCACCAGCAGTGAGCACTTCGAAGTCGATGTCGTGCTTTTTCAGCAGGCGGTTGACGTTGGGCAACTGCGCCACCACGCCAATAGACCCCAGTACGGCGAATGGGGCACTGACGATCTTCTCGCCGATGCAGGCCATCATGTAGCCACCACTGGCAGCCACCTTGTCGATGCACACGGTCAACGGGATGCCCGCCTGACGAATACGCGCCAGTTGCGATGCAGCCAAGCCGTAACTGTGCACCAGGCCACCGCCGCTTTCCAGGCGCAGTACCACTTCGTCACGCGCGGTGGCGAGCGTCAGCAGTGCGGTGATTTCGTTGCGCAGGCTTTCGGTGGCCGAGGCTTTGATGTCGCCATCGAAATCCAGCACGAATACCCGGCTCTTGTCCTCGGACTCGGCCTTGCCCTTCTTCTGCTGCTTTTCTGCCTTCGCCTGCCGCTTGCGCAGTGCTTTGAGCTGGGCCTTGTCGAGCAGGCCGGACTCCAGGCGCTCACGCAGATCCTTGTAAAAATCGTTCAGGCGGGTGACCTGTAATTGCCCGCCCGATTTGCGCCGACCTTTGCCACGCAGCCCGGCGATGGCAGACAGCACCACCAGGATGGCGATGACCAGGGTGGCGGTTTTGGCGAGAAAGCTTGCGTATTCGGCAAGAAACTCCACGTTGACTCCTTAAATGCCTGCGCCACTACGGCGCGTCACTGTTGCAAGCATACCGTTGCGCCTGTAGAGCTGCCAGCCGGTGTAAACGCTGGCAACATCTTTCAAACAACCTTTTCAAACGCTTGTATGTTTTTTCGTTGACAGCCCGTGTGCCGCATCCTAACCTCGCAGCAACCTCCAACAGGCCGGAACCTTCCGTGGGCAATCTCTACCTGATTCGACATGGCCAAGCCTCCTTCGGTGCCGATGACTACGACGTCCTCTCGCCCGTGGGCGTGCGCCAGAGCCAGGCCTTGGGTGAACACCTGGCCCAGTTGGGCGTGCGGCTGGACCGCTGCGTGGCTGGCGACCTGCGCCGCCAGCAGGATACCGCTCGGCTGGCGCTGCAGGCGCTGCACGCCAACGGCTGCCCGGTGCCGGCGGTTGAGACCGACGCCGCATTCAATGAGTTCGATGCCGACGGTGTGATCCGTGCCCTATTGCCCGACCTGCTGCCGGAAGAGCCCGATGCCCTGCATGTGCTGCGCAATGCCGCACAGCACCGCAGCGAGTTTCAGCGTCTGTTCGCGTTGATGGTGCAGCGCTGGCACGATGGCGAGCATGCCGATAATGGCCTGGAAACCTGGCATTCGTTTACGTCACGCGTACAAGGGGGCCTGCAACGCGTGCTGGACAGCGCCGGCAGCGGCGATCATGTTGCTATCTTCACCTCGGGTGGCACCATTGCCGCCCTGCTCCACCTGGTTACCGGTATTACCCCCAGCCAGGCGTTCGCGCTGAACTGGCAGATCATCAACACGTCGCTCAGCCAGCTGAAGTTTCGCGGCCGCGACGTGGCACTGACTTCCTTCAACAGCCAGGCCCATGTGCAGCTGTTGAGGGCGCCGGAGCTTGTCACCTACCGATAAGCCCGGCTTGTTGTGTCCCTGCGGGGACGTGTAAATCACTCTATAAGGAATGCGCCATGACCTCCGTAGCTGATGCCGTCAAAAAGATGCAAGAGAAATTCAACCCATCCGCTGCCGCCGGCCTGGACCTGGTGTTCGGCTTCAACATCACCGACGAAGACAAGCACTACGCGCTGATCGTCAAGGACGGCACCTGCGACCTGCAGGAAGGCGAAAACCCGGATGCCAACTGCACCCTGGTGATGGACGCCGAAACGCTGAAGGGTATCGTCAGCGGCGAAACCGACGGCATGCAGGCCTTCATGGGCGGCAAGCTGCGGGTTGAGGGCGACATGATGCTGTCGATGAAACTCAGCGAACTGTTCCCGTCCTGAGGGCTGGGAGTACCGGATGATCAAAAAACCGAAGCCTGCCAGGCTTCGGTTTTTTTTGGCCTGCATTCGGTGCAGTGATCCACCAGCAACACCCTCACCTATATGGCACATGGCACGATTGTTCCAACCTCGGCGGACCATTAGATTACCCAATAGTACTTGCTATCGAGAATAAGGAAGACGCATGACGCTCACCGACCAGTCCACCCAGGTACGCCCCGGCGAAGAACTCGACGCGGCCGTCATCGACCCTTACTTCAAAGCCAATATCCCCGGCCTGCACGGCCTGCCGAGCATCAGCCAGTTCCCTGGCGGCGCCTCCAACCTCACTTATCTGGTCAGCTACCCGGACCGCGACTTCGTGCTGCGCCGACCTCCCTTCGGTCAAAAGGCCAAGTCGGCCCACGACATGGGTCGTGAGTTCCGCATCCTCAACCAGCTCAACAGCGGCTTCCCCTATTGCCCCAAGGCCTACGCACACTGCACCGACACCCGCCTGATCGGCGGCGAATTCTATGTGATGGAACGGGTCAAGGGCATCATCCTGCGCTCGGACATCCCGGCCGAACTGAACCTGGACGCCAGCCGGACCGAAGCCCTGTGCAAAAGCTTCATCGACCGCCTGGTCGAGCTGCACCAAGTGGACTACACCGCCTGCGGCCTGGCCGACCTGGGCAAGCCGGAGGGCTACGTGCAGCGCCAGATCGAGGGCTGGACCAGCCGTTATGAAAAAGCCCTGACACCGGATGCACCACGCTGGGAAAAAGTAACCGCCTGGCTGCACGACAAAATGCCCGCCGACCACCCGCGCCCAGGCATCGTGCACAACGACTACCGTTTCGACAACGTGATCCTGGATGCTGACAACCCCATGCGCATCATCGGTGTGCTGGACTGGGAGATGGCCACCCTGGGCGACCCACTCATGGACCTGGGCAACTGCCTGGCCTACTGGATCGAAGCCGGCGACCCGGCGCCAGTGCAACTGATGCGCCGCCAGCCAAGCAACGCGCCGGGCATGCTCAGCCGCCGCCAGTTCGTCGATTACTACGCCGAGCGCTCCGGCATCCGCCTGGACAACTTCGATTACTACTATTGCTATGGCCTGTTCCGCCTGGCAGGGATCGTTCAGCAAATCTACTACCGCTACTACCACGGCCAGACCCAGGACAAGCGTTTCGCCCAGTTCATTCACATGAACCGTTTGCTGGAACAAATGACCTTGCAGGTCATCGCCAAGTCCAGCTTCTGAGCACTGCCCACGACGACGGATAACAAGGAAAACAGCATGTCCAAGACCCACCTGTTCGACCTCGACGGCAAGATTGCCTTTGTTTCCGGCGCCAGCCGAGGCATCGGCGAGGCCATCGCCCACTTGCTCGCGCAGCAAGGGGCCCATGTGATTGTTTCCAGCCGCAAGCTTGAAGGGTGCCAGCAGGTGGCCGACGCCATCATTGCCGCCGGCGGCAAGGCCACGGCTGTGGCCTGCCACATTGGTGAGCTGGAACAGATTCAGCAGGTGTTCGCCGGCATTCGCGAACAGTTCGGGCGACTGGATGTGCTGGTCAACAACGCAGCCACCAACCCGCAATTCTGTAATGTGCTGGACACTGACCCAGGGGCGTTCCAGAAGACCGTGGACGTGAACATCCGTGGTTACTTCTTCATGTCGGTGGAGGCTGGCAAGCTGATGCGCGAGAACGGCGGCGGCAGCATCATCAACGTGGCGTCGATCAACGGTGTTTCGCCCGGGCTGTTCCAAGGCATCTATTCGGTGACCAAGGCGGCGGTCATCAACATGACCAAGGTGTTCGCCAAGGAGTGTGCGCCGTTCGGTATTCGCTGCAACGCGCTACTGCCGGGGCTGACCGACACCAAGTTCGCTTCGGCACTGGTGAAGAACGAAGCCATCCTCAATGCCGCCTTGCAGCAGATCCCGCTCAAGCGCGTGGCCGACCCCAAGGAAATGGCGGGCGCGGTGCTGTACCTGGCCAGCGATGCCTCCAGTTACACCACCGGCACCACGCTCAATGTCGACGGTGGCTTCCTGTCCTGATCAGGCTTTGACGGCGACCAAGGTGTAACTCAGGGGAAGGCGCGCCGGTTGCTCGCGCAGGCGATATTCACCGTCTTCGCCCTTGACCATCTGCCCCGGCAGCGCCTCCCAGGGGATGCTCTGGTGCTCGACCAGCGCAGTCAACTGCAGGCCGTGGGCCAGCAAGGCAGTGATCACTTCGCCCAGGCCGTGGTTCCATTCGTGGGTTTCGGTGTGGGCCAGGCGCTGATCGGTTTCGACGTAGGTCTGGTCGGTGTGCCACACCGTCGGCGATTCGTGCTCGAAGTACGGATATTCGAGCTGCAGGCGATCCTGATGGTCTTCGTTGACGGCCATCAGCATCGGGTGCCCGTCGCGCAGGAACAGCCGCCCGCCCGGTTTAAGCAGTGCCGCGACGGTGCGCGCCCACGGCTCGATGCGAGGCAACCAGCAGAGCGCGCCAATACCGGTGTAGACCAGGTCGAAAGTACCCGCCGGCAGTACCTTGTCGGCGGCATAGACGTCAGCCTCGACATACGAGATGGGCTGCGCGCAACGCTCGGCCAAAGCCCGTGCCTCGGCTAGCGAAGCCTTGGAATAATCCAGGCCGCAAACCTTGGCGCCAAGGCGCGCCAGCGAGAGGGTGTCGGTGCCGATGTGGCACTGTAAATGGACCGTCTCAAGCCCGTCGATGTCGCCGAGCAGTGGCAGGTCGAAGCGTACGGTTTCGGACAAGTGCCCGTTTTGCTGGACCAGGCGTTCGACTTCGTAGTCCTTCGAAGCGGCGTGCAACGGGGCACGTTCATCCCAGCTGATGCGGTTGAGTTGCAGTGAGCGGTCCATGGAGTCGTCCTTGTGTGGAAGCGCCTTATGCTAGCCGTCACCGCGCCCCCTGCAACACAACTGTCTTGATAAAAAGTGTAAAGCCCGCGCGCCCTCTGCTGTGGCAACAAATGCCTTGCTCACTACCCTGAATACGCGGGCCCTTGCAGGAGTGGTGATAAAGCCAGCACAAGCGCCAGCAGTTACAGGCAGGTTGCAGCTGCCGCCCGGCGCTGCAGGGCCACGCCGTCGTTGCTCTTCGCGTAGTAATCCACACGCGCCCCGCCCGACTGCGGATACACGTCCACGAACGCTTCGGCCTCACGGGTATACACGGTGAACCCGCCCTGCTTGCGCGGTTCCATGTAGCCACTGGCGTCGTCACCGAACACCTGCTCTTCCTGCCAACTGAACTGGATGCACTGGGCAACCAGCGCGGGTGCCTTGTGCGAGTCGAACTGCGCAGTCGGCTTGCCGCCACGCGCGGTTTCCATGGTCGCAGAAGCGCAACCGGCCAGCATCAGCACCGCAGCCAACGGCAGAATCGCACGCATGTTCCATCCTCGGGGTCGCGAAAAAGAAGGCGACTCTAGCACTGGCAGGCATCCCGAGTGAATTGCCAGGCACTTGCCGCTGTCGCAGATAAGACATGCCGTCACAAGGAACGCATCATGAAACTGCACTATCTGCTACTCGCCGCCCTGCCTTGCCTGCCTCTGAGCGTCAGCGCCGCCCCCTCCAGCGAAGAGAGCATCACCGCCCCCGAAACCCACAACCGCGAACTGAACGTCGGCGACAAGGCTCCGGACCAGTACAAACGCGATGACCAGGCCATCAAGGACTGGAAAGCCAAGGGCCTGCCCGAGCCGGAAAAGGAAAGTCACTGGGTGCGCATGGGCAAGCACTACGTGCTGGTGCAGATCACCAATGGCGTGGTGCTGGCGATTCAACCGGCATCCTGATTCTGCACACCCTGACCAAGGCGACCCATTGCAGAGCACTTCGCCGCCGGCCAGGTACGCTCAGAGCGCGTTGATACGCTTGGACCGATCGATGCCGGTCAGCGCCACAGCCCGTTGTTGCAGGCGGGCGCCTTGGCGCTGATCGCGTGAAGCACAATTTTTTTGCCCGTCCGGGAAACCAAATCGATCGACCCCAGTCTCAGAAGGTGCCCTGTAAACCTATGCGGATCAAGGACCTATATCGTGCTCACGCGTCTTGCAAGCCTTTCTCTGGTTGCTGTTGTCCTGCTGACCGCAGGCTGCCATAGCCATCGCTACCATGATGACGACGGCTGGCGTGACCGCGACCGTGACCATCGCCACCACCATCGCCATGACCGCGACGACGATGATCGGCAATACCGCGGTGACCGCTACTACCGCTGAAGCGTCCTTTCAGCCCTGACCTGCCGCCCGTTGCGCGGCGACTTATCCTGATGATTCCTTTGAGGTTCGTATCATGCGTCTGACTCTGCCTTCCCTTGCCCTCGGCCTGCTGCTGTGCCAGGGCGCTTTCGCCGGTGACGGTACTGCCGCCATTGGCGGCGGTCTGGGGGGTGTCCTGGGCAACGTTGTTGGCCAACAGCTCGGCGGCAAGACCGGCGCAGCCATCGGTGCCGGCGTTGGCGGCGCAGCCGGCAGCGCGGTCGGTGCACGCAAGGGCAACCGTACCGAAGCCGCCATCGGCGGTGGCCTGGGCTCGGCCGGTGGCTCGCTGCTGGGCGGCGCAGTAGGCGGCAAGACCGGTTCGACCGTGGGTGCCGGCCTGGGCGGCGCGGCCGGTGGTGCCCTCGGCAACCATCTGGGCGACGACAACCGCGGCAGCAAGAAGCACCGCCGCCACCGTCACTGAGCCCGTGACCGAAGGGCCGCATAGCGGCCCTTTTTGTTGCAGCACATCAACCCCCCCTTCACTGCAAGCTGGCACACTGACTGCTACTGTCTATCGTGCCCCCGTGTGAAGGAACACCCCCTCCCCATGAACCATGAGTTGCTCTGGGTCCTCGGCCTGCTGGCCCTCGTGATTACCCTGTTCGTCATCAACCGCCCACGCATGGACGTGGTTGCGCTGTTGGTGATTCTCGCCCTGCCACTACTCGGCATCCTTACCGTAGAACAGGCCCTGGCCGGGTTCAGTGACCCCAACGTGGTGCTGATCGCCGCCCTGTTCGTGATTGGCGAAGGCTTGGTGCGCACCGGCATTGCCTATCGCATCGGCGAATGGATGAGCGAGCGGGCCGGCAATAGCGAAGCACGCCTGCTGGTACTGCTGATGGTGGCGGTGGCCGGGCTGGGATCGATCATGAGCTCCACCGGCGTGGTGGCCATTTTTATCCCGGTGGTGCTGAGCATCGCTGCACGCCTGCAGCTTTCACCCAGCCGCCTGATGATGCCACTGGCTTTTGCCGGCCTCATCAGTGGCATGCTCAGCCTGGTCGCCACACCGCCCAACGTGGTGGTGCACAGCGAGCTGGTCCGCCATGGCAAAGCGGGGTTCAGCTTCTTCAGCTTTACCCCGTTCGGCCTGGTGGTGCTGGTGCTGGGCATTGGCTACATGCTGCTGACCCGGCACTGGCTCAACGGTGAAGTGCGCAAGGATGGCCGGGTGGAAAGCCGCCGCACCTTGCTGGACCTGGTACTGGACTACAAGCTCAATGGCCGTGAACGGCGCCTGCGCATCCGCCCTCACTCGCCGCTGATCGGCCACAACCTCGGCGAACTGGAACTGCGCACCAGACACGGCGCCAACGTGATCGGCATCGAGCGCCAGCACAAGTTCACCACGCGCGTGATCGCTGCCGACTCGGGCACCGTGCTGCATCAGGGCGACGTGCTGCTGCTCGACCTGTTCGCCAAGCATGACGACCTGCGCAGCCTGTGCCAAACCATGCAACTGGAGCCGTTGCACTTCAAGGCCGCCTACTTCATCGACCAGTCCCAGGATTTGGGAATGGCGGAGGTCTCGCTGCCGCCAGGCTCGCAACTGATCGGCAAGAGTATCCTCGAACTGGCGTTTCGCACCCGCTATGGCCTCAATGTGGTCGGCCTGCGCCGCGATCAGGCAGCTATCGAAGCGCAACTGCTGGAAGAAAAGCTGCGCCTGGGTGACACCCTGCTGGTGGTCGGCCCGTGGAAGGCGGTGCGCCAGTTGCAAAGCAAGCCCAAAGACTTCCTGGTACTGAGCTTGCCCGCCGAGATCGACCTGGTCGCACCAGCCCGCACCCGCGCGCCGCAGGCGCTACTCAGCCTGGCAGTGATGGTCGGGCTAATGGTCAGCGGCGCCGTACCCAATGTGATTGCTGCGCTGATCGGCTGCCTGCTGATGGGCGCAGGCCGTTGCATCGACATGAACAGTGCTTATCGCGCCATCCACTGGCAAAGCCTGGTGCTGATCGTCGGCATGCTGCCCTTCGCCCAGGCGCTGCAGAAAACCGGCGGCATCGACCTGGCGGTGGGTGGGCTGGTGAACGTGCTGGGTGGTGCCGGCCCCAGCGCCATTCTTGCCTGCCTGTTCGCCGTCACTGCAGTGATCGGGCTGTTCATTTCCAACACCGCCACCGCAGTACTGATGGCACCGGTGGCTGTCAGCACTGCGGCGCAGTTGGGCATGTCACCCTACCCGTTCGCCATGACCGTAGCGCTGGCCGCGTCGGCGGCGTTCATGACGCCGGTGTCATCACCGGTCAACACGCTCGTGCTTGGGCCCGGGCAATACCGCTTTGCTGACTTCGTCAAGATTGGCGTACCGTTCACCGTGCTGGTGATGCTGGTTACCGTCGTGATGGTGCCGTGGTTCTTTGGACTGTGAGGAAAGCGGCCAGGAGTAGAGGCAATTTGACATTATCGCAACCAATCGCGGCAGATTGACATCAACCACCCTGACCCAACACACTGCGGGTAATTGCCCCAGGTGCTCCATCGCGTTGTCCTGGATTTCGTTTCCGCTTGCCGGTCGAGTTCATGGTTTTTCCAGCCCAATCGCGCGTGTTGCCTTATATCGTTGTACTTGGCGTGACCTTTGCCCTCACCCTGGGCGGCATCCTGGCACGCCCGATCGAATCGCTGTCGCTGTTTTGGCCAGTGAATGCGGTACTGGCCGGCATACTCCTGCGCTATCCCCGTCAAGCCACGTTTACCGGCTTTAGCCTGGTGTGGCTGGCCATGGTCGGCGCCGACCTGCTGTGTGGCAGTGCCTGGGTGCCGGCGCTGTGGTTCAACCTGTGCAATCTTGGTGTGGTGGTCACCCTCTGGCAACTGCTGTCGCGCTTGCCACGCATGCACCGGCGCATGCGCAGCCCGCACGGCGTACTCCGCGTGTTCGCCGCCTGCGCCGCCGCTGCCGTGGTAGCGGCCAGCATGGCAGCGGCAATGGCCGCACCGTGGTTCCAACAGTCGTTGCGCGCCACCTGGCTAGCCTGGTTCAGCGAACAGTTCTCGACCGGCGTGCTGGTGCTGCCAGTGCTGCTCACTGCGCCCTCGGTACGGGCCTTGATGCGTGGCGGCGCGCAACCCATCCGCCTGGCGCCGTTGCTGGTGCTGCTGGCCTCGCTGGCATTCAGCATCGCCTTTGGTGGCCCGGGTGCCATTGCTTTCCCGATTGCCGCGTTACTGTGGTGTGCCTGGACCTACTCACCGTTCCTGGTATCACTGCTGACACTCACGGCCGGCAGTACGCTGATCGTGGCCGTGGCGCAAAACCTCATGCACTTCAGCGTGCCGCAGAGCGAGCCTGGGGTTACCACGCTGATGTCGGCGCGCCTGGGCATCGCCATGCTGGTGCTCGGGCCGTTGGTGGTGGCCTGCGTCAGCCAGGCCAACCGTAGCCTCATGGCCCGTCTGGCGCACCAGGCCACCGTCGATCACCTCACCGGCGTGCTCACCCGCAGCGCCTTCACACGCCGCGCCAACGCGCTGCTGGAGAGCCGCCAACAGCACGCCCAGGCGCTGCCACTGACCCTGATGATGCTGGACGTCGATCACTTCAAGTCGATCAACGATGCCCACGGCCATGCCGTCGGCGACCAGGTGCTGCGCCAATTCGCCAGCACCCTGCAGGACCAACTGCACAACGATGAATTGATCGCACGCCTGGGTGGCGAAGAATTCGTTGTCATCCTGCCCGGACTTGCGCCAGATCGGGCCAACTTCACCGCGGAACGCCTGCGCCGCGCCATACAGGACCTGCACGTGACACAGGCCGACCAGCGCCTGCAGATTACCGTGAGTATCGGTGTGGCAGGCTGCGACGCAGACATGCCGGCCCCCAGCCTCGACGAACTGCTGGCCAGTGCCGACCAGGCGCTGTACCGGGCCAAGGCCCGGGGCCGCAACCGCGTCGAACAGGCCGAAGCACAGCGCCTGGTGATCTGAACTAGCCGATCAGCAGGTCCCACGACAGCTTGGCGATCAGCACACACAACAGCACCAGGAACAGCCCGCGGACAAAACCGGCCCCCTTGCGTACCGCCAGCCAGGTACCGGTCAGCGCGCCGAGAATGTTACACACCGCCATGGGCAAGGCGATGGCGTACAGCACGTTGCCGGTCGGCACGAAGAACACCAGCGCCGCCAGGTTGGTGGCAATGTTTACCACCTTGGCCGAAGCCGAAGCGTGCAGAAAGTCCAGGGCAAAGAAGCGGATGAACAGGAAGATCAGAAAACTACCGGTGCCGGGGCCGAACAGGCCATCGTAGAAGCCGATAGCGCCGCCGATCAGCACTGCCAGGCATTGCTCCTTGCGGCCGATCTGCGCAGGTTTGTGCAAGGTGCCGAAGTCCTTCTTGCAGAAGGTGTAGATAGCCATCAGCACGATCAGCACCAGCACTGCCGGGCGCATGACACTGGGGGGTACCAGCGACACCGTGGCGGCCCCCGCGAACGACATGACAAAGGCACTGAGTGCCGCCGGTACGATCAACCCCCAATCCAGCGTCACTTTACGGATGAACGAGCGGGCCGCGAAAGCCGTGCCGAACACGGACGCCAGCTTGTTGCTGCCGAGCAATGCCGCTGGTTGCGCGGTGGGCAACACGTTGAACAACGCCGGGATCTGGATCAGCCCGCCACCACCCACCGCGGCGTCGATCAACCCAGCGGCGAAGGCGAACACAGAAAGCACAGCAATATCCATCATGACGCGGTTCCAGGCAGTGAAGACGCCTGCAAGGCTAATCAAAGTGGCGCGCTTGTGTTGAAATGCCATATTGCAATAACTGCAACAAGGAGCAGGCAATGGCATTGGACATGCTGCGGGAAATCCAGGCGTTCGTCAGCGTCGCACACAAGCGCAGCTTCGTTGCTGCCGCCCGCGCGCTGGGGCGCTCACCCAGCACAGTTACACGTGCTGTACAAACCCTGGAAGACAATACGGGAAGCAAACTACTCAACCGCAACGCCAACGCCGTAACCCTGACCGAGGCCGGCGAGCGCTTGCTGCCGCATGCCGAACGCTTGCTGGATGTGCAACGCGATGCCGCCGACGAACTGGCCGCGCTCAGCGGCAGCGCCCAAGGCTGGATTCGCTTTGCCGCGCCGCAACTGCTGGGAGAGCATGTACTACCGCAAGTGCTTGCCGAGTTTTCCCGCCGCTACCCCCAAGTGACGCTGGACGTCCAGTACAGCGACGAAGCCCTTGACCCGCTGCAAGGTAAATTCGACTTCGTGGTGCGCGGTGCATTCCCGCAATCGAGCGAACTGATCGGCTACCCGCTTTGGCCCTACCAGCGCCACCTGTATGCCAGCCCGGCATATCTGGCCCTGGCTGGCACACCGCAACACCCGGAAGACCTGAATGGACACACCTTGATCCTGCATACCGCGCCACGCATCCTCAAGGCCTGGCACTTCTGCCACGATGGCCAGATCACCAGCCTGCGCCCCAGGCCCAGGCTCCGCCTGGGCTCAGGAAGCGCTGTCTACCACAGCACCCTGGCCGGCGCCGGCATTGCCCGCCTCGCCGCCTGGGTCGGCGAAGCACAGGTCAAGGTCGGCCGCCTGGTCCGAGTGTGTCCGCAGTACCGCCTGACGTCCAGCAGCGGCCAGGACCCACAGATGCATGCTGTATACCCTGCCGGCGAGTTGCCGGCGCGGGTACGTGACTTGCTGGTAGCCCTACGCCAAGCCGACTCGCCCCTCTGAAACAGACCATGAAACGACTGTTCAATTTCTGCTCAATTTAACAGAGCCCGCCGCGGATCTGGCTTACAGCACTTTATCCACAGACCTACCCACGTTTTTTGTGGACAGATTTCCCAGCGTAAAGAACGACTTATCGCACAAGCAGCAATGCCGAATTGGCCAGCTTGACCAGCTCGATCCACTCCTGCGTACTGATTGACCCGGCTTGCTCAAGCGCCTCGGCATTGCGCAGTGCCTGATCATAGCCCGGCTCATCAAGCTGGCCTTCGGCGAGATAACGCCTACGCCACTCCAGCATGGCTGAAGTGCCTTTCTTGCATTCCATCAATCTATCGACTCCAAGGCAAAATACCGCCGAATAAGCGGCGGCGGGAGACTACACGAGGCTTTTGCACTTGAGAATGACTTGCACCTACCGCTGATCCAGCAGTGCAACGAGGAAGACTACCGGCCATTTGCCAATAGCGTGGGCCCGTCGCTTGAAGTGGACGGGCCGCGCAGGGAAAAAGCAGTTGAACTCAGCTTGGTGGAATGGTGCCAAGAATACCAATCAGAATGGTCAGCAGCAGAAAACCACCCAGGAACAGCGCCAGCTTGCCCATTGGAACCTCTACAGTTGTGATGCGGGAATGGGCACATTGTCGAGCTTGGGCTGATACGGTTACAGATTCAGGTTTATGGAAAAAAAGCGGATCAGATGCGATGCGCGGATGCCGCCGGGCTGGACTCAGCCGCAGTGGTTGACGCTGACCACGTGTCGCTCGCGGGCCGGCAATTGATACACGAAGTTTCTAAACACGCCTCCAGGCTTGCGCAGTACCTGCGCCGGGTACGCTGCCCCTCGAAAGCTCTTGAGCCCAGCCAATACGGTAGATTGAGCTTGCCTGGGAGGACACGATCTGAAACACGGTTTGTAGGATTGTTTACCGCAATCTGTAGGAAATGGCGTGGCAATGAGTCTTGCCTGTATGAAACATCAGTTTCTCAGGCAAATTCGAGCTGCTACGGTCCATTTTTCCTACAACGGTACGGAAGCCTACAGCGTGAGAAAAGCATGGACTCGTTCAAAACCTCTGCACTGAAGTTGCAGAAAAATCTGCTAGACCTGCGCGTTGCGCGTGAGCGCCTGAGAGGTGAAGGCAAGGACAAGGAAGCAGATCAACTCGCTGGGCCGATCGCGCGGCTTGAGGAGGCCATCCGGCAATTGCCGGATAGCCTGAAGCCCGACACTTTGCAGTGACCTGCAAGAGCCACTGTCATGCTCCACAGCTCAGGCCTACCCATCTCAGAATCAAGCGGTTCTCATCTATATCTGTCCGGTAGTTGGAGCGCGCCATCACGTTGCGCGCCCGTACCCCAAGCCCGGCCAGCGACCCGCATCGCCCCAGGTAATTGAGGAAGGTGGCCGGCAGGTCACATTGCAGGTGGGTATTTCAGCCTGCATGGCCACAACAGCTTTACCGTGCGGCGCTTTACTCTGGCAGCGACGCCTTGTTCGCCATCATCGCTGACTTCGAACTGCCCCAGCAGCTTCTGCAACTTGCTCGGCCAGGTCGGTCAGGTGCTCCCACTACTCGGGTGCAGCAGCCTCCAGTACTGCTCGCAGATCGCACAACAGTTCGATAATCGCACAAATTCAGCCAAACCCTCTCTACTGTTGCCCTATCTTGCGGCACGCTATAGCGAAAGTCAGCAAGCCATATCAAGTGCTGACAGGCCCCATCGCTTCACGCGCTCCGGCCAGCCCGACAACCACAACTCCAGGAACAACCAGGAGCTCGCCTTGATCAATAAAACGTACGAGTCCATCGCCAGCGCGGTGGAAGGGATCACCGACGGTTCGACCATCATGGTCGGTGGCTTCGGCACGGCTGGCATGCCGTCCGAGCTGATCGATGGCCTCATTGCCACCGGTGCCCGCGACCTGACCATCATCAGCAACAACGCCGGCAACGGCGAGATCGGCCTGGCCGCCCTGCTCATGGCAGGCAGCGTGCGCAAGGTGGTCTGCTCGTTCCCGCGCCAGTCCGACTCCTACGTGTTCGACGAGCTGTACCGGGCCGGCAAGATCGAGCTGGAAGTGGTGCCGCAGGGCAACCTGGCCGAGCGTATCCGCGCCGCAGGCTCCGGCATTGGTGCGTTCTTCTCACCAACCGGCTACGGCACCCTGCTGGCCGAGGGCAAAGAAACCCGTGAGATCGACGGCCGCATGTACGTGCTGGAAATGCCGCTGCACGCCGACTTCGCACTGATCAAGGCGCACAAGGGTGACCGTTGGGGCAACCTGACCTACCGCAAGGCCGCCCGCAACTTCGGCCCGATCATGGCCATGGCCGCCAAGACCGCCATTGCCCAGGTCGACCAAGTCGTCGAACTTGGTGAACTGGACCCGGAACACATCATCACCCCGGGTATCTTCGTCCAGCGTGTGGTCGCCGTCACCGGTGCTGCCGTTTCTTCGATTGCCAAAGCTGTCTGAGGCCTGCCATGACCATCACCAAAAAGCTCTCCCGCACCGAGATGGCCCAACGCGTGGCCGCAGACATCCAGGAAGGCGCTTATGTAAACCTGGGCATCGGCGCACCGACCCTGGTGGCCAACTACCTGGGCGACAAGGAAGTGTTCCTGCACAGCGAGAACGGCCTGCTGGGCATGGGCCCAAGCCCTGCGCCGGGCGAGGAAGACGATGACCTGATCAACGCCGGCAAGCAGCACGTCACCCTGCTGACCGGTGGTGCTTTCTTCCACCATGCCGATTCGTTCTCGATGATGCGTGGCGGCCACCTGGACATCGCTGTACTGGGCGCCTTCCAGGTGTCGGTAAAGGGCGACCTGGCCAACTGGCACACCGGTGCCGAAGGTTCGATCCCGGCCGTAGGCGGCGCAATGGACCTGGCCACCGGCGCCCGCCAGGTATTCGTGATGATGGACCACCTGACCAAGACCGGCGAAAGCAAGCTGGTGCCCGAGTGCACCTACCCGCTGACCGGTATCGCTTGCGTCAGCCGCATCTACACCGACCTGGCCGTACTGGAAGTGACACCTGAAGGACTGAAAGTGATCGAGATCTGCGCGGACATCGATTTTGACGAGCTGCAGAAGCTCAGTGGTGTGTCGCTGATCAAGTGATCCAGGAAGCCTTAGGCTCTGTACGAAAAGTCTTGAGACGCAGGTCAGGCAAGGCGAAAACAGCCGAGGAACGGCCGGGGTCGCGCCCGACTGTACTGGAGTACATGAGCATTCCGAGGCTGTTTTCAACGCAGCATGAACAAGTATCAAGGCTTTTCGTACAGAGCCTAGGGCTTTCCATGCCCTCTGCGGCATTATCGATAGTGCCGCACAAGCGCCGCGAGCAGGGAGCACGCGGTGCTTGAGGCCGCCTTTCCAACCGCTTCGGAGCCGATAGACGAGAACTCTCGGAGAGGTCAACCCAATGAGCCATTGAGCAGGAGCCAGATAACGGCGTAAAAAATCCCAGCCCACGACTTTACGCCTTTTTTACTCGACATTACCGTAAAGCAGGCAATACTGCCGGCATTGTCCCAACGAGCTCCCTCAATGCCGCTTCCCGCATTGCGTTTCATCGCGTTCATTATTGGTGTATTCCTGATCACGTTGGCCGTCAGCATGGTGATTCCGATGCTGACGCTGCTGGTGTACGACCGCAGCGACGACCTCGGTGCATTCGTCTGGTCGAGCCTGATCGTTCTGTGTGCCGGCCTGCTCATGGTAGCCCGCGGCGTCCCCGACACACCGCAACTGCGGACCAGGGATATGTATCTGCTCACGACGGCAAGCTGGGTCATCGTGTGCGCATTCGCGGCGCTGCCAATGGTGTTCATTCGACACATCAGTTACACGGATGCGTTCTTCGAGACCATGTCGGGAATCACCACCACCGGCTCGACCGTGCTGACCGGCCTGGACAGTGCATCACCGGGGCTGCTGATATGGCGTTCCCTGCTGCACTGGCTGGGAGGCATTGGTTTTATCGGCATGGCCGTGGCGATCCTGCCACTGCTGCGCGTGGGCGGCATGCGCCTGTTCCAGACCGAGTCTTCGGATTGGTCTGACAAAGTGACGCCGCGTTCGCATGTGGCAGCCAAGATGATCCTGCTGGTCTACCTGGGCCTGACAGCATTGGGGACATGCGCGTTGTGGGCTGCCGGCATGACCCCGTTCGAAGCCATCAATCATTCGATGTCGCTGGTTTCAACCGGTGGTTTCTCTACCTCGGATGCCTCTCTGGGTCATTGGAGACAGCCTGCGGTGCATTGGGTAGCCGTGGTCATCATGATACTCGGCAGCCTGCCCTTCACGCTGTATGTCGCCACGCTGCGGGGCCATCGACGCATCCTGCTCAAGGACCATCAGGTTCGCGGTTTCATTGGCTTTCTCGCCTTCGTCTGGCTCACGGTCGGAACCTGGCTCTGCTGGCACAGCGATCTGGCCTGGTGGGATGCGTTTCGTATCGTTGCGGTCAATGTGACCTCGGTGGTGACCACCACGGGCGTTGCCGTGGGTGATTACACGCTCTGGGGCAGCTTCGCCATCATGCTGTTCTTTTACCTGACGTTCATCGGCGGGTGCTCGGGCTCTACCGCCGGCGGTTTGAAAATATTCCGTTTCCAGGTGGCCGCTGCCTTGCTTGTCAGCAGCCTGAAACAGTTGATCCATCCACGGGCAACGATCTCGAAGAAATACAATGGGCACCCCATCGATGAAGAGATCGTTCGCTCATTGCTGACGTTCTCGTTCTTCTTCTCCGTCACCATCGCGATCATCGCCCTTGGCCTCTCTCTGATAGGGCTCGACTGGATGACGGCGTTGAGTGGGGCTGCCACCGCCGTATGCAACGTCGGCCCAGGCCTGGGCACACTTATCGGTCCTGCAGGTAATTTCGCCTCCTTGCCGGACGCAGCGAAATGGTTACTGACCATCGGCATGCTGCTTGGACGGCTCGAAATCCTCACCGTACTGGTACTGGTCTCGCCAGTCTTCTGGCGATTCTAAGGCGGAGGTCATCCGGCCAATCAGCCATAAAATTGGGCAGGGACTGCATATTCGTTCTAGGTTTACTGGCGCAGGAATAACAACAACAAGCGGAGAACGACGCCATGAACCGAGCCCTTCGCCTGGCATTGGCCAGCACCTTGTTTACGGTCTGCGCGGCTGCCCAGGCCGCACCGACCTTCATCAACATCCTCACAGGCGGTACCAGTGGTGTCTATTACCCGGTAGGCGTAGGCATTTCACAGATCTACAGCCACGGCATCGAAGGCAGCAAGACCACGGTGCAAGCCACCAAGGCCTCGGTAGAGAACCTCAACCTGTTGCAAGCCGGTCGAGGGGAGTTGGCATTCGCGCTGGGGGATTCGGTGTCAGATGCCTGGAAGGGCGATGCAGAGGCTGGATTCAAAACGCCCTTGAAGAAACTCCGCGCCATCGCCGGCACCTACCCGAACTACATCCAGATCGTCGCCAGCAAGGAGTCGGGGATCACCTCCCTGTCAGACCTCAAAGGCAAGCGTATCTCGGTTGGGGCACCCAAGTCCGGCACCGAGCTGAATGCCCGCGCCATCTTCAAAGCCGCAGGGCTTACCTACCAGGACATGGGAAAAGTTGAATACCTGCCCTATGCGGAGTCCGTCGAACTGATCAAGAACCGTCAGCTTGACGCCACGCTGCAATCCTCAGGGCTCGGTCAAGCAGCTATCCGGGACCTGGCCGCGACCTTGCCGGTAGTGTTCGTGCCTATCCCTGCCGACGTCGTGACCCGCATTGGCAACAACGCCTACCAACCCGCCACCATTCCTGCCAACACCTATGATGGGCAGAGTGCGGACGTATCAACGGCGGCCATCAACAACATCCTCGTCACCCGCGCCGATATCGGCGATGACCTGGCCTATCAGATGACCAAGCTGATATTCGAGAACCTTCCACGCCTGGTCACGGCCCACGCTGCAGCGAAAGATATCCAGGCAGAAAATGCCGCCAAGAACCTGCCCATTCCGCTGCATCCAGGAGCAGAGAGGTACTTCAAGGAGAAAAACCTGCTCCCCTGATGACATCCTCGAGCCATGGAGCAGCGTATGAATGATACCGCGCAAGGTCTTCACGCCAGCACCGATCGCTGGCCTGCCGCGCTTTTTGCCGTGGCGCTGGTCTTTTCGGTATTCCAGATCGCCACAGCGGCCTTCCCCCTGATTTCCACCCAAGTACTGCGTGCAATACACGTGGGGTTCCTGTTGCTGGTGGTGTACCTGAGCTATGCATGCGTTGGCCACCATCGGCCCTGGCAACCTCTTGCCTGGCTGCTGGGTCTTGCGGGAATGGCGACGGCCGCATACCAGTGGTACTTCGAAGGGGATCTGATTCAACGCTCCGGCGAACTGACCACCAGTGACCTGATCGTGGGTCTGTTGCTTATTGGTTTGGTCTTTGAAGCCGCGCGGCGCGTCATGGGCATAGCGTTGCCCATCATTTGCGCCCTGTTTCTGGCCTATGGGTTGCTTGGCCAACACTTGCCAGGCGAACTGGCGCATCGAGGCTACGGCCTCGATCAGATCGTCAATCAGTTGGCCTTCGGCACCGAGGGGCTGTATGGCACACCGACCTATGTCTCAGCCACCTACATTTACCTGTTCATCCTGTTCGGCGCATTTCTTGAGCAAGCGGGCATGATTCGTCTGTTCACAGATTTCGCCATGGGGCTGTTCGGCCATCGCAGCGGGGGGCCGGCCAAAGTGTCGGTGTTCTCCTCGGCACTGATGGGTACCATTACCGGCTCGGGGGTGGCCAACGTCGTCACCACCGGACAGTTCACCATTCCGCTGATGAAGCGCTTCGGCTACAAACCTGCATTTGCCGGTGGCGTCGAGGCGACCTCCAGCATGGGCAGCCAGCTGATGCCGCCGGTGATGGGCGCTGTGGCGTTCATCATGGCCGAGACGATCAACGTGCCCTACGCCGAGGTGGCGAAAGCCGCGCTCATCCCAGCGTTGCTGTACTTCGGCTCGGTCTACTGGATGGTCCACCTGGAGGCTCGGCGCAGCCATCTGCATGGTTTGCCGCGCGAACAGTGCCCGAGTGCCTGGGATGCGTTGCGACAACGCTGGTTCCTGCTCGTACCGCTGATGGTCTTGGTCGCGCTGTTGTTTTCCGGGCGAACACCTTTGTACTCGGGAATGGTCGGCCTGGCCCTGACCGCCATCGTCATCCTTGGCTCGGCCATCATCCTGCGCGCTCAAAAAACCTGGCTGCGCGCGGCTTTCTGGGTTGCACTCGGGATACTGTGTTCAGGTTTTTTCCGCATGGGGATCGGGGTGATCCTGATGGTCATTGCCGGCCTGGCCATTGCGTGCTGCTTCGTCCAGGGCGGCCGCGCCACCCTGCACGCATGCGTCATGGCCCTCGCGGAGGGTGCCCGTCATGCGGTACCGGTGGGTATTGCCTGTGCGCTGGTCGGTGTCATTATCGGCGTCATCTCGCTGACCGGCCTGGCCACCACCTTTGCCGGATACATTCTTGACCTGGGACGCGACAACCTGTTCCTTTCGCTGGTGTTGACCATGCTCACCTGCCTGGTACTGGGTATGGGCATTCCGACCATCCCCAACTACATCATCACCAGCTCCATTGCTGCCCCGGCCCTGTTGGAACTCGGGGTCCCGCTGATCGTCTCGCACATGTTCGTGTTCTATTTCGGCATCCTGGCCGACCTGACGCCGCCCGTGGCATTGGCGTGCTTTGCAGCTGCCCCGATTGCCAAGGAAAAAGGCCTGTTGATCAGTTTCTGGGCGGTGCGCATTGCCTTGGCCGGTTTCGTTGTACCCTTCATGGCAGTCTATGACCCGGCGTTGATGATGCAAGGTGAAGGCATGGGCAGTACGCTGTACATGGTGATCAAGGCGGCGTTCGCGGTTGCCCTTTGGGGGTGTGCGTCGATCGGGCATTTGCGTGCCCCCATGCCCTGGTGGGAGCGCCTGCTGGCGTTCACTGCTGGCGTGTCATTGATACTCGCTCTGCCCATCAGCGATGAGGTCGGTTTTGTTTTGGGTGCGGCAGTGCTGGGTTGGCACTACTGGCGAAGCCGACCGGCTTCTGGACACCCCGCATGATCAGCCTTTGCGTTGGGCTGGCCGGTGTGGTCTGGGTCAGCCTGCCACTGAACGAGTTTACCCTCGCGTGGCAGCACAGTATCGAAAAGGTCCGCTGGGAAGAGGATTATCAAGTGACCCCGGCTGGCCTGGTACTGGTAGAGGCACGGGTCAAAGGCAGCGGGGCCGGCATGGAGATTCCGGACGACGCTCAACTGCGCGACGGCACTTGGCACTATCGTCGTCATCTACCACCGCTGCAGCCCTTGCATGCCGGGCGAACGCCCGAGGCTGGCGACTATCAGGTCTGCACGACAACCGGGTGCCAGCCGCTGTCCCATTGGTTAGGACCGCCGAGCGAACGCATTGCTGCAGTAGACTTCTGGGCCTGCGAAAATCCGCCTTTGGACAGCAGGCGAACCGCCCTGCCCTGACTGCGCCAGGGCAGGACCGAATCCAGTTCAGCCCACCACGTGCAAGTATTGCAGGTGGCGTTCGTACTGATCCAGGATGTCACCAATCACATCGTCGCGGCTCCACCCCATGATGTCGTAGTCCTGGCCCCCTTCTCGCAGATGCACTTCCGCACGGAAATACTTGCGCGCATCGCCACCGTCTTCGGTGTCCTGCATGACGAAGCTTGGCGTATTGAAGGCCCGTGGCCGCACCTCGTAGAGGAAACGCCCTTCACCGGCATGGGAGAGCTCCAGGGATACCCGTCCATCATCGCGCTCATTCACGCTCACCTCGTAGCCTTGCTTACGCAACTCCTGGGCGACCTCTTCGCAGGCAGGCCTCACCACCTCGGCGATAAAGCGGGTGACATGAACCCGGCGCGGCATCAATGCAATATTGCGCAGCCTCCGCTGCCAGCCGCCGTGTGGGTGGCGGGTATGGCGTGGGCCTGGCAACGCTTGATTGCGCAACCCGCGGCGAGTCGCATCAAGACTCAGCGCCTTGAACAAGCCCCAAATCGCAACCAGCAAGATGACCGCGAACGGCAGAGCGCTCGCAATGGTCGCGGTCTGCAGCGCCTTGAGGCCGTTCGCCAGCAGCAACGCGATCGCGACCGCGCCGATGCAGATTGACCAGAAGATACGTTGCCACAGGGGTGAATGACCTTTTCCGGAGGAGGCGAGCATATCCACGACCAGCGCACCAGAGTCCGCCGAGGTCACAAAGAACACGACCACCATAAGCACCGCGACCAACGAAATGATGCTGGAGAACGGGAAATGCTCCAGGAAAGCGAACAAGGCGAGGGAACTGTCTTCACTGACCACAGTAGCCAGATCCTTTACACCATCGTTGAGGATCATATGGATTGCCGAGTCACCGAACACCGTCATCCACAGCAAGGTGAAACCCGCCGGTACGAACAATACGCCGCAGACGAATTCCCGGATGGTCCGCCCTCGCGAAATACGTGCGATGAACAAACCCACGAAGGGCGACCAGGACAACCACCAGCCCCAGTACAGCAAGGTCCAGCCACCGATCCAGTCGGTGGGCTCGTAAGCGTAGAGATTGAAGGTTTTATTGACGATATCCGAAAGGTAAGCGCCGGTATTCTGTACATAGGTCTGCAGCAGGAACACCGTAGGCCCAAGCAGCAGCACGAACAGCATCAGAATCACCGCCAGGCTCAGGTTGAGCTCGGACAGGATGCGAATACCTTTGTCCAGGCCGCTGGCCACTGAAAGCGTCGCCAATGCGCAGGTGGCGGTGATGAGGATGACTTGCACGGTAGTGTTTACCGGCAAACCGAACACATGATGAAACCCGCTGTTGATCTGCAATACCCCGTAACCCAGCGAGGTCGCCACACCGAACACCGTGCCGAGGATGGCAAAGACATCCACGGCATGGCCTATAGGGCCATAGATTCGCTCACCAATCAGCGGATAGAGTGCCGAACGCAAGGTTAACGGCAGGCCGTTGCGGAAGCTGAAGTAGGCCAGGATCAGCGCGACGATGGCATAGATCGCCCAAGCATGCAGGCCCCAGTGGAAAAAGGTGATTTTCATGGCTTCCCGTGCCGCAGCGACGGTGCCAGGATCGCCCACGGGCGGTGTGGCGAAATGCATGACCGGTTCGGCCACGCCGAAGAACATGAGGCCAATCCCCATACCCGCCGAGAACAGCATGGCGAACCAACTGCTCTTGCGGTAATCCGGCTCACTGTGGTCAGGGCCTAGCTTGATGTCGCCATAGCGGCTGACAGCCAGAAACACCACACTGATCAACACCAGCGCTACAACAAGAATGTAGAACCAGCTGGCATTGGTGATGATCCATCGCTGGACTTGCTCGAACAGCGTCTGGGCGTGCTCCTGAAATGCCGTGGCGTACAAGACCAGCAGAAAGATAAGTATCGCACTGGTGTAGAAAACGGGTGGATTGAGGGTGCTCCTGGGTTTGGGGGCTGCAGTCATAGCGGCCGTTCTCCTTGCAAGGCGATGAGCACAGCGTGCCTGAGCACGACGACATTTACCAAGGCTAGCAGTTGGATAAATTCCCGTTTGCCAAGCCTCGTGTGCTCGGAAATAACCACAAACCCTAACGTCTGCAGGAAAAAATCTCAAACCGACATGCCTTTGGAGTGAATGGTTTGGCGCTTTTTGTTCATCTGAGAGTGGTTATTCGGTAGACTAGCGGACGGGTGCCAGCTGCACGGTGCAGTGAGGCAGGTTAAAGAACAGCGCAGGTCGGGCCGCCATGCGGGAGCACCTGCGCCTATGCATAAAAAAGAATTACCTCGCGCCCAAGACCTGGCCGAGCGAGCCTTCGCCAACCTCGAGCGCTTTTTGCACATTGAAGCGGTCAGCGGCATCGTTCTGTTGATTGCCGCAGTCGCTGCACTGATCTGGGCGAACTCCCCGGCTGCCGACAGTTATGAAGCCCTTTGGCATACGCCGTTGACATTCGGCGTGGGCTCGCATGTCTATTCGCAGTCCCTGCACTTCTGGATCAATGATGGCTTGATGACCATCTTTTTCCTGGTCGTGGGCATGGAGATCCGCCGCGAGATCCACGAGGGCGCACTGTCCAGCCTGCGCCAAGCCACGCTTCCCATGGCAGCCGCTGTCGGCGGCGTAGCGGTACCCGCACTCCTCTACCTGAGTTTTGGTCACGCGCCGGCAGACCAACAAGGTTGGGCAGTGCCAACGGCGACGGATATCGCCTTTGCGGTGGGCGTACTGGCACTGCTCGGCAAGTCGATCCCGTCCAATGTACGTGTGTTCCTCCTCGCCCTGGCAATCATCGATGACATCATCGCAGTCCTGATCATCGCGTTCTTCTATTCTGGCGGCCTTGATTACACCGGTTTCGGCGTTGCACTGATCGGCCTGCTCATGGTGATCGGGCTTCAGAAGATCGGTGTGGGTTCAGCCTTCGCCTATGTCATTCCTGGCGCGATCGTCTGGCTGGGCATCTTGTTGACCGGCGCCCACCCGACTCTCGCAGGTGTTGTGCTAGGCCTGATGACACCTGTCACCGCAATGCCCACGCGTGAGCGCCCGCTGGATGCCATTACCCGCTTCACCGGCGAATTGCTGGGGCGCGCCAAGGCGCCTGAGCAAGATGCCAGCGACCTCATTGATCCTTTGAAACGGCTGCGCCTGGCCCAGCGCGAACTGCTGCCGCCGGTGGTGCGTATGCAAGGGACCCTGCACCCTTGGGTAGCCTACGGCATCATGCCCGTGTTTGCCTTGGCCAATGCCGGGGTAAGCCTTTCGGGTGTCGACCTGTCCGCTGAAGGCCCCCAGTGGGTCATGATCGCCGTCGCTGTCGCCCTGGTCGCAGGAAAGCCCTTGGGCATCGTCAGCGTTAGCTGGCTGATGGTCCGCCTGGGCTGGTGCGAGCTTCCCGCCGAGGTCAACTGGCGTAGCATCATGCTGGTCGGGCTGCTGGCCGGCATCGGTTTCACCATGTCGATCTTCATCGCCAACCTCGCTTTCGTCGAACCTGGCTCACTCGGGGCTGCGAAACTCGGTGTGCTATCCGCGTCATTGATCGCGGCCGTGCTGGGTTTGACCTGGGGGATGTGGAGCATGCGTAAGGCAGCTCCTGCTACCAAAGCAAGTTCGGCCACCTAGCCACATTCTGGCACTGGCGATCCGTTGCATGTGAGCAAACGGATCGCCACGCCTGGCACGACTACAACCTGTGTCGGGTAGGCCTGCCTGGGAAAACACGCCATACTCACGGCTTTCCAAGTCAGCCATGTGTGGACCATGCCCGAACCTACCCGTCCTGCACCTTCACTCTCCCGCCGTTCACGCTGGCGAGAATGGCGTCAGCGACTGGCGTTCTGGATCGGGGCGTTGCTGGTGGGGCTGGTTGCGCTGGCATTCGCCTGGCTAGCCGACGCGGCGTTCGCTTCGTTCAAGCGTTTGCTGGAATGGGCACCCTGGTCACCTCTTCTCATCACTCCGCTTGGTTTCGCGCTCCTGGCTTATCTGACGCAACGGTGGTTTGAAAATGCCAAGGGTAGCGGCATTCCCCAAGTCATAGCCGCCCTGGAAATGCCCTCTCGCCGGCTGCGCGCCCGATTGCTCTCGCTCCCTGTGGCTGCAGCACGCATGAGCCTGACGTTGGGCGCCCTGCTGGTCGGCGGTTCGGTTGGCCGGGAAGGCCCGACCGTCCACATCGGCGCCGCTGTGCTCTATTCCTTTGGCCGACGTTTAGGCCTGCATGGCCGGCGCACCATCGCTGGCCTGGTGCTCGCCGGAGGCGCCGCGGGTATTGCGGCAGCCTTCAATACACCTTTAGCGGGGGTGGTCTTTGCCATTGAGGAGTTGAGCCGCACGTTCGAGCAACGTTTCAGCGGCCTGGTGCTCACTGCGGTGCTGATCGGTGGGGTCGTCACGCTGGGGCTGATGGGGCATTACGCCTATTTTGGAGAAATCAGCGGTCGAATGCCGGTGGGCTGGGGCTGGAGCGTCGTGCCTGCCTGTGCAGTCCTGGGCGGGCTGCTGGGTGGTTTTTACGCCAAGCTTGTGCTGCCCACCGACAAGGGCATACTCGGCCAGGTCTGTGCATTACGCGGACGCTATCCAGTGCGCTTTGCTGCCATCTGTGGCTTGTTGCTGGCCACGTTGGGGCTCGTCTCTGGCAATCATGTATTCGGCACCGGGTACGAAGAAACGCGAGCATTGCTGGAGGGGCAACCGATCACGGACGCAAGCTTTCTCCTCTGGAAGTTTCTGGCCAACGTCGCGTCCTATCTTTCCGGGATTCCTGGCGGGCTCTTTTCGCCTTCGCTGAGCATCGGCGCCGCCTTTGCGCCCCTGTTGAGCTTGCTGCCCGATGTTGATCCCCAGGCAGGCGCACTACTCGGCATGGGCGCATACCTGGCCGGTGTGACACGCTCGCCACTGACCGCCTCGGTCATCGTGCTTGAATTGACACACAGCCCGGACCTGGCCATTCCCATGTTGGCATCGACACTGATGGCGGCGGCCATCTCTGGATGGGTGTCTCCGGTCTCGCTTTACCATGCCTTGGCCAAGCAGATTACCGACAAGCTTCATGCTGCCGCGTCTTCTTCCACAGAGCCCGCCCCTAGCCAAGCAAGCGCTACTGAAAAACCTTGAGCAGCACCAAGCCTGCCCTGAGGGGGACAGGGCTCCCAACAGGGCGGAACTGTCGCGCGCATTCACGCCTCCGTAGAGTCTGTTGGCTGCTTTAGCACCCCGAGCAACAGCAGGTCGAACGCCTTGCCAGCCTGCGCCAAGCATGCATTGCCGTCTTCGGCCTCCGCGATCCACACAGCCGCTTCAGCCAAGCTGCCGTAGATCAACGCAGCCAGCGCTTGAGCGTGCGCGTTGACGAAAACGCCCTGTAGCACCAGGTTGTCGATCAACTGGCGCAGCGACTCTATGCAATACCGCTGGGCCTCAGGCGAGCCGCCACCCAACACCGCTCTGGCGTCGCGCAGCACGATGCGCTGGATCTCGGGCTCCAGCGCCATCTCCAGGTAGGCGTGGCAGCGCTGGCGGAAGCCGTCCAAAGCGTTATCGGCGGTCTCGGTAATGGCACGCAGGCGCTCGTCCATTTCAGCGTCGAGCTGCTCGACGACGGCTGCCAGCAACCCCTTCTTGTCGCCAAAGTGGTGGTACAACGCCCCCCGCGTCAAGCCCGCCCGGGCGGTCAGATCATCCATCGAGGCGTGCGCAAACCCCTGCTCGGTGAACATCTGGCGGGCGGTGGCCAGTAACAGGGCTCGGGTTTCTTGCATTGCGGCGCGGGTGCGGCGAACCATCCAGCTATTCCTTGTGTTCTGGCAGCATAGGGCGGGCGTATACGAGTATTCATACCGCTTGCACGCATTGTCTTGGGCGCGAGGCGCACTGACAAGCCTGTCGTATCGTCGCGCGGTGACCGAGCCCCCAAGCCTGGCGGTCCCTGAAGCCGATCAAAGCGAATACGACGCCTGTCGGGCTCGGTCGCGCATGCGCTGGTAGCCCCAAAGCGCGACCAACAACACTGCGGCCCCGGCGGCCAAGGCCACGTTGAATCCGGCCTGGGCACCCCACACATCGACCACCTGCCCAGATGCTGCGGCACCGCCGGCAACGCCAACGTTGAGACCGGCGAGCAACCAGGTCATCCCTTCGGTCAGCTTGCTTTCGGGCACGATGCGCTCTACCAGCGACATCGCCACGATCATGGTCGGGGCGAAGAACAGGCCCGCGACCAGCACGGCGATGGCCAGCCCGATGATGTTTCCCACCACCAGCAGCGGCAAGGTTGTCGCCGCAGTCGCCAACCCACCCAGCAGTAGCAGCTTGTGTAGCGGGGTATCGAGTTTCAGGACACCGAACACCAGCCCCGCGACACAGGAGCCGATGGCATAACAGGACAGCACCACGCTAGCCGCAGCCGGCATGTCCATCTGCTCGGCGAATGCCACGCTGACGATGTCGACCGTACCGACGATCAAGCCCATAGCAACCATTAGCAAGGTCAGCAGGCGAACGTCGGCCAGCCTGAACACCGACATGCTGTCTTGCCCGGTGGCGGCATCGGCCTCTACTGGCGGCTCGGTGCCGACCTGCACCGCCAAGGCGAACACGCCGATGGCCAGGAACACGGCAGCAACCAGTGTACCGGCCTGCGGAAGTACCGCCACGCTCAGCCCCACCGAAATCGGCGGGCCAGCAATGAAGGTGACTTCGTCAAGAACGGTTTCCAGCGAGTAGGCTGTCTTCAGTTGCGCCTTGCCGCGGTAAATCGCGGTCCAGCGCGCGCGCACCATCGCCGACATGCTGGGCATGAAGCCGGCGAGCGCGGCCCCGACGAACAGGGTCCAGTCCGCCAACTGCCAATAGCTGCAAGCCAACAGCAGAAGGATGCCCAGCACGCTGAGCCCGGCGGCGGCCGGCAATAAGCGGCCCTGGCCATGGCGGTCGACCAGGCGCGAGATCTGCGGCGACATCAGTGCATAGGTCAGCACGAAGGTGGCCGCCACCGCACCGGCCAGGCCGTAACTGCCGGTGATCTGCGACAACATGGTGATGATCCCGATACCGGTCATCGGCAACGGCAACCGGGCCAGCAGGCCGGCCAAGGCGAAGCCCTTGGCGCCTCTGGCCTGGAACAACTCGCGGTAGGTACTGAACACGCTCGACTCTCCTTATCGAAAGGCCCTTGGGCAGTCACGCTCAAGGTAAATTACATGCAGCTCGTATGATTAAAACCTTATTATCATACGCACTGAATGTAAAGCCTCATGATCCGCCGAGAACGCCCTTATTCAGCCACCCTGCCCTGTGACGCCTTGCGTGTCGCGAGCGGTCGTTCGCCGTTGAGCGTGAGTTGAACAGTGTGGGAGATGCCCTCCGCGCTTAGGAGGCGCGGGTCAAAAAGGTGGGCAATCTGCGCAACAAGCCCACCGGGACTTGGTTTGCATCACCCATTAGAGGAAGGAGTGCGGAACGATGGTACCGTCCCAATTTCAAGCGATTGAGTAGAGATGAGAAAGGCCCATCATTCGATGAGCCCTGTCAGGCGCCTACGTGCAAAGGCATCAGGCGGCACGCCCGGCGGCACCAAAGCCTTACAACTTCCAGTCCAGGCTGACCATCATTGTCCGTGGCTCACCTTGGTAAACGCCGTTGTAGAATCCAACGTTGTTGTAGTAATGCTCATCGAACAGATTCTTCACGTTAACCGACGCTGACAGGTGTTCATCGATTTGATAGCGTGCCATCAGCCCAACCACCGAGAACGCCTTCTGGCCGATCTTGTCTTTGGCAGTGATGATCCTGTCACCATCGCGCCCCACTGGGCGGTTGGCCATTTTGAAGTTGTCGCTCTGCCAATCCAGGCTCGCCCCAACGGTCAATGCCGGGGTCATCTTGTAGGTGCTGGAGAAGCGCACAAGGTTCAATGGCTGCTCGGTATTCTTTCGCTTTTTCTCGGCTGTGGCGGCATGGGTGTAGCTGTAACCCAGGCTCATCTGCCAA
This sequence comes from Pseudomonas sp. FYR_5, assembly GCF_043106315.1. Lineage (NCBI taxonomy): Bacteria > Pseudomonadati > Pseudomonadota > Gammaproteobacteria > Pseudomonadales > Pseudomonadaceae > Pseudomonas > Pseudomonas sp. FYR_5. Next base: position 2,257 of record NZ_JBICMK010000043.1, on the reverse strand, counting down.
TCGGTCATCACCTCGCCCGCGACTTCAGCTTCGAAACCTTCAACGACTACACCTTTACCGCCGCTTTTGTAGAAAACTTCATTGCCATTGGGCGGCACCGAGTCATCCTGTTCCGCCACGTTATCCTGTTTACTGCGGAACACGGCAGTACTCAGGTTCAGCCTTTCTTCGAACATACTGCCCTTGAGACCTACCTCATAGACTTTGCCAACGATAGGTTCGATGTACTGCTTGTTGACGTCTCTCACGGTCTGCGGGTTAAAAATGTCGGTATAACTGACATAGGCGGTGAACTGGTCATTCAGGTCAAAGAGCACACCGGCGTAGGGTGTCCACTGATCGTTTTGCGTCTGCTTGGTAGTGGACTGACCGGCGACATTCAGGGCGTCGTCATAGTCCCATTCCCGACGCTCCGTTTCCCAACTGCCGTAGCGGCTGCCAACCACGAAGTGAAGGCGGTCTGTCGGGTTCAGCCGTGTTGCGATGTAACCCGCTTTCTGACGGGTGTAGGAGCGCGAACTGTCCAGTCCGGTATCGATGTCATAGAACTTGGGGATAGACCCCATGTACTTCCAGTCAGGAATCTTGTTGTAGTCTTGGGGCACTGGAAGACCAAGGCGATATGGCTCACTATTGCGCCGTTCTGACTCGCCGTAGCCGATCATGAAGTCATGACTGCGCCCCATCAATTGGAAGGGGCCAGCGAGGTTGAAGTCGATCGCATCCATCTTCTCCTCCCCACCAAAATGCGCGTACCAGGCCCGCATGCCACTGCGATCAGCCTCCGGGAAACCATTACCTCCGTAGTACACCTTGCCGTCACTGTCGGTTTGCCGATGGGTGTAGGCCACTTTCATCAGCCAGTCGTTACCCAGGCGCTGATCAAGGGTTGCGAATACCGTCTGGTCTTTCAATGGCCAGGAGGACCATGGGGCGCTGAGGTTGGTCGAGCGTGGGAGATTGGCTTTACTGCCATCGGCATTCCAGAAAGGCACCGTACCCCATGAGGAACCTTGGACGTGCTTGTTCTGATAGTCATATCCCACCGCCAGGACCGTGCTGTCGGTCAGGTCGGCTTCGAGCACGCCATACGCCACCTCACGCTGGGTGGCATATTTATTCATGAACGACTTGTTGTCGCGATACGCCAACACTGTGCGACCGCGCAGCCGCCCCTCCCAGCCTAATGGGCCGCCGACATCCAGGTAGGTGTAGTAGTTGTCGTAGCTGCCCCCACTGACACCGCTCTTGACCGCCAGCTCATGCGTTGGCCGCTTGCGCACCATCGCGATAGTGCCCGAGGGATCACCAGCGCCTGTCGTCAGCCCAGTGGCTCCGCGAACGACCTCAATTCGATCGTAGATGATGGTATCCGAGTCGGACTTAAGCCCCGAGAACGTATTGAGCATTCCATCGATCTGGAAATTATTGATCGCGTAACCACGTGAGTAGTAGCCAGGTCGCTCCGAGTCATTTCGCTGAACCGTTACCCCCGTCACATGGGCCATGGCCTCGGACAGCGTGTTGAGCTGGAAATCGTCCAGCTGCTGCCGGGATATCACCGAGACCGATTGGGGTGTTTCCTTGATCGAGAGATTCAAGCGCGTGGCTGCGCTCATGCTCCCGGTAGTGTAGGAGCCACTGTTCTCAGTGGTACTACCCAAGCTGGTAGCGACCACATCAGTGGAACCAAGCTCCAGCACACTGTCCTCGGATTTGGTTTCTGCCTCAGCCAGCGAAAACGGGCAGAAGACGGAAGCACACAGGCCGAGAGTGAGTGTCATGGAAGGGTTGATCGACGGGGGCATCGCGGGCTGACTCCTTGTTCATGAAAAATCCTTGGCGCAGGAATCTACATGAAAATCATCCGCATGTGATAATTAATATCATCTTCGTGATGGCAGCCCTTCCCCATCGCCCCTCTTGGGAGCAGGGTTCTTTGAGGGTTGAGGGATTCCATCGTCCGCGGCGACAGTTGCCAAAGCGCGTGAGATCTACTGCTCCACTCAGGCTCAAGCGCTCAGGCGAGAAGGTCGAGCACACCAGTGGCGCCGCGTATCGCTGCTCGGGAAGGTCGCCGAGATCGTCGGCGAGTCTCTGCGCAAAGGCGCCCAATGCCACATCGAGGGCAATGGGGCATACCTCGACGGCAATGATCTTCAAGCATTGCGCGAAGTGAGTCAGCCAGGACGGCCGGGATGCGGGGGATGAACCAGGCGCTCAGGCGGGCCTGAACCCAATAAAGGGGGCCGCAAGG